>JAFGHA010000049.1 GCA_016930275.1 Chitinispirillaceae bacterium
ACCAGCAACAGCTGGGGCGGCGGCGGCTATGACCAGGCGCTGTATGACGTTATCGCACAGGCGGGTCTTTTCGTTGCAGCCGCAGGTAATGAATACAGTGATATAGACCAGTGGGAGTCGTATCCTGCGGGTTACGATCTTGACAACATCGTATCGGTTGCAGCAACCGACCACAACGATGCGCTTGCCGATTTCTCCAACTGGGGCCTCACTTCCGTTGACCTCGGCGCACCTGGAGTCGATATCCTGAGCACCATTCCGGGCAATATTCATGAAATGCATTCAGGCACCTCGATGGCAGCACCGCATGTTTCCGGTTGTGCGGCACTTCTTGCTTCATACAACCCGTCACTCACCACCGCGGAACTTAAAAGAGCGATTATGGAAGGGGTCGATCCTATCGCCTCCCTGGAAGGAAAATGCGTCACCGGCGGCAGGCTCAATCTGGCGAAAGCACTTGAGGCGGTCAATCCGCCCTGGCTCACGGTCGCTCCGGCCACTCCGGGAACGATTCCTCCGGGCAGTGAACAGCTGTTTACGGTGACCGCCGATCCGCAGGGACTCGTTGCAGGCACCTGGGTCGCCGAAGTGATCTATCAGACCGATGACCCGTATGAACCGGATCATATCCTCACCGTGACCGCTGAAATTGCTCCCTGCCGCTCACTGCAAAGCGGAATACCGTCATTAGTCTTTACTACTGTCTGGGCGACACGTGACACCGTTGCCGATGTTGTTCTTGTCAATGAATGCAACGCTCCGGTCACCGTCAGTGCAGTAACATTCTCGGAAGGACCGTTCACCAGTGAACTTCCGGTTCCATTTACGGTACGGCCGTTCGGTAGTATCAGCATGCCGGTCAGGTTCGCCCCGCGGACGGCCGGTGATTTCGAATCCACTATGTCAATAGTAAGTGACGCCGAAGATAATCCGCAATTGACGGTCGGTCTTTCCGGAACCTCCGTCGCGCCACCGAATATCACCGTTACCCCCGCAAGTATCGACCGTGTCCTCGCCTACGGCACCACCGAAACGTTACCGGTCACCCTTGCCAACACCGGCGGAGCCGATTTTCACTTTACCACAAAGATAATCCCTCCACGCCGCACTACCACTGCTCCGCACAGCGGTCTCTCGGATGCGGTCCTCTTTGCCGCAATTGATACCGCCATCTGGAAAATCGATCCCGTTACCGGCGACTACATCGGCGACCCGATATCGAAACCGTCACCATCAAGCGGTCCGGAAGGGCTGGCCTTCGATGGAGAAAAACTTTACTATGTATTCAGCAGTCCGGAGGTAATAATAATCGACCCCGAAACAGGAGAATTTATTGATACACTCTCCTGCAACATCGGCAAAGGTTACGTTGACGGGCTGGGAGTTACCGCCGACTACATCATTCTTGGTGATCTTGCCACTGAAATGGTCTGGATATGCGATAAAGCCACCGGAGAGCCGTTAGCGTCGTGGAGTTCACCAATGTACAACGGAGGACTCGGTGCATCCGAATCCCGACAGTCGGTATTCATTTTCAACTGGTACGATGGCACTATGGAGGAACGCTCCATTCTCGATGGTTCTGTGATTAATTCTTTTCCCTTTTACTCCCCCGGCACAGGAGTTGCCTATTCCGAGGGAGCCAACGTTCTCTTCGTCGCGAGTCCTTGGGATAATATCGTTGCAATAAACCCTGACAACGGATCGATCGTCGCTGAGCTCCCGATTTTAGACGTCTGGGCACTCGCGTCCGATGAAGTCGGTCTCAATACGAAATGGCTGCAGGCGAGCGTTACGGAAGGAGTGGTACCGCATGGTCAGGCGATTACGTTCACTACCATGCTGTCCTCCGATGGTGAACTGCCCGAAACATTTTCGGCAATACTGCAGCTGCGACACGCCCGACCGATCGCTCCGGGCCCGTATGATATTCCCTGTGCAATGACGGTCCTGCCGGAAAAACGATGCGCGGCAACGCCTTCGCCACTCGCATTCGACGGGACCTGGCTTGGAAGAACCGATACCCTTCCGCTATACGTGTTCAACAGCGGCAACGAAGCGACGACCGTAAGTTCGATAACCTCAGGCAGTGGACAATTTATGCCATTTATTGCACTGCCGCTTGTTGTGGAACCGTTTGATACCGTTATCGTCCCGGTCGGTTTCACCCCGCGTCGTACCGGTACCGAAAACGGTGTACTTACCATCCTGAGCGATGCGGCAATCGCACCGGAGGTTTCCGTTCCACTTGCGGGAACGGCCGTCAATCCACCACGAATCAGTTACTCTCCATCCGATATTGCCCGAACCATGCTTCCCGGTAAAACACATTCTGCAAGCATTCAACTTCGCAATTCCGGGGGAACCGATTTCCGTTTCAATGTTGACATTAAGGCCGCTTCGGGCGGTAGCGCGGGAACCTCGGTATTTTACGGTATCGGTATGAAAGAATTTTATACCATTGATCCGAACACCGGGTCGATCCTCACCGCCGATCCTCTGGGGTATCCCGCCAACAGTGTCACATACGACGGAGAGATGTTGTATCTCATCGATTCGAACAGACGGACGATTCTGGTAATGAATCCGGTTAGCAAAACCGTTGATCGTGTAATCGACCTTTCAGACTATGAATTCGACTACATCAGTGAAATCGCGGTAAATGATCAGTACGTCTTCGGAATCGTACATGCGAAACCCGATGTCATGGTAGTGTTCGTTAACAAAGAAACCGGAGAGCTCTCCAGCTACTGGGGAATCGACGCGGCAACGGAGGGAATATGCAACGGTCGTGACGACGGAACGGTGATCGTGTTCAACTCCGCCACCGGTAATCTCGAGACCCGGTTGATTCCCAACGGCGACCTGCTCAATGAGGCGCGTCCTCCGGTCGCGATTCCCTATCTGGGTTTTTCGAAAGGACTCGATGCGGTGGTCATGTCGGACGGATGGGGACACTATTTTGTTGATCCCGCCACCGGCGCACTCAAGGGAGGATTTACTACCGACGTCTACATCAAACTCGCCACCGATGAAATCGGCAGGATCACCTGGCTTTCCGCTGATAACGCCTCCGGTATTGTTCCCGTTCGTGACAGGGCTACGGTCTCGCTTACCTTCAACACCGACAGAATGCTTCCGGGAACCTATACGGCGAATGTTTCCATTGCGCACGAAAAAGGATGGGAACCGGGACCGTTCGTTATTCCCTGTCAGGTAATGGTATTGCCGATCAAGAAACTGGCGGTTTCTCCGGGTTCGACTGACTTCGGCAATGTATGGATCGGAGGTGACAGTGCCTCTCCGGTTATCCTGACAAACAGCGGTAATGTAACGACCACCGTTCATTCAATTATAACCACCAATGGCGTGTTTTCCTTCGAACAGGCACCGCCGTTTACCGTTGCACCGTTCAGTTCGCTGAACGTCCCTGTTCACTTCCGTCCGCAACGGGCCGGATCATTCAGAAATATCAGTTTTATCATCAGCGATGCCATTGATCTGCCGATACTGATGGAACGGATGAATGGTACCGGTATCACGCCACCCGCCATCACGATAGCACCGGATCATCTTACGGTACAGCTCCCTGCGGGCGGTTCCAGCAGCGAGACATTGTCGTTGCACAACAGTGGCCAGGGAGCATATGATTTCCGCATTTCAGTCATCGATAATACTCCACGTACCGTGGCAACCAAAGGCGTTCTCTTCATCGGGACCATCGAGGGAATCAGACAACTCGATCCGGAAACCTTTGAACCGATCGGATCCCCGATTGCAGTCGACGGCAGCCTCGAGGGACTCGCATTTGACGGAAAATACCTTTATGCGCCGCTTCAGACGGGGCGCCAGGCCGACATCGTAATCATCGATCCGGACAATCCCGATGTCCGCGATACGTTAACCACCGATATGTCGAATGTTTTTATCGCGGGGCTTGGTGTCACCGACGAGTATCTCCTCGTGCTCGACATGATGAACGAAAGTGTTCGACTGATCGAAAAACAGAGCGGTACAACGATCCGGACATTCGATGCCACCTATTGTTACGGCGCCCTGACGGCGGCAGTGGAGAGAAACAGTTACTATATCTTCAACTACATGAACTGGACCATTCAGGAACGCGATCTCTCCGACGGATCGGTGAAAAACGAACTACCGGTTCCCGTCGACCTGGACTTTCCCGCAGGAGCGGGTTATTCGCAGGGAGGTCACGTTCTGTATCTATCCGGTGATTATGGAAGAGTCGTCGCCGTCAACCCCGATGACGGCAGGGTGACGACCTCGGTTCAGACCCCATACGAATCGACGTATTCTCTTGCAGCCGATGAAGCCGGTACCTATTCCCGATGGTTGAGCGTATCGATAACAAACGGTACTGTCACGCCGGGTGGTTCGCTTGATATCGGTGTACAGTTCAATGCCGAAGGGCTGAGGCCCGGTGAATTCAACGGAGAAATCACCATAATTCCCGAGGCAGGTAACGCACCCGGTCCGTTCACCATACCCTGCACCCTTTCGGTAAATGAAGGAGAAGCCGCTTTGAAATTATTTGAAAAGTAACCCTCATTATAGATAACGCCGTTTACGGAGTATGCCGGGAATGGCGTTTTTTTTTAAACAATCAGCATGACAAGATTGAAAACGGTTGAACGCTGTTGCGGGTTTCAGGATTACAACGAAATCGTCACCCGGGTACCCGGTTCTCCCTGCGGGAGCCTCAGGGTAAAACCGTAAGTGAATCATCCTGTCTTTTTAGACTTAAATTTCGGAGGACTTGCACAACCGGACCGGTAATACTTATTTGTTGTGTTATTAACTGTCTGATAGTGATCTGCACGAATGATGCAATACCGGTAAGTTTTACCGTCATCCCGGCGAACGCCGGGATTCCGTTGAGTCAAGATGAAACGCGCGTTTCTCTTCCGGACTCCGGTTTTCACCGGAGTGACGTTGTGCAAATATTGTCAGATAGCATGAATACGAACCGGAATCCAAATCAGTTACCTGAATCATGAGCGATTTCTCCATTGATGCGTGTCGATTCATCGCAGGGTGGTTCACTACAAAAGGAGCTGCAGGTATGAAAAGCATGATTCAATCAAGCTATCCGTCCGCAACCGTAGTACTCTGTCTGGTCACCATGTCGTTTTTCTGCATGCAGACCGACGATGAAATCCGTCCGAAGGAGGGCTTACTCAACAACCAGACTGCATCGTTTATCTATAACGCAATTCCCGGGGACGAGGCCGCGACCATCACTCCCGGATACAATACCGCCATCAATTCATTCGCCGTCAACCTGCTGCATGCATTATGCAGTTCCGACTCACTGCTGAATAAAAACCTTGTCATTTCACCATTGAATATCAGCAGGAATCTCGCCATTGTCACCGAAGCGGCGGAAGGTGAAACGAAGCAGGAGCTTCTGACCGCGCTCGGTGGGCAGGAGGCACTGGACGGTGCGAAGAACGCACTGGCGGAATTACTCTATGCCGACACTACGGTAATCCTGCAGATTGCAGATGCGATATGGGTCAATTCAAGTCTTTACGAACTCATCCCCTCGTATGTTTCGCTGGCGAAATCAAACTATGGGGTGTACTCGACGGCTATTGACTTTACCAATAAAAGTAACACGGTAACTACGGTCAACAAATGGATAGAGGATAATACGGCGCATAACATAAAAAACATGATCAACGAAACCTATATACATCCATTGACCGCCTGTTTTATCACCAGCGCGATCTACTTCAAAGCGGATTGGGCATCACCCTTTGATATTTCCAAAACCACCTCCGGACCGTTTTCAACTCCCCGGGGAATATCTTCCGTTACCATGATGGTATCTGATGAATGTTTTCAAACAGTCATCACCGATACGTATTGTAATACCAGGCTCTATTACGGTACCGATAGAAAGAATTATTTCTTTATCGATCTGTATATGCCTGTTGGACAATCGATTCCGGATTTCCTGCAGGAACAGTGTCCGGATGTTCTCGGAGGCGGGGACTCCATAGCATACCGCAGTGTGCGAATGCCGAAATTTGTTTTCGAAAATACCCTGGACCTTTCATCCGCACTCAAAGAAATTGGAATTAATCTGGCGTTTGACGCTATTGAAAGCAAAATAACCGGTATGGCAGTCTGGAAAAATACCGGTGTCCCGGCAGAACTGTATATTGATACCATAGTACACTGTGCCGGTATCAGAACCGATGAGGAAGGAACCGAAGCGTATGCCGCAACAGTTACCGCCTTATCGGGGAAAGGTCTGGCACCTGCCGAAGAAATTATTTTCAATAAACCATTTATCTATTTTATCCGCGCAGGAGAAAACGGGCTGATTCTTTTTGCAGGAATCATGAACAATCCGGGTGAACGGTCATGAAATCCGGACATCTCCGCAGACAGTGCCCTGGATCAGCGGGAACCCCGGATTCGATGCCATAGTCCGGGAACAGGCTGGTAGTTGTTGATAATCAAATTAAGGAGGGTGTGTGCTACTTCTTGTCGTTGTTATTTCAATTTCTCTGAGTATATCGTTTTTCTGCTCGTTGATGGAGGCGTGCCTTCTCAGCATATCGAATTCGGATATCGCTGAAATTAATCAAAAAGCGCCGGGAATTGCCAGGGTCTGGAAGAAATTTAAAGGGAATATCCAGAAGCCGATTGCAGTAATCCTCATTATCAACACCCTTGCACATACCATTGGTGCCGCAATTTCCGGAGCACAGTTTGATGAGCTTTATGGACCGAAATGGATCTGGTTATTCTCTATTGCTTACTCGCTTTTTATGATTCAGTATACGGAAATCCTCCCTAAAACTTTAGGTGTTCGATACAATATTTATCTGGCAAAAATAAGTGCACTACCACTTCGGGTTCTTATTAAGATTTTTCTGCCGCTTACTGCTTTAATTGAATTCTTCAACCGTCCCTTTGAGGTAAAACGCACAAAGGATAGCCATTCCGTCGTATCTGAAATATCCCTCCTTGCACGATCCGCTGTATACGACAAGTCACTTACCCCGGAGCAGGCGGCTCTTATCTCAAAAAGTATACAAATGGGTATGCTCAGCGTTCGCGAAGTAATGGTTGATAAAAATGATGTGCTGTTCCTGAGCGATTCCATGAATCTTACTGAAGCCTTTCTGGCAGCGCATATACATCGCCATACAAGGTATCCCTTAATGCAGGGGAATACCTGGGGTACCGTACTTGGATATGTCAATTTCAAGGATCTCGTCACCGCTCTGCATGTCGCCCCTTCGGACCCAACGCTCCGCGGCATCTCCCGGCCGGTGCTCTTTGTCCCGGACAATATGCCGTTACACGAATTACTCAAGAAAATGATGCGTGAGCATCATCATATTGCGGTTGTTAATGATGTGCAGCAGAATGCCATAGGTATCGTTGCACTTGAAGATGTCATTGAATCACTGGTGGGTGAAATAGAAGACGAATACGACGAACCCCCGGCAATGATCGTCAGTATGTCTGAAAAACGACTGCGGGCGGGTGGCGGCGTGCCGATGAGTAAATTGCGGAATATCCTGTCCGACAACATACCGGATATCCCTCAGACTATTAATGAAGTGGTGAAAACTGAATTGGGTGATCGCCCGCTGACCGAAAATGCCGAGGTGCATGCTCACGGGTTGACCATAACTGTTCGCAGGGTCGCACGGGATTATGTATATGATGCGGTTCTGTCGGTAACTGAATAATGATTCGGTCGGGAGATAACGGGCTGATTTTTTAGTACAGGAATAAACAATTCGAACGAATCAGTATAAAACCGGATACCAGTACAGCAACGTTCCATAAACGAATTCAACCCGGGTGCAACCACCATGTCCCTTCACACCAATCGGCTCATCAACGAAAAAAGCCCCTATCTTCTGCAGCATGCGCACAATCCCGTAGACTGGTTCCCGTGGGGTGATGAGGCCTTTTTACGGGCGCGTGCGGAGAACAGGCCGATTTTCCTTTCAATTGGTTATTCCACCTGCCACTGGTGTCATGTAATGGCTCATGAGTCATTCGAAAACGAAAAGGTCGCGAAGATTATCAATGATCATTTTGTACCGGTTAAAGTTGACCGCGAGGAGCGGCCCGATCTCGACCGGGTCTATATGACCTTTGTCCAGGCGACAACCGGCAGTGGCGGCTGGCCGATGACCGTCTGGCTGACGTCGGACCTCAAGCCCTTTGCCGGCGGAACCTATTACCCGCCGGAGGACCGGTGGGGGAGACCGGGGCTATCCTCCGTGCTTCTTAAAATAGCCGAGGTTTGGGAGTAGAATCGAAAGGACATTGTTGCATCGGCGGATGAGATTATACGGCAGTTGCAGCAATCAACCGCGTACCTTTCCGATGCCGTTGGTACGGTGGATACCACGGTGCTCGAAAGGTGCTATGAGCAGATCAAATCGTCCTACGAACCGCAGTATGGAGGGTTCGGTGGTGCGCCGAAATTTCCCCGTCCGGTAACCCTTAATTTTCTGTTACGGTATTACGCCCGCACCGGCCTGGAAGATGCGCTCACCATGAGCCTCTTTACGCTCAGGAAAATGGCTGACGGCGGTATGCGTGATCATCTCGGCGGCGGATTTCACCGCTACAGTGTCGACGCTTCGTGGCATGTTCCGCACTTCGAGAAAATGCTCTATGATCAGGCGCAACTCGCCGGCTCGTACCTTGATGCCTGGCAGATCACCCGTGACCGTTTTTTTGCCGACGTGGCGCGGGATACTCTCGATTATGTGCTCCGCGACATGACCGGCGAGGAGGGACAGTTCTACGCAGCCGAGGATGCCGACAGTCAGCTGCCCGACAGCAGCGGTGGAGGCTATGCCGAAGGTGCGTTCTATGTCTGGGAACACCGGGAGATTGTTGACGCGCTCGGCAAGCCTGCCGCGGAAGTGTTCAATTATTACTACGGGGTGGAACCCGAAGGCAATGTACGGAGCGATCCGCAGGGTGAATTTCAGAATAAGAACATTCTCATTGTTCGGCATACGGTTGAAGAGACCGCTGCGAAATTCGGTATGGCAACGGATGCAATCAACGGCGTGCTTGCAAAAGCACGATCCGAACTCTTGGCTCTGCGGAACAGTCGCCCGCGGCCCCATCTGGACGATAAGGCAATTGCCGCATGGAGTGGTCTGATGATCTCGGCCTTTGCCCGTGCCTTCCAGGTACTCGACGACCCGTGCTACCTTGCTGCCGCGCGGAAGTCCGCATCGTTTATCGAAAACAGGATGGTACACAGAGATACCGGCAGACTGCTGCGGCGCTACCGGGCAGGCGAGGCTGCCATCGGCGCCTTTGCGGATGATTATGCATTTCTTGTGCAGGGGCTCCTCGATCTGTACGAGGCATCGTTCGAAACCCGGTGGTTGACCCGGGCGGTGTCGTTACAGAAACTTCAGGATGAGCTGTTTCGTGACCGAACCGGTGGCGGCTATTTCAATTCCGACAACGGGGACCCTTCTGTCCTGCTGCGGATGAAAGAGGACTATGATGGCGCCGAGCCGTCCGCCAACTCAGTGTCGGCACTGAATCTGCTGCGACTTTCGGAAATAACCGGAGATGGTAACTATCGCACCTGCGGATCGAGGCCGGTGGTCGGCTCATCGAGAATGAGCAGTCGGGGGTTATTGAGAAGTGCCCGGGCGATAATCAGCCTGCGCTTCATCCCACCCGAAAGTTCTCTGATTCCGGCACGGTGTTTGTCGGAAAGTTCCATGAATTCGAGCAGCTCATTGATCCGTTCAGTGGCGATTTTTTTGGGGAGGTTGTAAAAACGTGCGAAAATACGGAGATTCTCTTCAACGTTGAGTTCCTCGTCAAGATTGTTCTCCTGTGGAACCACACCCGAAATAAATTTGATGGCGAGAGATTCATGCCTGGGATCGAATCCGAATACTGAAATCGCACCGGGTGGATTGTCTGATCGCTGCGATACCCCGTAGATCATTTTCAACATGGTGGTCTTGCCTGCACCGTTCGGCCCGAGAAGACCAAAACAGACTGACTCCGGTACACTGAAGCTGAGGGTATTCACCGCACAGGTTGTGGGGTTGTAACATTTGGTAACTGAAGTTACTGCAATGGCCGGTTCCATCAGACTCCTGACGTAAAAGAAGTATAAAGATACATCATTTGAAAGGTTACCGCGAACCACGTGTGAGTCACAGACATACTCGTCTCTACGACTCCGCTACAGAAGATTATAAATGAAACAGTCAGGTTGCAATGAACACGCGCCCCCTTTGTTCGTCTGATCAAAGCCAATGCGCTCGCCGAAAAAACATCACTTCTAAAACAGGACACCACGATTTTCAGGCATTGCAGGAGCGCGGTGGGGTAGAATCATGACCCATGGTATTACAACGCATGTTATGCATATCACTGATGGAACTGAGATGTGACTCCTCCCGGCGCGGAGGAGATAATCGACAACGTTACCTTATTTCACCCGCGATCCTCCAGTAACCACTCATCAAGCGGCACTGCACGGACGTTTCCTAAACTGCCGTGTGTCTGCTTCGTCACTACGGTTGCTTTCATCCCCTTTGGTACTACGGACATCATCCATTCGAATTCACGCACATCAACGTTATTCTGGTACTTCACCTCAAGAACTTCAGCACCTACGAAGTCGATCTCTTTCCTTCCGAGAAAATACCGCAGCGGCAGCATTGTCGGGCTCCGTCGCAGTTCCGCCGCCACAAGGCTCTCAACGAGCAAACCCATTATCTGCGGTGATTCGCGCCGCGCCAACGATGCGAAAAACATACTCTCGGGTGAGTGGCCGAAGTCACAAAACAGATGAAACAGGAACGGGTCCGCCGGAAAGAACTTCCGGTTCTTCCGTGGCGCATCAACGTTCGATCCCGGTTCGCTCCACCGTGAAACGAGTATTACGAAACTCTCTTCAAGTAGTGCAAGGTACGACTCTGCAGTATGGTTGGAACCGATTCCGCAATCGCGTGAAAGATTGGCAACACTCACACCGGTGCCCGACCGTTCCACAATATAGCCCAACATCGGCGCAAGAGTATGAACACTGTGACGTTGTCTGATAAGTGTGCCCTTGATCCAGGCGGTATACAGCTCATACACGAACGACGGAATGAAATTAAGTTTGAGGTACTCATTAATCGCCCACGGAAAACCACCCGTCAAAAAATAATCATCAAGCGATAGGTGGTCACACACATCAGCATACCGTACCGGCAACAGTTCAAAATCAACAGGGTATCTTCTTCCCCTCCTCCCCGGAAGCAGATCCGCCTGCTCGTGGAGGTCGTGCGCTGCCGAACCGGTACAGATTACCAGTGAATTCGCAAGCGTCCCCGCATCGGCAGCTATTTTAAGCGCCAGCCACCATGAGGGGAGTGAGGTTATTTCATCAATCAGGATTAAATCAAACCCGTCATGGGCTTTTCTGAATGCCTGTAATTCACCAAGCAGATCCTGGCGTGATTGCAGTGATTCTGCCTCAATAAGTCCTATATTTTCCGGAGGTAAACCGGAGCTGAGAGATGACTGTATATATTGCCGCAGAAACGTGGATTTTCCCGTCTGCCGAGGTCCGCGAACAACAATAATACCGGGTGGTGAAAGCGGAATCGATTCCACCAGTTTACAGGTATGAGGCATGCACACCGGGGATTGCGCCAATAAGCTGAGTTTTGGATCAGTGGCTTCCCAGTGTGGATTGGACACCCATGGTTGATTCAGCATGGTTTAATTATAACTTTTACATTGCTTGAATTCAAGCAATACATTGCTCTTATTTTAGTTTATTACATATCCTATTAAATATCATATACTTAAAAATTGGAACCTTCTGATTATTTTTAGGATAATCACCACAGAGAGCACTATACCACTCTATTTTGGAATAAACAGACAGGTAGTAATCCCGGTAAAACACCTAAAACGAAATCGTCACCCGCGTCCCCGCCTCCTCCTGCGGAAGCATCGGCCCCAACTCCTCAAACCGGTAATACCTCAGATACACAACAGTCGAAACACTCTGCAGAATATTCCATGAGTACTGGACCGTCGCGAGGACATTCTCTTCCGGCAGCACCCCTACCACCACCAGCAATACCGACATCAGATCGTTAATGATGTATTGCACCGATCCGAACAGGTTATGATTCCCGTACATCGGATGACCGTTGTCCCGCTCACGGTAGTTGTATTCCACGCCGAAAAACAACGTATTCTTCATTGAATAATCAACTCCCGCCATGGCCTCCACCGACATGTCACCTGAGTCACGACGGTACCGGGCAGCAACCTCGCCCGTCACCCCCAAGAGCAGATCACCCTTGAACGCCACCCCGCCGATTCCCTCGCGCGACCGGTGCCGATAGATACCTATCGCCGAGAGGTCCCATCCGCCAATCGTGGTGAATCCCCGGAGCGACGAGGCATAGTCACCGGCTCCCACCGGGAACTCCGTAACGACGTCAATACCGGCAAGGTTGCCCACTGGAAACGCCGCCATCGCGATGTCACTTCCGCTGCGTTTAAAGGAAAGTTCGAGCAGATTAACTGAGGAGAATACGTCGAGTGGGGAAAAAAGTGTTCCTTTGCCGTAATTGACAACCTGCCGCCCGAGGGTAATATCCGCCCACGGCAGATAGAGCGCACCATAGAGCATCCGCAGATCGGCAAGAATCGGTGTCCGGCCGGAGAACAGCGAGAGCGCCGGTGAATCGGAGGTTCCCTGAACGAGCCCGGCATACTCCCCGTACACCTGATATATATCGATCAACCCTTCGACCTTCGCGGTTTTAAGCAGTGGTGTTTTCACATTGAGGGTAAGCATGTTCATCCCGGCAAACGAGAGCGCGGAATCGATCCCACCAGCCTCCCGATACCACCCCGATGCATCGAACTGAAGTGAACCGTGGGTGGTGAGTCCGGAGGGAGCAGCACCCGGTGCAACAGAAACCGCCAAAAGTATGCTCCCGATACATAATCGTCTGATCATTTGTTTCCTTATGCCTCAAGTAAACTGATAGTCCCGCCTTCTTGGGACGAAGAGGGTGTAGATGCAGAGGGGGCGTCCTGAACATCGCAAAGCATGTTTCTATTGCGCCCCCACAACAGTTCTACAACGAGCACATCCCCCGAAGGGGGATTTTTACAACAACAAAGAATCACCCGCAAAGCAGGTAAAAATGACTTTGGCAAACAATACCGCCACTAATCTCGGGATTACCTTTCGTTTTTCGACACCTACCGCCGCAGGTTTCTCATCGTGAACATATCGTCCGGAAGCGCCTTCCCGAATACAATCGTTTCGGTAGTAAACACCGTGCGACTGTTTTTCCTGAGCGCATTCACCATCTCCACCTTTACCGGATACCACATGTCCCCCACCTTTTTCACCTCCAGAATCCGGGACGTTTTCAGCAGCTTGCCGCTCTTCGCGAACGACTCCTCTTTCCAGGCAACGTACCGCTTCTTCTCCACCCGCATGACCCGTTTATAATACGGCGCATCCTTCACCTTTGCCGTCAGTGTCAGGAGGTAACACGCATGCCCTTCATATTCCTCCTCGCCGGTGATTTCCACTGCATACTTTTCGGAGAGTTTATCCGCTTCAAGCGCATCCTCATACGAAACATCCGAACCCATCATGCCCTCCTTGAGCATGTGCCCCGAAATTTTCACGACATCATTCTCTTCTGGAAAGTAGATCCAGAGATTATCCCCCAGCATCAGGTATTTCGTGCCCTCATCCTCGGCATTGGTGAACCGTACCAGCGACTTGTTCCCGTCCGAAACCCCGGCGATCTCCATGGTCTTTACCCGGGTCTCATCGTCAAGAATTATCTCCATTTTTGCCGTCGAGACGATGCTCGTCCAGTCACGGTTTCCGTCCATCTTCTTGAGGAGTTCCTCGCCGTCGTTTGCCCATACAGAAACCACAAATATACCGGTTAGTAACAACACTTTCGATACCATATCAATCTCCTCCTTCCCTATTGCCTACCCCCTATTGCCTATTCCCTATTCCCTATTCCCTATTGCCTATTCCCTATTGCCTACCCCTTAATCTCCTACACACTCTTAATCGCCTCCACCGCATCCATCCTGGCCGCCTGTCGTGACGGCAGCAGCGCCACCAGCGATGCGACCGCAATGCCGATACAGACCATCTGCACTACCGACAGAATATCGGTATGCGGGTAAATCACGTTATCCATCGGCAGCGTCATACTGCTCATCATCTTCGAAAAATCGATACCGACCGCCGACAGCACCAGATTGACAATGGTGCCCATGATCGCCCCCGAAATGCTCCCGATGGTACCCATTATCACCCCTTCGGAAAGAAACAGTGCCAGAATTTCCCGTCGTTTCATTCCCATTGATTTGAGAATTCCGATCTCCTTGCGCCGTTCGAGTACCACCATCATCATGATGTTCGATATGATGAACGCGCCGAGCAGGGCAATAATGAAATAAAAGTAGTTGTATACCGTCTCCGAGAGTTTGACCAGCTGATAATACGGCCCCACCTCCATCCACGGCTGCACCACCAGTGATGTATCGTTCAATGACGTTCTCACCTTGTCTGCCACTTCAGCAGCATCGCGGTAGTTGTCAATAAAGAGAACAATCTGCTGTGCATCCGATCCGGTTCTGAGCAGTTTACGGGCGTCACTTATGCCGATCTGGAAAAACCGTTCATCCATCACATTGATACTGGTCTGAAAAAGTCCGGTAAGGACGAACTTTCTCAGGCGCAGGGCGCCATCGGCTCCATTGCAGAGTACCCGGACGGTATCCTTTACCTTATAGTCGAGGATCCCGGCGAGTTTCGCTCCCATGATCATCTCCCGTTCCCCGTCACCGTAAGTACCTCCCGGGAGGAGTGACTTGTACAGCATCGAGAGTTCCCGCTCCTTCTGCGGATCTCCGGCGATCGCCATTGCCGGTTTGTTATTTCCCTTGTGATTGAGCAGGACACCGAACAGGTACCGCTCTGCAGCGAAAGTGATCCGCGGACCGATTTCCGGATTGTTCCTGAGCTGTATGATGATTGAATCCGGTGCCGGAACATTGCGGGTAACCGGCAGCAATTTTGCCCGGTCGGCGAATTGTTTATTGACGATACGGATATGACCGCTCTCGCTGCGGGTATAATTACGTACCATTGAATCAACAAACCCGCTCACGAATGCTTTCATGAAAACAATAAGCATGATGGAAAGCGTTACCGAAATCACCGCAAGCAGGGTACGCCGCCGGTTGCGTCCGATATTGCGCCATGCCATCGAAAGAATGAAACGCATGGTACCCCCTCAGAAAAATCGCAAGGTTGAAATGATTTCCATGGAGCCTGCTTTTCGTGCGGGAATGTATCCCGCGATAGTAGCCACGACAATCGCAAAAAGCGAAACCGCCAGCCAGACGCCAAAGTTCCATTCTCCGTAAATGGTACCCCAGATCGGGAAATCCCCCATCGCGTCACCAGCCAGTTTATCGAGTGGGTACCCGTACTTTACGAGCAGCACATTCACTATCGTTCCCAGTACCAGTCCGAGTGTCACTCCGATAATTCCGGTAAACGCTCCTTCAAGCAGAAACAGCCGCGTCATCTCCCCCTGCCTGAGTCCGAATGCGCGCAACACCCCGATTTCCCTGATACGTTCGTACACACTCATCAGCACGGTATTAAAAATTCCCACACCGGCAATAAGCAGAATCACCGCGAGAAACATCATGCCGAATCCCCGCTTTGATTTTGCGATCTCGAAAAAACCCGCCTCCTGTTCAAGCACGTTCTGGGCGATCAGATCGGGATAGGCAGTCTGTATCGATCCCTGGACCGCCCTTATCTCCCTGATAAAATCACGGAGATTCACTTTACGATGCACACCCACCATAACGTCGGTCCGCAGCCCCTCCAGATCGAGAAAGCTGTCCCCACCCGCCTGCGAAATGAAGACGCCCGAACCGTTGATCACCGGGTCGGTCGTGGCGACAAGACCGGTGATCCTGAAATCATCGGCATTATGCGCTTCATACCGCGTCATCGCATACAGTGTCACGTAATCTCCCACGTTCAGACCGAGCTCCCTGGCGAGATCCTTTCCAAGCAGGATTTCCCGTTCGTTTTCTTCCGAGAAATAGGCGCCCTC
>JAFGHA010000050.1 GCA_016930275.1 Chitinispirillaceae bacterium
ATACAGTCATAGACAATCGTTGACGGCAGAACCTTTTTAATACGTCCGGCGATTGCCCGACCAGTGATAATGAGCGGTTTGACGTTTTTTTCGCAAAGGGGTGCCACTCTTCGCAATGTCTCTTCGAGCATTGTTCTGGAACTGATAAGCGGCAGCAGTTGCTTAGGCATCGAGGAACGACTGAGAGGCCAGAACCGCTCTCCTATTCCTCCGGCAAGAATAACAGGTACAGTTACCATCGATTTACCTCTGATCAAGAATTTTCCAGATGCTCTTTAAGACTGGCAACCGCCGTGTAGGGAACAGCCGGATACCCGATAACCGATTTGTTCTGATTGTGGTTGTGGAAATCCGAGCCCCCGGTAAAAGAAAGATGATGCTTTCTGGCAATGCGCAGATAGTACCTTTCCACACTTGATGGATGCTCGGTGTGGTATGCCTCGATTCCCAAAAGGCCATCCCGAATAAATTCCGGAATTCGTTCATCAACCGACGTCACCCCGGGATGAGCCAGAACCGGAATACCTCCTGCTTTGCGTATCAGATCAAAGACCTCTTTCGGGTGCATTTTCAATTTCTCGACATACGCTGGTAACCCGTACCCGATGTACTTGTCGAATGCCTCTCTGAAAGAATACACCAACTCCTCTTTCATCATAGCTGCGGCAATATGAGGACGGCCGATTGCACCTACTCCGGCAATGGAAAGGACAGTATCGAAACGGAGATCAACCCCCTGTTTATTGAGGTTGGCAACGATTTTCTGGGCACGTAGATATCTCGCTTCCTTCATCTCTTTCAACTTCTGAACGAAGCGCGGATATTCCGGGTCAACAAAATAACCGAGTATATGAATATCGGTACCTTCGATCTCACTTGAAAGTTCGACACCCGGAATGACTTCAATACCCAATTTTAAACCGAGTTCGATTGCGAACGGATACGCATCGGTACAATCATGATCAGTAATGGAAATAGCTTTGAGATGTTTTTGAGAAGCCTCTTCCAGTACCTCACTGACTGTATTTGTTCCGTCCGAAAACGTGGTGTGGATATGAAGATCTACATTTTTTCGATTTGAACCCTGTTCTGAAAGCATCCCATGTTCATCAGGACTGAGATATGATTCTGTTACAATAGAGTATCGTAAAATAACCAAAGCATGTTTCAGGGGGCAAGCTTTTACATAAATTTAAAGAAAAAAGTATGTTATCGTCATGAATTGAGTGGGGAACATACCGGAAGAATCAATTTTTTCCGGAAATAAGAATTCAGGAATGTATTTTTTACTGGTGATTGATGTCCTTGCAAGCCATCGCCTGATATCGATGCAAACCAGTGAACAATGATTATATTCAATTCCGGAACATTCAGTATAACCGACAGGCCCCGGTAGTTATTGTTCATGAAGATCCGGAAACTAATGATAAGATCAGTGTTCATCTGCTGATAGTAACCTGTTTATTCCGATGAGAGCTGAGGTTGAAATTGAACACTTCTGATCAGTTCGAATCTCAATTAAAAGAAATCCTTGATTCCGGTCCCGATCAGCAGTCCCGGGAGGCAGACGCTATATCGTCCCGATCTGCCGCAACCACCAGTGCCGACACGAAAACCACCGGCACCAGGTATGAAATCCTGCTGCGAATTATCGGTCTGATCGCAGTAGTTATACTACTTTTAGGGTTTGCACTGCGTATTGCATTATTTTAAAGCCAGTACGAAGAGGTTTCAGGGGGGGGGGAACCATTCATGAATGCTCACATGCATACTGTTTACAGGCTTTATATGAATCGTGTAGTCATTTTATTTTTCACTGTTATTTCAGCCGTTTTTGCACAGCAGGACGATGAGACACAGAGAAAAATTGAGTATTACCAGAAAAAAGGGATTCAACCGCTCCTTGGAGGCATCAAAGAGGGAGAACTTACTGCCGGCACGTATCTGATTCCCCATGATATCATGATTGAAAAAGGCAAAACCCTTACACTTTCCGCCGGTACCAAAATTCTTTTTACCCAGAACGCTTTGCTTGTAGTGAACGGGACGCTTGTCTGCGAAGGTACGGCGGCCACCCCGGTAACATTTAACAAACTTCAGAATGAGTGGTATTACCGGCCCATTGATTCACGACTTGAAACCCGCTGGGATGGTATCTATCTGCCCGACAGTGCCGTATGCAGAATGAAGAATACCATTGTCACCAACAGCAAATACGGCATTGTCGTTTCCGGTAAAGATGTTACGATGGCACTCGATTCCGTCCTTTTCACCAACAATAAATTCCAGAATGTGAAAATCGGTAATCGTGTCATGAAAATCAAAGAAAATTCACCGATTGTTTTCAACTACCCCGAGCAGCAGGGTATTTTCGTGGAGCCTGCAGCTGTGGTGAATGCCACGGAGACCATACAGGCGAAACGACAGAAACCACATGCGACAACCCACCCGGCTCTGCGGATCAGTATGGGTATTACCGGGGGTATCGGTCTGTTATGCGGCGCCGCAGGTTTTTATTCGGTTCGTAAAACACTTGCCGATGTTGATGAGGAAACCATTACCGAGGAAATAATCTCGAAAGCTAATACCGGAAGAGCTGTCGGCATCACCGGCGCAATTCTGTTCGGCATTGGTGCCACCGGTTTCGTCTGGACTTTTTTCTTTTAAATTTGGCAGGTAAAACTACAATTCCGCTCGTGTTGATCCAAAGTACCTGCTACAAAATTTGCGGTTTTCGTTCTTCTACATCAAACCACACTTTTCTCCCGGCTGTTCTATTCCACCTGCGACATGCCGTGATTGACCGGAAGTAAATCCGTTTTTTCCCCCCACCGACCCGATCTGAACCGAACGAAAAAGATCGGTCCGAAGAAAAAGAACGCCCCGATCACAAGACACCAGGTTACACGTGGATCAAGATGCGCCACCTTGAGCGCGATTATAGTTAACAGAGCAAAACTCCAATGCATCGTCACCGATACCGTCATCACCCAGAAGGTATCCCCCACTCCCCGTAATGCTCCACCGAATACCTGCAGCACCGCATCGCAAAACAGATAGACACTGATCATTTTCACCATAAAAACAGCCATTACACTGACTTCGTCGTTGCCGGAAACCGTACCGTGAAGAAAAAGCTCGACAAGAGGACCGGTGAAGAAAAGAAACGGTATCAACAGAAAACCGCTGTAAATGGCGGCAAGTTTTATTCCGGTGTATGCTGAACGATAGACCGACCTTCGGTCACTCGCACCGGTATACCTTCCGGCAAGACTCGTCACGCCAATGCTCAAACCGATCATGGGAACAAATGATACCATATCCCAGTTGAAGGCTATCGTGATAGCCGTGGCCACCGCCTCTCCGCATGAATGAAACGTAGTGACCAGCGTTGTAAAGGCAATAAGATTCAGGAGCATTTCAAGACCGGCCGGGTAGCCGTATCGAAGCAGTTCCGCCATCAACTGCCGGTTGAAGCGGAAACTTTTAGGTATCCGGTATTCGTCGTTGGAACTGTAGCGGAGGTAGACGATCAAGAGAATACAGAGTCCGGTGAAATTGGCGATAATCGTACCGATTGCCGCTCCCCTGATTCCCATTTCCGGAAAACCAATTTTACCGAATATCAACAGATAGTTGAGTCCGACATTTATCGTCATACTCGCTCCGGCGGCAACCATGATGACACCGGTTTTACCGATACCACTGAAAAAACAACCAATACTGCTCCGTGTGAGCGTGATGATGGTACCGGTCATAAGCAGGGAGAAATACATCTGCTGCTGCTGAAGCTGGACGGTATCCACTCCTGAGAGCCTGAACATCCGAATGCCAAGGGGGATACCCGAAAGTATGATCGGATAACCGATCAGTCCGATTATCAATGCCTGCGATACCACCAGCGGGCAGTGTTCCTTTTTTCCGGCACCGAACTGCTGTGCAACCATCGCGGTCCCGTAGCCGTGTATCCCGAGAAAGAACGTCATGAACGTGAACGCCATCAGCCCGCCGCCCATCGCAGCCGCCATGTGCGCCCCGCTGAGCCTTGAGAGAAAAAGCCGGTCGGTGAACATCATCACCGTTTCGCACGCGAAGGAAACGACAAGCGGTGCCGCAATACCGACAAGTTCTCCGGCTCCTCCGCGCCCGGATAATTGTTGCTTCAACATCGCTTTGAACTGTTTCGCCATTATACCCCGGTCGATAATTTCATGCGTTTGTACCGACATTATACTATGTTTAACTGATAACAGACGCATCGGAACCGAAAAATATCCACAGAAAATACCATCATGGCTCTCGGTCCTGTTGAAATTCTTCTTCCGACCTACAACGGCGGCAGGTATATCACCGGATTGCTTGAATCGCTCTGTAATCAGACTTACAGTGACTTTACCCTTATTACCCGCGACGACGGCTCTTCGGATGATACAATCGATCGTATGAATTCATTCTCATCGCATCTGAAAATTTCACGCATCGAAAATACTGACCGGACCAACCTCGGTGCGGTGAAAAGTTTTGAACTGCTTATCACACGTTCCTCCGCGGAATTACTGTTTTTCTGTGATCAGGACGACCTCTGGAATCCCGATAAAATTGAGCGGATAGTACGGTTGTACGAGAAGAAAAAGGCGCACTCCGGTTCCGGAAGCCTGCTCCTGTTTTCCGATCTCTCACTGGTTGACGAAAACGATACTCCCGCAGGCGACTCATTTTGTGAGGTCAACAGCGTCAATACCGCCTGCATAGATGATCCGTACTACCTCGTCTTTAAAAACCCCTCACCCGGGTGTGCAATGGCGGTTAGCCGTTCTCTGGCGACCGCTGCGCTTCCTTTTGTACAGGAAACCTTCATGCATGACTGGTGGGTTATCATACATGCCGCTTTAACCGGAGAAGTTGTATTCCTGAATGATAAACTTGTCCGATACCGTGTACATTCAGGTAATACTCTCGGTGTCACTCCGGACCGTCAGCGATCATTTCTCTCGCTGTTCACCAACTGGTTGCGTCCTTCCCGGCTTTCCGGCATTGTCATGCTGCACCGGAGACATATCAAACAGGGAAATGCGGTTTTCATACGAAACGGTCGAAAGTTCTCGGTATTTCTCTATCTCGTGAAAGTACTACTCGGCAGACTGATCATGCCGAGGATCATCCGTTTGACAGGCAGAGGTCTCCGGTATTCGTGGGTATCTCCACCACGGCGATAGCGAAAAGTGAAAGCCTCCGGTCATGCGGACCGGAGGCTTTCACTTTTCGTGGCAAAACACAGGGTCGAAAAACAGTCACTCGAACGTTTTACCCCTGCATTGTGGCGTACCCTATTTCACAGTAATCGACGTGATGGAATATGCCGGTAAAGTTATTTTCATCCCGTTTTTCACTTGAACATTCTCCGATGAGTATCCCTTTGAGGCGTTATCCGGACGGAGTTGTTTCAATGTACCGTTTCCTGAAAAACCGGGGACCTTAAGCGTGACCACCGCTTTCGTCTCAGGCTGTTTGTTGATAATCAGCAGTGTTTTAGCACCGCCGTTTTCGGTGAGATACGTCGCGACATTCTCATTTGATGATTTCGAGGCGGTCAGTTTTCCCCGCAGGCTTTCCGAAGCGATTTTAAACGCCCAGTATGACGACCGCGGAACGTTGTCACCGTCCGGAGCACCGGTACGCGACAGATACCCGTAGTCTCCCCCCTGCTCTGTGATGTCATTGTGCACATCCCAGTAGGAAGCCTGCTCGATATTATGTCGGGTAAGTGTTCCGAGGTAGTCGGCGACGAACAGGGCATTGACGATGGAAAGTGTCTGAGGACCCGGTTTGAAGTCAACCGAGTTCCATTCGGTAAGCCATACCTCATATTTTTTTCCGGGTGTTCCGAACTCTTCGAGCTGTTTCCGTACACCCGGCAATATGTCGTTGAGACTCATCGCGGCGCTCAGCAGCGCGGCATCGTTCTCTTCACCGGCATGCTGCGGGTAATGATGGACGTTCACGCCGTCGGCAAGATCTTTGGTGTGCTTGAAAACATCACGGTTCCAGTCGCCGTCGAGTACCCAGACGACCGTCACGATAATCGACGGATCAACCGCCTTCATCGCCTTGATGAACTGCGCCGCACGTTTTCCGTAATCATCACCGGTGGTGAAATCAGGATGCCAGTTTCCGTACAGTTCGTTACCGATCTCCCAGTACTTCACGTTCTTCTTGAGATCCACATTGACATGCTTCACCCAGGCGGCAGCCTCTTCAGGGGTACCTTTACCGAAGTTGACGGTAATCATCGGGGTCGTTCCCGTCTGATCACAGAATTCGAGCATCTCATCGGTATCGACCATCCAGTCTTTCTTATCAAGCACTTCCTTCCAGTGGTCATCATCGGCACGCAACCCGCCGGGATACCGCAGCACGGAATGGTTGATCGCCTTCACATATTCAGCGGTCTGCGGTTTGAGCATATCGCCATCCCAGAGCGCAATATTTATGCCGAACAGTCCGTCGTTGATTTTCTCCGTAATCACCTCCGAAAAACTGCCGGTCACCGCCACATCGATTTTTTCCGGCGCTTTCGGCTTGAATACTTCACGTTCGTTCGTCAACCGTACGTTATCGATCTTGTACATTCCGGACGTGCCCTCACCCGAGGGTTTGAAATCAATAGTCTGTACCGCCTCCATGTCGAACTTTCCGTTCTGTTCCGCGTCCGGCGGTTGCCAGTAGGGAAATTTGTAGAACGCCTTGAACGGCACCAGTACCTCATGCCACCCTTTCGGGCATCCCGCGCTGGCAATAAACACTTCACCGCCGGCATCATTCACCTGGACATTGATACCCTGATAGGCTTTATCGGTGTACATCTCGAACTTGATCCCCCAGTGTTTGCTCCAGTCCCGCTTTTCAGCGGGTTCGTTATTCCGCTTGAAATGGTATACCGCATCGCACCAGTCATTGAGTTTGAACGTGACTTCAATCGCCTGTTTTCCGCCCTTGTTCGCCTCGCTCGGCACCAGTTCATAACTGATTTCTGATTTCGGTCCTTTTGATGCTTCCCAGGTTGAAAGGTCAGTGAGGTTTTCGAAATCAAGCAGCATCACATCAGGTTTGTCCGATTTAAAATTCGCCCAGTATTCCTCGGGATCGACATACCCCGGGATCTCTTCGATCACCGCAATCTGATCGACATAAAAAACCACCGGTTCTCCCGGCTCCAGGCGGTTTTCCGCCTTGTTTGTCGAAAAACGGATTTCATTGATCTGATCCCATCTGACGTCGCCCACCACTTCGGCTTTTTTGGTTTCGTCCCAGTATTTTCCTACATCCTGAAAACGCCGGATCGGAATCATGAAATATTTCCAGGTAGTGTCGATCTTTCCGAAATCGGCGATGGCGAGTTTGGTCTGTACCTTCATGCCGTCGGATTCATCGTCGAGAATACCAAGATAGACGGAATTGACGTTCGGTGCACCCTTGGCCCAGAAAGCGATCCCCGCTGCTTTCGCCTTTTTATCGGCGGTCAGATCGAAACTCTTCCCCGCTCCCATGGCAACCGTGATTCCCGAGTAGTCATCGTTATCAAGATAACAGGTGAGAATTCCCTTGTCGCCGGCAGGTGTCGACGGATGAACTTTGTAGGCGGTCTTTCCTCCATAAACATAGACGAACCCGCCCCCAGGAACGTCATCACCGAACAGCACCCGTTTCTCGACTACCTGCGGCCTGTCGGCAACCGGCGGCGGTACGATTTTTTCCTCACGCTCATCCCAGTATTCTTCGTCAACGTCCTCGCGCGGAGCGAACATATCCTTGCAGATGAAGATATCGTCCACCCAGGCGGTGAATTCAGGGTTATCGGCTTTCTTGATTTCAAGCCGGAACTCCGACACCATATCCCAGGAAAACGGATTCGGTACTTCCACGCGTTTTTTTGCATCCCAGAACACTCCCCGCTTGCCGAAATCAGCCAGAGGAATGGTTATCTGCGTCCACTCTTTTTTTATCCCGCCGTAATTCTGTATCGGCAACCGGACTACGGTCTTTTTCCCGTCGGTATTCTCCTCGTCCACAAGTGCTGCCCATGCGATCTCTCCGCCGTTTTTCCCCTTGATCCAGAATTGCATCGCACCGCTGCGGTAATACGGAGTTGCATCATAAAGAAGATTCCACAGACAGACGGAGCCACCGGAATAATCGTTCGCTTCCAGATCGAACTGGATGGAAACTTCACCGTTCTTGCCCGACTCTTCGGGAATAAACACGTTCGAATTATCGGGATACCAGTAGGGATACCCACCGGAAATGAAATCCTCATCAAAAAACCGGTATACCACCTTCTCTGATCCCGGCGCCGCCGCCGTTACCGCGGCATCGCTGACCATAGACTTGAGTGGCTTGAGCTGCAGTCCGCACCCTGATATTCCGAGCGCGAGCAGTCCGGCCGACACCAACGTAATCCATACTCTTCTCATAATGTTCCGTCCCTTTTTCCGAATTCCGGGTAGAAAAACTTGTTCCGCATATATCCGATCCAACGTATATCCCATACCTGACAACACCCCTCCACTACTTTCATCGGTTGACTAAAAATCAACCGTAAGGAAAAGTTCGTGCTGCCACTGCTTGAAACTCTGATCGGTATCTTCATAATCAACCGCGACCTGTCCGAAGCGGCCGGTAACGACGCTTGCTTCACTCACGCGGTATTCGAGTCCCGCCGCCCACTGGCTCTGTACAACCTCTTCATCATAGGAAAGAGCGTCAATCATCGTTTGATTGTCGATCTGCTGATATCCGCCCAGCAGTGAGAAACGTTTCCAGAAGTTGTAGGAAAGACCGAGATTGAGAAATCCGTTATTCGATTCATCTGCACCGTTTTTGGAATTCTCCATTGAATAACCGACGCTGAGTTTGAGGCTGTTGAGCGGTTTCACCCAGGTCGCGACATCGATGCACAACCCGCCGCCGACTTTTGTGAACTTCGTTTTCTCCGCACCTTCCACGGCACTCTCCGCTTCACTGAGCATGGCGAACGAGCCGCCGATATCGATACCGCCGTCGAACAGATTGACTTTCAATTCTCCTTTTGGACCGATACGGTTGGGTGTCGCCGGACCGAAGGGCAACACCGTCTGCAATGCCGGGTCGGCGGCCACGAAAAATGCCGCATCGCCCGCCGCCATAGAATCAATTTCGTCAACCGTCATAATCCCATTGGTGTAGGATATTTTCCGTCGCGGCATCTTGGTCCATGCGTTCGCACCCGTCGGAGTGGTGGTGGGAGTAAACTTGAACACATAGTGATACAATGCATCAAACGTCGAATACAGCGCACCGGTATATCCGTCATTCTCGCTGTTCATGATACGCTGCCCCAAAAATGTCGGGCTCTGCGCCATTTCATTATAGAAATCGCGATCGTTTTTCATGAAGCCGACCGACACATCGATGATGGTCGCCTCACCGATAGTCACCGCTCCCGAAATTCCCGCGTCAATTGCCATTCCTTTGAGTGAGGTCGTTTCAAGATCGGCAAGGGTACTGTCGGTACCCGTATACCATGCCGAATCACGGTTGATCGATGAGACCGCTTCAAAATTCAATCCGATGGTGAACACATCGGAATCGAGAAAAATAGCGGTAGTGGGATTGAGCCGTACACCGGCGATCAACCCGGAACGGGCGGTAAGCCGGGCATCGGCAACCGAGCCGTTGAATGTCGGGGCAAGATCGAAAATGCCGAATACCGTTCCCCCGACACCCAGACCGCGAAGTGCGATCAGATCGAGGTTGCCACCGGTGACGTACCGGTCCATTTTCGAAGCCTCCATGGCGGCCGCTACGGCATTACCGTTCCCGTAATTCGCCCCTTCGAGCCGCAATCGTGCGGCATGGAGATTGACATGCAATTCGTTGAAAATCGGCACGAGTTCCGCATCCAGGTTGAAATTTACACCCTGAAGGAGACGGTCATTATCACCGAGAAACACCTCTTTCATCGCTTCCTGGCGCCGTGCGGCGAAGATCTCCGGTTCGTAAGCGATGTCGATATCGGGTGACCAGAGAGTCAGCGGACTGAACTTCTGACGGAAATCGCCGACATTGAACCTGAACATGTTCTGTATGTTACCGTCGATACTGATCCAGCGGGAAAAGATGGGGTTCGAAATATCCGACCAGATATTCTGCCAGTTCTGATGCATCCGGAATATCAGTCTTCCGGATAATGCGTCGTTCGGTCGGGCCGAAATATCAAAATCAACCGATGTGTACTCATTACTTTCGGTTGTCTTCCTTCCCCAGTCGATCACGCTGTCTCCGGAATTTTCGTCCAGTACGGAATTGAGGTACTGGGAACGGAACGTTCCGTTGAAATTGATACCCGCCTTGTTGATAATCGATCTGAGCTTACTCTCGATCTTGTTCATCCGCTCTTTTTCGGCCCCCGATGAAGCAGAGAGTGCCGCCGCAAGAAAAAGCACCGTTACCACAGAGGTTCTCATAATCATGAGAGGTCCTTTCGTTACTTTGTATCGTGAAGATATTTTGTTTTTCATTATTGTATGCTCCGTATCAGTTAAAACCATGTTTTGATTTCGAGTGAGGTAATCGGGGTTGCCCAGTTATTGAGCTTGAACCCGACGTCTTTATGCCTCATATACTTCGCTCTGAAATGAAGACCGACCCGGTTGAGGATTTCCCAGTCAAAACCGAGACCTAACGCCGCATCGCGATAATCGATCGGCACATTGAAAATCCGGGTGCCGTTGTCATACGCTAATGTATCGGCAGCCGACAGATTATCCTTGACAAGATCCCTGTCATCCAGATACATCCACGCTTTCTGCGAACGCCAGTTCTCGAAACCGAGAATTCCCAGAAGATAGAACTTCTTCGTTAACTGTACGGCAGGTTCGAACCTCAGATAGAGTGACCACAGTTTGACATCGTCACCATCCGTGCTGATCGCCAACGGTGAAAATGCTCCGGTAACATTGTTGATCGCCGCATACCCGCCGATGAACAGATTATACCGGTAACCGATCAGATCGCTGATGTCGTACGCCGCGTCGATTTCAAAATTATTGGTGAATTTCTTGCTCTTCGGTACAAAACCGGTTTCACTGGTATCGCCGTCGAGGACTCTCGTATAGCCCACCTTGTACTTCTGATTACGGTCATCGTACATTGCATAATTCTTCGCCGCCGATGCTGAATCAGGGTAGGGAACAAAACATTCATTCGCCGACAGATAGTCGATATACAGACCGCCGCCCTCCATACCGAACGGACGGAGATCGGTCTCGGACACGAAGCTCTGGTCACCGAGACGATTGCGATATTTCATATCGGTATCACCACCGACAATGGAAAGTGACGTCGGTCCGCTTCCCCACCGTGCATAACTCGACTGGGTAAGTGTTGAAAGATCCAGACCATTGAGCCGGTAGGGCATATACAGAATATCCCGGCCTTCCTTGAGCTGAAAATGCTGCCCGTAGGCAACGCGCAGGTGTCCGTACCCTGAAAGTTTCGGCATTGCCGAAAGCTGCATACCGGCCATATTCTGAACGTAGGGCGATGCTTCATGACGGGCGAGGAATTTTCCCGATCCTACCATGTTGCTGCCGAAAGCGTAAAAAGCATCGGTCGGAGCCACGAACGAGGAAGGTGAGTAGAATCCCGGTCCGATCGCCGCGAAGTCAATCTGAAACGGCAGTACGGTATTGACTCTGAGTTTCGTGAAAAATGCCGGAACGATGTCGCTTGATGATTTCCTTTTTTCGTATTTACTGTCATTGTTCGGAATAATGGTATCGGTAGTGGTGCCATCGGGCCTCTGCATGAAGAGCGTATCCGCCGTTCTCCATGTCAGAAACGTGGTGTCAACCCGGCCGACCGCCACATCCGAGTGAATTTCCATGAGATCCCCGCCGATTTTCCCCCGAAGATCAAGTGACCACACCTGCGGTTCCTTGTAAAAACCGGTGCCATCCCATGCCGCGGTATTCAACTGGTCGGTATTATCACTGGACGCGATATCGAAAAGGTTGACAAAACGAAGGACCTTATCGTCCCGTACCAGAAAAAAATCATCATTGTAATCCAGTCGGTTGTAGTTGATTCCGAGCGTGAGGTCACCCGCCAGTTTACTCCTCGCCAGACGTGTATGAAACATATGACGATAGGAATCACCGATACCGGTCGCCTTGAGAGGAAACGGGTTGGAATAGGCACGGTCACCGGCAAAATCGATGTATTCCCGTTCGTAATTATCGTACCGTTCCACCGTTCCCCAGACGAGATTGAAGTACAGATGCGCGGGAAGGCTGATACTTTCGAAGTTGATACCATTGAACGGTTTCTTATGCCAGGCGGCACGCCCCGCCTTTTCGCCTTTGGCAACGTTGTACTCATAGTACCGCGCTATAGGCTGTTCGATCTCGAACGGCAGGAATTCCCATGCGAAGGTACGCGGCTGTGCTTTCCATACGGTAAACGGCGACGCCTCGATCCAGTTGACGTTACCCATTCGCAGCCAGAACGATGCAGGCACCGTCCGTACCGCCATTCCTGCACCCATATCCTCGTGGATATTCGCGGTCACCAGGCTTTTATCGTGCCTGGTCTGCGCCTCGGTAGAGCCATCGTCCAGCAACGAATTGATATAGCGGTTGCCGGGAAGCGTATGCTGAAAACCGATTTTCGAGTAGAGAACGGTATTTCGACCCGCACGGGCAACCATCGCCAGCCTGATGAGGCTCTCGTTCCCTTCCCAGCCGGATTGAATGTAGCTGCGATCGGGAATGAGCCACTCCTGATCGGTTTCAAGCTTGTGATACTGCAGCTTGACCCGTCCTTCACCGGAAAACGATACCGGAGAAGATCCGCCGAACATATTCGTTGAACCAACCCGGGACTGCAGCTCAGCCTCGGTAATGTCAAACGATTTGAGGAAATCGTTAAATGCGGAAGTATCCGCCGAAGCGTCTTCCTCCGCGATGGCAAACCGGCAGACAGTACTGCCGATCAGTGCCATCAACAGCATGGACTTTTTAATTCGCATCAACCAACCCTCCTTGAGAGTCGTGAAAAATGAATAATCATTACTGCTTAAATTTTTTATCACGAAACAATCCACCCGGAATAATGGAGTGATGTTACCGCTGAAATTCTCGTATTCTATGAAATATCGGTTACCTGCTGTCCGTTTGCCACTACAGCACCTTAAGCCAGAAATTGCCTGTACTTTTCAGGAGTACAACACTCTACAACACGACTCCCGTCAGCGGGAGATCCAGTCTTTGTGAATATCAGGAATATCATCAAGCAGTTTAATCGTGTGTTCATTCTTCGGCCGCAAGGCGACATCATCGGGAGCACCGTGTTCGACGATTTTTCCTTTATGCATGATAAAGATGCGGTCGCTCACGTAATAGGCCAGACCGATATCGTGCGTGATGAACACGATGGTCATTTTAAGTTCCTTCTTGAGCTTCATAAGATAATCGAGAATATTTGCCCGGACGCATGCGTCGACCATACTGGTCGGCTCATCGGCGATAAGCACCGTGGGACGGAGTATGAAAATCCGTGCAAGCAGCATCCGCTGCATCTGTCCACCCGAGAGTTCGAACGGATATTTTCCGTCGATTTCCGAAGGAACGATGTTGACCGCCATCAGCGCCTGATCGACCCGCTCCTCGATCTCCTTCTTGGACGGCTTTTCCTTCATGATTCCGAAGGACGACTTGAGCTGTGAGCGTATGGTGAAGAACTGGTTGAAGCAGGAGAACGGGTCCTGAAAGACCGGCTGTACTTCTCGCCAGTGCAACCGCTGATTCGTTATCGGCTGTCCTTTGTAGAGAAACGTTCCCGACGATGGCTTGATAAGACCGAGCATGATTTTCGCCAGAACACTCTTTCCGCATCCCGAACCACCAACCAGCGAAACGATCTCCTGATCCACGATGTCCAGCGAAATGTCGTCAATGGCGCGGAACATCTTTTTCCCGTGGCCGAAAGTGCGGATCAGATTTTTTCCGCTGAAAACTTCCGTGTTATTCGGCATAATCGCACCTCACCTGTCGTTCTCCCACCATCCTGATCTCCTGTTTGTTCACTTTGCACTCTTCACGTGCCATCGGGCATCGCGGCGCGAACCGGCAGCCCTGAATGGGATTCGCCAGGTTGGGCGGCGCCCCTTCGATCGCCACCGGTTTTTTCTGTTTCTGTCCCGGTTCCGCACTGAGCATCGATCCCATGAGCGCCTTCGTGTACGGGTGACGGGGATCGAAAATCACCTGATCGGTCGTCCCTAGTTCAACAAACTCCCCGGCATACATGATCGCGATTCTGCTGGCGACATGGCGAAGCAGCGGCAGTTCGTGGGTGATGAAAATCATGGTGGAAAAAATCTGCTTGTCAAGCAGATTGAAAATCATTTTAATGACCGCCTTCTGCGTGGTCACATCGAGAGCGCTGGTGGGCTCGTCGGCAATGACCATTTTCGGATTGAGCAGCGTCGAAATACCGATAACACAGCGCTGGCGTGTTCCCGCGGTGAGTTCTATAGGGTAGTGGTTGAGCACCTTGTCGGCATCCATACCGATAAGGTCAAACCGCTCCCGCAACCGGTCGTAAATTTCCTTGCGATCCATGTTGGTTTCGTGGCTCGCGATCATGTCGGCGGCGAAATCCTTTACTTTCCGCGTGGGATTGAGCGAATTGAACGCCCCCTGCGGTATCATGGCGACCTTTTTCGCCAGAATGTTTTTCCGCACATCCTTTGCGGTGCGGCCCATGATCGATTCGCCCTCGACCCGCACATCACCGGAGGTGGGCCACAGCGGCGGGATGAAAAGCCCCATGCACCCGTTCACCAGAGTTGATTTCCCGCACCCCGATTCACCTGCGATACCAAGAACTTCACCCTGTTCCATAGAGAAGGAAACCCCGGCAACCGCGGGGATCTTGCCACCGAAACGGGTCAGATAGTGCAGATGAAGATTGTCAACTTCAAAAATCGGCATAGTTACTCCTGTTATTTCCGCAGGCGCGGATTGAA
>JAFGHA010000051.1 GCA_016930275.1 Chitinispirillaceae bacterium
CTTTTCAGCTCCTTTTCTCCTCAGGCTTTCGCCTGATACCCCATCATCATCACACACATCTGCCATTCTTCATGGCATAACACCTGTCTTATTAAAATAGCAATAGGTGTGCCAATAGTTAAAAAGTTCGAAAAACTATCATATCAGGCTGTATTCATCATTTAAATAGTTAAATAAAAAATTAAATTGCAAAATGAAATGGAGGATTATATAGACTATTCGGTAAAAAATACCGAATGATGAAGCCTTTTCCAAAAATCCTGATGGGAGGTATTCAGATTACCCGGGTATCATGAGAAGCGGACTCACTAGATACTTATTGATTCAAGAAATGACGTAATTGCTGTTGTATCTGCTCCTGCGAGCACATGACAATTTTTAACAAGTTGTTTGATATCGACGGTAAATACAGCCCATGCCCCTAGTTGAATTTCAGAGGCAAGTTGTCCCGGTCCCCAGCCTGAGTAACCGAGAAATAAACGGGTTGTTGATGGGTTGGAATCGATCATTCCTGAAATATCATTCCATTTCCCGCCCATATAGACACCGGAATCTATCGGGTAGGCTCCTTCTGCGGGATTTTCGGTAATTTCGAGAACCTGGAGTTCGTTCTGCTGAACCGGACCACCGATAAGAACTTCCCGGGCGCGGTTGGCACCGCTAATTCCCTCAAAAATTTCTGACAGCGGCATATGCGAAATCCGGTTGAGAACCAGTCCATAGGAGCCTTCATCGCCGTGAATGCAAATCAGTACAACGGTTGCGTCAAAATTCGGGTCTTGAAGCACTTCCCGTGCAAGTAACACGGAACCCGACGTGAGTCTGGCAAGTTGTTCCGTACTGTCGACGGCAGGCCTGAATTGTTCCGGAAATAACTGGTTCACAAGAGAAAAATACTTTTTGTCGGAGAGGGTCGGCAAACAGACGAAAATAATGGATCGTGAAAGTGACATTCCCTGTATGCCGACATTCAACTACAGCAATGAATGTCCAATCAGGGACATGTTTTACGGGGTAACCGGCTGGTAAACACCGTATCCTCCGAGGAATTACCTCGCGTGGATACGGTGTATATGTGTACACTTCACTTTTTGGGAGAGAGTTCCTTTTCTTCCGCAAGAATTTCGGGATTTTTGGGATCGAGTGACTTCGCCTTTTGCAGGTGTTTGGCAAAATCATCCGGTTTGTTTTGAGCTTTTGCACAGCGGGCAATCCCCAATTCCGCAAGAGCAAGTTTCGGATCAATGCTTAGAGATTTGTTAAAGTAGGATTCTGCACGTTCACAGTTCCCTTGACGCCGATAGATTTCACCGCGTTCCAGGTAGGCGGGCGCATAGTCTTCTTTGACATATGAAGCCATTTTAAACGACTCGCCGGCATCTTCATACTTTTTTAGAAATCCTTGAGCCTTTCCGAGGAGCATCAGTCCCTCCAGGTTCATCGGTTCGGTTTTAATTACTTCACCGGCAATCATGGTGACTTCTTCATACCGCTTCTGTTCAAGAAGGTCGCTCGCGTACATGATTCTGAAGCGATTTTCTTTTTTCAACGCAATAAGCGTTTTAATCATTTTCTCGGCGTCGGCTGATTTTCCGAGTTCGCTGTATATGGTGTAGAGTTGCAGCATCAGTTCCGCATTGTCTTTCTGGACGGAAAGAACCTTCTTGAGCAATTCAATCGCATTATCTTTCCGATTCGTTTTCAGGTATGCATCGGAGAGCTGTTGCAGTACTTCCACATTGCCCGGATCGGTGATACGCACTATTTCAAGACAGGTAATCGCGTTTGAATACATCTTTTTCTCCATGAACAGCGTACCGGCGCGCTTGTTCACTTCAACATCCTGTGGTTCGATAACCAGTAATTTTTTATATGTATCAAGCTCTTTTGAGCTGTTTTTCAGGTTTTTCCATACCTCGGCGAGTTTCAGTAGTATCGTTTTATCCTTCGGAACAAGTTCCGACGCCTGAGAAAGAAGTTCCGCCGCTTTACTCAAAGTAGCCGGTGTTTCTGCATAGAGGATACCTAAACGGGTAAAATTCCGGCCGTCTTTTGGAAAACGTTTTGTATTGGAAAGGTAATAGGCCATAGCTTTTTTTGAATCTGATTTTTCTCTCAGTAACGCGCGCAGATAGGAGGCATCCGCATCGGTTACGCCGGGAAGGGCCACATAGCCGGCATAAGCATCAGCCGCTTTCTGAGGGTTATTGGTTTTTTCGTAGCATTCTCCGAGAGGACGGAGAATAACCTTGAGAACCGATTCCGGAGCTTTCTTCGTATTGAGTTTACCGTATACGGTGCAGACTTTGGAACAATCCTTTGTCTGATAATAGGAATCACCAAGCGAAAGAAGGTACTCACGGTCATGGAGAGATTCGTTTTTCACCATTTCGAGGTACGTTATCGCTTCTTTATATTTTTTCTGTTTATACAAATGCAATCCGACCGTTTTTGCGACAGCATCGTCATTTTTCACTTTTTCAAGATATTTCCGGTATGATATTATTGCCTCCTCTGTCTTTTTCTGCTTCATCTGAAGCGTTCCGAGTGTCTTGAATTCCTTGCCCGCATTCGGATTAAGGAGGACTACCTGTTCAAGAGAAAGAACTGCTCCGGCTATATCATTATTCGCTGCTTGACATTCTCCCAATGCACCGAGAAGTTCAAGGTTTTTCGGAGCATCAGTGGAGGCTTTTTTATACATGGCGATGGCCTGCGGATACTGTTTTTTCTTCCGGTAGATTTCGCCGAGCGTCGGGTATGTTTCTGCCTCAGCTTCATTTCGTTTGATGGCAAGATTCAGAACGATAATTGCTTCATCTTCAAGTTTTTTATTGATGAGAATTTCACCATACTGTTTCAGAAAACCGGTTTGTGATGAATCGAGTTTCAGAGCAGTACGGTATTCGGAAAGTGCGCCGTCGGTATTTTTCTGTTCATAGAGCATGGTGCCCAGTTCAACGTGGGCTTTCGCATTTTTGGGATTGAGAGTGACATACTGTTTGAGATAGGTGAGGGCATCCTTTGTTTTCCCTTTCTTTCGGGAAATTTCCAGCAGCCGGGTGAATACCAGCGTATCCTTCGGAGTGAGTACTGCCAGATCCTTGTAAATCGGAAAGGCGCCGTCAAGGTCCTTTTTCTCATAGAGATATTCGGCAAGTCGCAACCGGGCCGGAATTTCTTTCGGATCTTTCGAAATGGTTTTACGGTCGAGTGATGCAAGGTCTTTTTTGTATTCCGCTGTTTTGTCGTTCGCACCGGCAGCTTCAGCAGAGGCAATCAGGGAGAGAAGAATCCCGATATCATCAGGCTGAAGTTCCGAAGCCTTTTCGTAAAGCGATACGGCTTTTTTGGATTCCTTTGATTCCGCATACGATTTAGCCAGCATCAGAATGATTGCCGTATCTTTCGGTGAGCCTGCATATACTTTTTCGAGATAGGGAACAGCCGTACGGTACTGTTTCTTGGCATAATTGATCACGCCTGCCCTGCGGTAGGCGGTAAGGTTACCCGGTTGCAGGGTCGTGAGTTTGACTGCCGATGAAAGCTCCTTTTCCTTGTTTCCAGTCGCATGATAGGCATCACAGAGGGTTTTGAGCACAAGGGTGTCGTCAGGAGATAACTTTGCGGCTTTTTCCAGATAAGTAATCGCACTGGAAACCTGCGCCTTATCATCGCTCAGAAGAATACCGAGGCGGGTATAATTCCGGGCATCCTTGGTGAATTTCTGCGTATTTGATTTATACAGTGCGATAGCACCCTCTTTGTCGGATGATTCCCTGAGGGCCGCCTGTTTGTAGGATGCATCGGCATCGATCACTTTTGGAAGTTTGACATATGCTTCGTAGGCTTTCGCCGCTTCCTTCAATGCTCCCGTTTTTTCATATGCTTCAGCAAGCGGTTTGAGCAGTTCCTGAAGGTCCGCCGTACCGGGTTTCATAGAACGGGCTTTGGCAAGGTATTCGATGGTTTTCGGATAGTTCCCTGTTTCATAAAAACACGCCCCGATTTTCATGAGAAGTGAACGGGTTAGCAGTTTAGACGATTTGATTTTTTCGAAATAGGGCAACGCCTCTTTACACTGTTTTTTTGAATGGTAATAGAGGCCGACAATACCTGCTGTTTTCTCGTCCTTGGGAGATTTTTCAAGATACTTGCGGTAATTTTTTATTGCTTCATCGGTTTTTTTCTGGGCGAAGAGAAGGTCGCCGAGCTGTTTATACTCCTCATTCGCCTGCGGGTTGAGCATGACCACCTGCTGATAATTCAGGAGCGCATCGGCGGTTTTTCCCGTTGCTGCCTGACATTCGGCAAGTGAAGAGAGTACCGCAAGGTTTTTCATGTCGATTTTAAGGGCACTCTGGTAATACCCAATCGCTTTGGAACACTGCTTTTTATCTTGGTAAATATTTCCGACCGCCGCGTACATCGCAGCATCGGCTTCACCTGCGGAAATTACTTTCGGCATTATCTCGATTGCTTCATCGGAAAGCTTCCGGTTGAGGGCGATCGAAAGATAATTACGATACAAGCCTGGTATCGCGGGTTTGAGCCCGGCGGCTTTCCGGTAAGCATCCAGTGCTTCCTTATCGCTCTTCTGCTCGTGCAGCAGATCGCCGAGGGTTTTAAAGGCTTCGGCATCGGTGGAGTCGATAATCAAGTAATTGCGGAGGTAGAGAACGGCGTCTTTTTTCTGTTTGTTGTCGAGACTGATACGGTAGAGGTGTTTGAAAATTTTCGCATCGTTCGGCAGCAGTACCGCGAGTTCCTTGAGCAACGGCAGAGCTGCTTTGGTGTCTTTCTTTTCAAGGTAATGGTCCACCATAATTGTTCGTGAATGGGTATCCTTACTGTCGAGGCTGACGATACGTGAAGCGGCGACCACCAGATTTTTACGATCGTTCATTTCCTCATAACAGTAGGCGAGTTTTTTCCAGTAGGTGACATCGTCTTTGGCTTTAGCGACGATCGCTTCGAGTTGCTTCGCTGCATTCGCCCAGTCCTTTTCGCTGAAGTAAATGTAACTGAGCACCTTGCGGGCTTCGACGGCATTGCTGTCGAGCATAACGGCAGATTCCGCGGCATCACGCGCTTTGTCCAGCTCTTTGAGATTCATTGCACAGGTGGCCATCGCCTCTGCGGCCCGGGAATTGCGCGAGAGCAGATACCATTTCTGAAGATGCGGCATTGCTTCCTTGTAGTCTTTATTCCGCAGATAATATTCACCCATGACGGCGAAAATACGCGGATCACTCGGATGTACTTTCTGCGCTTCGATAAATGATTTGATCACTTTCTGTTTGTCGGCGCCGGTTTTATCGAGGGCGTCGGCATACTGTAACCAGACTTCAACACTTCGCTCTGCCGGGGGAATCGATTTATCAATATGTTCAACCACTTTGGCAAATTTACCGTCTTTGATCAGTCCGTCAAGGCGATCATCAGCGGAAAGTGATCCGATGAAAAGAAAAACAGATACAATAAGCATACTGACCGATTTGATGGTGGGTTGAATCATGATTTCTCCCGGAGAAATAGTGTGGGACAGGATATAATTGTTTTCTTGTTGAATAGAAAAACACAATATGCGTATTTTCAGGTGTTTTTGATTTTAAAATTCCCTCAAAAAACTGCACATTCTCAATTACAGGGGCAAGGCAGGTTTACCGAGTCCGCTGAAATTGATTTTTTTTCTCTCCGCACGTGTCCCTGTACACTTGGAAACCTGGCGACTTCGGGGAGAGTATTCTGCTGTATTTGTCGATATCCGAATGCCTTAATTTTCTATGATATCATAATGCCATGATTTTTGTATTAAAAATTACTTAAGGCAGAGGGGAAGAGCAAATGATGACTACTATTTTCACGGGTAACAGGAATGTTCAATCATTGTTTATGTTCATATTCGGCGGGATGTTTTTCTGTTGTGAGTGCTTTTGTTTTTTGGGCGCCGGATCATATCCCCATCCGCCGCAAGGGTGGCAACGGGAAATACGTTTGATACCGAGTAAGATTCCATACAGTAATCCCCATTCATGTATCGCTTCGATAGTATAAGTTGAACAGGTCGGGGTATAGCGGCATTTCGTCGGAAGCATCGGACTGATAACCCGCTGATAAACAACGATCAGCAAAACTGCTGCAGCCGACAGAAACCGGTAAACTTTTTTCGGAATAGATCGGGCGGTCATGGTACAAAGACTCAGACGTGACTTGGTGAATTCGGAATAGCGTTTCCTGATAAAATACTTCCTTCCGATTATTACTCTCTACCTTGCATAAATGACGATACATCCATGAATAATATTTCCGGAAATCTGAAACGTGCAGGCCTCCAGTCATTTGAGTTATTGACGGTTTCGAAATAGAATTCATTTTAACTTTCTTCAATATCGGTATCGAAAATTGCCGATTAAAGGATCGATCTTGATACCGAATCTCAGAATTAACCTAATCTGCCGGGAATATGCCGATGGATTGTTAATATGCTGGTTAATTAAGGGGAGTAAACAATAGAAATATCTGACAATATAGTGTATAATAAAGAAAATGCCTCATCGTCACCATGAAAGTACCACCATCCGGTCAACCGGCAAGCGTGAAAATTGTACCAATTTAAAATATTCAGAGGATGAGATTTCAATGGATTGCCATCTCCTTAGAAGGATTACCAATGTTTAAAAACGTTTTTTTCAACAGAAAACTGATGCTTGGTTTGTTTTTATCCGGCTTGTTCAGTTCTTCTGCCTTTTCACAGGATTTTGAATTCATTATCCGTGATACGCTCTGGGTGAAGGTTACTTTCTATGATTTTCATCAGAACACGAACTTCGGTGATGGAAACTGCGGAACCGCTACCGGAATGGTCCAGGATACACTCGACAATGACCGTAAACCTCTGTTGCAGAAAGACCGGTGCAGTAACGACCTGCTCGCTCAGTGGTTCCGTCCGAGCGGGGGTGTCGGTGCGACCTTCATGCCTTTTCTGGGCACCTGGAATGGACTGGTGAATTACAAAGGAAATTCGGGAGAATATACCGGGGTAGGATTCAATACGGCGGATCCGATGGCAAATGTCGTTATTTATGACTCTCTTCCCTTTAATCTGGTTGATTCCGCAACCGGTACCTATACGTTTTCCCGGACAAATAAGGCTCCGGGCGGGGGGTTCTTCTGGCTCGACGGAAGAGGTTTCGGCGAAGAACCAGCCGGATCGGGACATAATTTCTATTTCACCATGGAATTACATAAGGAATTTATTTATAAAGGGGGAGAGACCTTCTCCTTCAGCGGCGATGATGATGTGTGGGTGTTTATCAACGGGGAGCTGGCACTCGATCTAGGTGGAATGCAGGCCGAGACGCGACGTGAACTTGTTCTGGATGATGAGGCGGACAAACTCGGTCTCGTGAAGGGCGAAAAGTACCCGCTGGATTTTTTCTATACCGAGCGGCGACATCCGCAATCAAACTGTGAGATCACCACCAATCTGCTCACTCCGGTACGTCCGCACCATATGATCGTTACTACTTCTGAAATTCCACCGAATCCCGAAACTGACGAAGGACTCTTTGATACAACCATGATAGTGGGGACTACTGTTCCTTTATACATCTACATTTTTGATGCCGACAATAATCTCCGGACTGATTATCTCGATTTGATTTACTGGCGTTTCAAAGACCAGCAGGGGAATTTGATCCGGGCGGATACTGCCGGTCACAAGATTGATTTCACCATGCCGGATATCGAACGATGCGTTTATATTTTTCAGGCGTTCGATGATCCTGCCGATTCAATACCGGTTGCAGAGAATTATATCCGGATTTGTCCTATTCCCGGTACGGTTGATACGACCGATACTACAACTACCGATACGACTGTTACGGACACAACGACGACCGATACCACCACAACCGATACAACTGTTACGGACACGACAACGACCGATACTACCACGATCGATACCACAACCACTCCTCCTGACACCACGGCTCAGGAAGATCTGTTCGGTGCCATTGTAAAAGAGGTGATATATTACCCCGGAACGGGGAATGCCACCCTTGACACCCTTCGGATTATGTTGACGGAACCGGTAGAATGTGCCACCATAAATGAGGGGGCGGTAAAAGACATTTTTATTCTCAACGACGGAGGAACGGAAAACGCAGATGCGCTGGCTGACGCACGGCTCGTCCGGGAGTGCGAAAGTATAGGTATGATGGTCACCAGTGTTACCATGACGATACCTTATAAGTCGATCGTGATCACTCCGGAAACTGACAGTCTCGTACTAGCGGAAGAAACTCCCTATGTTGTCGATACAAAGGGTGATGTTCCACCGCAGGATATGAAGCCGGTTGTCATCAAGTGGGGAAGGACCGGCATCACCGTTGCGGCTCAGCCCAATCCGGCTTCGCCGGACAAACCGGTAAGTCAGGGAATTCGGGATAATTTCATCCGTAATTTCACCGAAGTTCCTCAGAAGGGCGGGGTTACCTACACCGGTACAGTGGTGGGCGTTCAAACCATTAAACCCTTTGTCGTGATGGAGGACCCTCCGGCATCGGCTGGAACCGGAGATGTGTACGGTCTTGCAAATGTCTACGACGTGGTTGGTAATCTGGTTGCGGAACAACTGCCGCTCAAACTGTCGATAAGACGTGGTGTGTACGGTGTCTACTGGAATATGCGCAACCGGGCTCAGCGGCAGGTGGGGACCGGTGTTTACCTGATCATGATTACGGCGAAGATGGAGAACAGTAAAAAACCGGTTACCATAAAGGCGAAGATCGGGGTGAAGTAAAATCCATCAATGAATAAATAACGTTGCTGAAAATTAGCCGTTCATAGCTTTACGTGTACTATATCGGAAAGTATGAACGGCCTTTTAAATTCAGAATATTACCGCCCAGACCAATCTACTGATTTGGAGTATCAATAATCGAAGCGGCTTCAGTCGGTGAGACCGGTAAAGGTTGCTCTGTTGTTGCAGATGAAGTGAAAAATCCGCATGTTATTTGCCACGGTAAGGCAGGCGTATAAAGCGATAGCAGGTGTTGGTAGTCCGGATGATTACCATACTGCGGTAAGAAAGCATGTTCAATGCATCTTCGGCATTCGCGAACGTGCCGAGCAAACGGCCGTTGATGGAAAAAACTCTCACTTCATCCGTTCCCGAGACGGAGAAGTTGACCGGCAGTCCTTTTCCCGAGTAGTGGTAGTGTACCGATGAGATTCCGAATCCGGCGCGGATCCACTCATTGATGGCGGCGGCGGTATATTCTTTTCGCCAGTTTCGCTTTGACTGTTTTCGAACTTCGTTAATGAAATCGGTAAAGGTCGCTTCACCTCCGAGATGGGAATTGTAGGATTCGATGGTGCGGTCGGGATCGGGGTACTGTTCCGGTTGTGTTTCGCTGCCGGTTTCACCGGAAAAAATTTTCCAATCATTGATGTCACCACTTCCGTTAGGTAAGGTAAACCACTCACCGGGAGCTCGCTCTCCATAATAGATATTATTGGAAAAAGTAACACCTCCCAGTTGATAATTGCCGGAGTTGAGCAACCGTCCGTTTGTTCCCGTACCCCAAACGGTATTGTTCGAAAATATGCAATCGCTCACGGTATCTTTAACAAAAACAAGTGAGGAGTTTGTCGGTACTCCGTAAACAGTGTTTCCATTAATTACCACATTCCGGGTTCCGCCTGCTCCATTGAGATTGATGGCATATACATTACGGACCACGGAGGAGGAGTTGTGCAAAATAAAATTATTTTCGACACTCCCGCTGTCCCATTCCTGAATGTCGATTCCCCAGCCGAGGGTCCGGCTGGTCGGTTGACCCCGTCCGATATCCAGCATGACGTTATCGGCAATACGGATATCTCTGAATCGCAACGGTCCGGCGGTATTGCCACCCATACTGATTCCTATTTCACCTTCAACATATAGATTGTTTTCTATGGCAATATTGCAGGCGCTTGCTTCACCGTTGTTGGCGGTCCATTTATTACCGATACTGCTCGCACGAAGGAATATATTGCCGCGAAAAGTCACATCATGCGAAAGACTGAAATAGGTATTGTGATTGTAAATAGTGGCCTGGCCATCCGATTGGTCATTGTCTGAATTGATGGACTGTTTATACCAGCCGTTATGATCAAAAACATTTTCCTCGAGCAGCATCGAAACATTATTGGTGTAAAGCCCCTGGGAGTGAGCGCTGGTGTCGTAGTTATCAGTAATGATACAGCGGCGTACCACCATATCCTCAAGGGTACCGGGACCTTGAATGACGTTATTACGATACCAGCTGAACATACAGTCTTCGATGAGGATGCCCGATGCGGAATAGTTTTCACCGGAATAGATATTGAAACCCGTTTCCCCGCTGTGCGAAGTAAAATCCGGTGAATCCATACTGTTTTCATATGAGACAGTTGAGTTCCATAACGGAATGCATGAATTGTATATTTATTTTTTTACATGATACTTCCAGGAGATGGCATTGAGACGTTTTGTTCTTGCATTAGGAATGACCGTTGCATCGATTCTACCATCATCTGTTTGGGCGACAAAAAAAAATGCAGTCGGTGAGCAGGCACTAATGATAATCAAGACTACCGAAAAATATCACTATGCGCCGAAACCGGTTGATGATAATTTTTCACGCAGTGTATTTAGTTTATTTATGTGTATGCTTGATCCTGCCGGTACCATTTTCACCCGTGATATTTTCGAAAAACTGGCCCGGTTTGCTACGGTGCTCGATGACCAGATAAAAAACAGGAGAACCGATGCTCTTGACAGTATTGTCATGCGTTACATTGACCAGCTTAACGTTGTGGAGCAGTTGTTGCGGAAAATGGAACAGTATGAATTTGATTTTTCCGGGAATGATACTCTCTGGCTCGGCGGTCTCGATGAATTCGAAAAGACGGATGATCTGAAAAAGAAATGGGAACAACTGATAAAGTTCATGGTGCTCTGGACATTCCATAATCAGAACGATTCGACCGATACATCGGTGCTGCCGGAGAAGGATGAGTTGTGGAAAATCGTTAAGGATGTCGTTGCACGGGAACAGTGCAAACTGCGATTGAAGCTTGCTACTCCCGGCGGAGTGAAGCAGACTGCCGGTGAGTTCTACCTGAAGGCGATCGCGACTGCCTTTGATCCCCATTCCGCATATATGTCACCTGTCGAGAAGGAACGGTTTGAATCTGATCTTTCGAAGTATGCCGGTTCGTTTGGAATGAGTATCGCCATGAATCTGTTAGGTGAAGTAGAGGTGGAGGAACTGGTACCGGGCGGTCCAGCGTGGTATTCAAACGCGATCAACGAGGGAGATGTTCTACTCGAGGTAATGGGATCCGATAAAACCGTCAACAGTTTCAGGTGCGTTACACTTGCGAGAGTGGAGAAAATTCTTGATGGTTACGGGAACGAACGGGTTCTGTTCATCATCCGGAAGAAAAACGGCAAGGTGGTGACCGTTGCACTCCGGAAAGAGTATCTTGATGTTGAGGACAATATCATTAGAAGTTACCTCCTTCAGGGTAAACGTAAATTCGGGTACCTGTATCTGCCGAGTTTCTATACCGATTTTTCCTACCTGAATTTCGCTTCGACGGGGTGTGCCAATGATCTGGCCAAGGAACTCATCAAGCTGAAAAGAGATTCGATACAGGGATTGATTATCGATATCCGCTCGAATGGTGGTGGTTCGATGCACGAAGCGCTGAGAACCGCCGGAGTATTCATTGATAAAGGGACGTTATGTATCGATCATTCACGTGACGAAAAACCCCGTTTGATCAAAGATGAAGCCCGGGGATCCATATTCGACGGACCATTGGTGGTACTCGTCAATTCCTACTCGGCTTCAGCTTCGGAACTTTTCGCCGGCGTACTGCAGGACTACAGCAGAGCGGTGATTGTCGGAAGTGTCACTTTTGGAAAAAGCAGCATGCAGGTACTGCTGCCGGTCGATGCGGCGAAATTCGAAACTCTGGAAAATTACAAAGGAACACCTCCGGGATTCTTGAAAATTACCACCGGAGCCTTTTATCGGGTAACCGGTGATTCACATCAGAAAAAAGGGGTACGGCCGGATATATTGTTGCCCGATATGTTCGAAGGTGCCCTGTCCGGCGAGGCATCCTATAAAAATGCTCTCGAATTTGATTCGATAAAAAAGAAAACCTATTATTATCCGTCGGATCCCCTACCGCTGGCGGATTTGAGGGCATCGAGCAAAATGCGGGTGGGAAAAACAAGAGGCTTTTCCTATGCTGAAAAAATCAGTCGTTTCATACCGAAATTGAACACACGGTACTGTATACCGCTCAACGCGGAACTGTTCGCCGGTTATACCGCCGCCATTGAGAATGCGGAGGATTCCCTTTCTGTTGAAAACAGGCAGTTTTCCATCACCGTACCGGGATTTTCCGGAAAGAAGAAAAAACGGAATAAGGCAATTGAAGAAGATAACGTCAGTAACAGTATACAGAAGGACATCTATATTATCGAAGCATATAACATTCTTCAGGATCTTTCCGTAAGCGGCAGCAAGGGGAGTAAATGAAAAAGATCATAATGGGATTTGCAGTGATATCGGTTGCTTTAGCAGGTGTTTTCGCGGAAGAACAGCGGGGACTGTCTGGTGCTTCCGACAGTGGTGGAACAGCAAGAATAATTCCGGACGATCCGGTACTTACTCACGAGGCTGTGGAATATTACAAAAAACTTACCGCCCCCCTTCAAACACTGAAGGAAGCGAATTATAACTATGCCAAATCCGTTACCAGAATTCGCCGGGTGCGGAAAATAGAAAAGTCACGGCAGGAACAGCTCAGGGCAATAACATCGATCAGTAAACAGATGAAAAAATACGGTCCCTTGCGTGATGACGATACACTGCGATCAGAAATAGTACGGTATCTTGACTTGACGTATATCGTTCTGAAACGGGATTTTGACAAGATCCTTGATATGGAAGATATCGAGGCACAGTCCTACGACCGGGACGAGGCGCATCAACTGGCAATTGATCTGGCGGTGGAAAAACTCAATGCGACATTCAATATCATGAGAAAAGCGGAGAAGGCATACTTTAGAAAGTATCAGATCAATGTAACGGAAACAAAAGACGAGATGTCATTGAAAATCGAAAGAGCCAATAAAGCGATAGAGTATTATAACGGGATTTACCGCATATTCTTCAAAGTGAACAAAGAGGATAGTTACGCACGGAAAGCACTTGCAGAGAAGGATGTAGCGGCACTTGAACAGCATTTGACCACCCTTGTTTCATTTGCCGAAGAATGTTCGGAAAAATTGAAGCAACTTTCCGGGTATGAGGGCGATGATGATTTATTGAAAATCACTATCGAGGCGGTCGAATTTTACCGTTTTGAGGGTGAAAAAACGTATCCGGCGAATATTGAGTTTTTCATTCAAACCGATAATTTTCAGAACGCATCGAAGAAATTACATGCGAAACGGGAAAGTGACCGAACACAGAAGGATGTGGATGAATACAATAATTCGATAACAGTATACAATAAAAAGGCCGCGGAAATCAATAAAATCAACAAAATATCATACAAAAAACAGAATGATTTCGTGAAAAGATGGAACAGTGTGGTCGACAGGTTTTTCAGAAAACATTCGTAGTTGTCGATTTCTAATACGCTCCTTTTGTTGACAACAGCGCGAACGGGGTCTTCAGAATGAGCAGTATATCCAGCAGTGGTGACCACTCTTTAATATACCTGATATCCATCCGTACCATGTTGTCGAAATCTGTACGGCTGCGTCCCCTAATCTGCCAGATGCCGGTGATGCCGGGTTTAACTTCAAAGACCCGGCGTTTGTGCCAGATGTCATATTCATCCACTTCGTAGGGGATCGCCGGACGGGGACCGACCATCGACATATCACCGATGAGCACATTGAAGAATTGCGGCAGTTCATCCAGACTCGTCTTTCTCAGGAATTTGCCGATACCCGTAATCCGGGGATCATCGGTCATTTTATACGGTTTTGTTTCTCCGGATTGCTGCGTCGCACCGGAATTTCTTATAAATTCCCTCATGAATTTCTGATGAATCTCACTGTCGTTGTCCTGATGCATGGTTCTGAACTTCAATACCTTGAATTTTTTACCGTATATACCGAGGCGGTCCTGTCTGAAGAAGACCGGTCCTTTTGAGGTAAGTTTGATTATTATCGGTACAATAAGAAAAACAGGAGCAAACAGGAAGAGAAGTGATAAACCGGCGACAATATCAATTGTCCGTTTGCTGAATACGGCGAGACACTCTGATCGACGACATTCTGGTTTTCTTTCGTAAATAACCGCCTTCACCCCGTACCGTTCGTAATCCCGGTCACACGCATTCAGAGGAAGATGAAATCGGGCGGTTACGACCAGAGAACGCTGCTGCGGAGTTAAAGCCCTCTGTAAAATAGTATCCGTTTTATTAACGAAAATCGATTCGTTCACCATGATTGAATCGGTAAATACAATACCGAGAACTCTATCCGAGGTATACCATCCTTTGATATCCGATTCTCGTGTCGATACGAGGATCGTGCGGGAAAGTCTGCCGATCGCCTTCAAACCACCCGAATGTTTCCGAAGCGCTGAAATGTCAATCAGCATGAGGATGCAGGAACGTTTCGACCGTTCCGCTCTTTTCCGCTCGATAATAAGCAGTGAACGGAATAGTTCTTCCCTGTATAGCTGAGGATCCGGGCTGGCAATTGTCGAAGTATGATCATGTCTGTGGGAAGGGAATACCATCTTTGATGCGGGAAGATTTCCGTGAGCGTTGCCGCTTGAAATTTTCGGAGGGTTAGTTACCATTCCATCTACTTTCTGAAAAGGTGCCTCTGCCTTGCTTGCTGGCTGGTTGCGTATGAATCTGAAGCCGGTCATTTGCTGAAAAAATGCGGAGAATCACGTATTATCTGACCGGACAACACTAATTTAAATTGTAATCGTGAAAAAGGATGTGATCGCTGTCACAAAAGGAGAATTTTCCGACCGAAACACCGGTTCTCTCCGGCTGGAGGACGGAGTTGAAGCGGCGATGATTCCTGTTTCAGGAACAGATTCGGTACAGAAATTGGAAGAATGACCATATTGTCATGCTGCTATCACTGTATTCTTCGCACCTTGCTTCACTTCCTTACCGTATTATATATTTGCAAGAATATTTTCTGCCTTTCATTTGGAAGAAATGTAACACCTTTACGTCGTTGGTTTCGCATGATCATTGCTATCGACGGTCCAGCCGGATCGGGTAAAAGTTCCACAGCAAAAGCGGTCGCACGCCGCCTGAACATCACCTATCTCGACACTGGAGCCATGTACCGGGTGATTACCCTTGCAGCTCTGCGGAAAAATATCGTCTCCACCGATGATACGGCTTTGGCGGAACTGGTAGCGGCAACGAAAATATCATTTACGGGAGTACCTCCCGCTACTCGTGTCTGGATGAACGGAGAGGATGTTTCCGATGAAATCCGTGGGGAGAAAGTAACCGCACGGGTTTCTGAATACTGTGCGCCGGCGGTGGTCCGGAATGCACTGGTTGAAGAACAGCGACGGATCGGCAGTGGATGTTCACTAGTGTGTGAAGGTCGGGATATCGGGACCACGGTTTTTCCGCAGGCTGAATTGAAGGTGTTCATGGTCGCTTCGGTCGTGGAACGGGCGGTACGGCGGAAAAAGGATTTCGAAAAACTCGGAATAACTAAAACAGACCATGAACTGATGGCCGATCTGGAAGAGCGGGACCGGAAGGACGCTTCGCGGTCACTGAGTCCGCTGGCGAAGGCCGATGACGCGATAGAACTTGATACGACCGGTATGACACTTGAACAGCAGATCGACTGGATTGTTGAACGGGCGGAACAGCTGGTTGTCAACGAGCGTAATTGACAGAGAGAAAATTATGTGGCGGATGGATTCCCTGCAGAGGTAGTGCATTGACCGGAATCGTACCGCAGTAGATATATCTTTTAACCTTAACCCTTTTTCAGGAGTACGTTTTATGTCGGAAGCAGTGTTGGACGAACAGTTATCCCCGAAAGGCTTTGATGCCTCGGGCAATGAAGTTGACCTTTCAGATTTTGAGGAAAGTTATTACCGCCCCGGACAGGTGCAGGAGATCCTCAAAGATTACGATAAATCACTTGAAGGCATTGAAGAAGGACAGGTGGTCAGCGGGCGCATATTGCGTATCAACGAAAAAGAAGTCATCGTCGATGTCAATTTCAAATCCGAAGGTATTATTCCGATTTCAGAATTCAAGAACGTCCAAGATTTCAAGCCGGGTGACGAAATCGACGTCTTTCTCGAACAGGTCGAAGACAGCGAAGGACAGATAATTCTGTCGAAATCCCGTGCCGATTTTCTCAGAGTGTGGGATCGTATATACAAGGCATTCGAAAACAATGAGACCGTTGAAGGACGTCTGCTGCGCCGGATCAAAGGTGGTGTGGTAGTGGATCTCTTCGGTGTTGACGCGTTTCTTCCCGGATCGCAGATCGACCTCCGGCAAATTCCCGATATGGATGCCATCATCGGACAGACCTTCCGCTTTCGCGTAATCAAGGTCAATAAAGCCCGGCGCAATATCGTGGTATCACGTCGCGTTATCCTCGAGGAAGACCGCAGTGCGATGCGCGAGAAGATTCTTGCCGAGCTCGAAAAACAGCAGGTCCGCGAAGGTACAGTCAAGAATATCACTGATTTCGGTGCATTCATTGATCTGGGCGGGGTGGATGGACTGCTGCATATCACCGATATGTCTTGGGGACGGGTCAATCATCCGTCAGAAATCGTGGCCATCGGCGACAAACTCAAAGTCAAGGTGCTCGATTTCAACGAGAATAAGGAACGAATTTCTCTGGGTCTCAAACAGCTCTCCGAACATCCCTGGAAAGGAATCGAGGAAAAATTCCCCGAAAGTTCACGTGTTCGCGGCAAAATCGTTTCCATTACCGACTACGGTGCGTTCATGGAACTCGAAAAAGGTATCGAAGGACTTATCCATATTTCCGAAATGTCATGGACGCAGCACATCAAACATCCGTCGAAAATCGTTGGTATCGGTGATATCGTCGAGGCGGTGGTGCTTAAAATCGACAAGGACAACCAGAAGATTTCTCTCGGGTTCAAACAACTCGAACCGGATCCGTGGGAACGGGTTCCGGGTGAATTCCCGATCGGAACCGTGGTAAACGGCAAGGTGCGGAATATCGCCGCATTCGGTGCTTTTGTGGAACTCAAGGAAGGTGTTGATGGTCTGATTCATATTTCCGATATGTCATGGACTAAAAAGATCAACCATCCCGGTGAACTGCTGAAAAAAGGTGATACCGTCGAAGTGAAAGTGCTCGACATCGACCCGGAAAAACGGCGTATTTCTCTCGGTATCAAGCAGCTCTCCGAAGATCCCTGGGAAGTGCTCTCACAGCAGTATCAGGTCGGGACCGAAATCCCTGAATGTGAAGTCGCACGCATTCTCGATCGCGGTATTGTCGTGAACTGCTCAGAGGAGGTGGAAGGATTCATCCCGCTCAACCAGCTTGGTCAGGATACGAATCATCCGTCCCGTATCTATAAAGTCGGCGACAAGACACCGGCGAAGGTTATCGAGTTCGATCTCGATGGCCGGAAAATCGTATTGAGCATCGCCGATTATTTCAATGATAAAGAAGAGAATGTCTGGTTTGAATATCTCGCCCTGTATCCGGTGAAGGCCACCACCGAAGCCAAAGGTGGAAAAGCTAAACCCAAAAAGGGTGATGCCGAACCTGACGCGCAGAAGGAAGTCGCTGCGGAAACTGCTGCTGAGGAATCTGAACCGCAGAAAGAAACATCTGTTAACGAGTCTGAAGAAGCTACTCCTGCGGCGGAAGAAATACCCCTTGCCGAAGAAACGCCTTCTGCTGAATAATCAAACATTTTATTACGAGTGTAAATTGACGGGAGCGGAGTACGCTCCCGTTTTTAATTGACTCCGAGGCTGAATTCACGGAATTATCCGCCGGCCATTACAAGGTTGATTAAAGGTATAATCGAGTTGCGCATCCGAAGGAGGGTGCGGTTGATGAACCGGCAGCCCATTTATGGTTGCAGTTAATGCGGTTACAATTATCCGGCGGAGAGGATTGTCGTGAGGCGATCTGCGGCTAATGCCGCAAGACCGAAGAACATTTCAATTTTAAGCAGCAGTGACATCGTGCCGCAATGAACAGTCCAGGCGGATTTCAGAAGCAGTCGGAGACGGTAGATATGAAGGGGGAGGGGCGCCACGGCAACGACGATGACATAAGCGAAGCCGAAATGGCCGAGAAAAAAAGGCAGGAGTACCATCATACCGTAAAGTATACTACAGGCGAGAAGGATGACTTTCAGAAGTTGCTGAGGAAGAATCGCGGTTGTGGCGATACCTGCGGCGGTATCTCCCGGTTTATCTTCAATGTCCTTGACGATTTCACGGGACAGGTTCAGAAGCATCGCCAGAAGTGCCGGAAGCACCAGACGTTGAAATCCGGGAGCATTAAGACTCCCGAACACCAGTGAATAGGCGACAAGCAGTGAAACCAGCAGGTTACCCGCAAGAGGTGTCCCTTTGAGAAACAGTGCATACAGTACCAGTACAACAAGAGGAATCACCGTAGCATATCCGTACAATGGTGCTATCCAGAATGCTGTGAATAATGCAGCAACCCCCAGAAATACAAGGTACCCGTATGCGTTCCGGATACTCATCCTTCCGCTTGGCAGAGGCCTTCCGGGGTGGCAGATACGATCGGTATGACGATCGAGAATATCGTTGATGACATTACCGAATCCCGTGGAGATAAAAGCAACCGTTCCCAGAAGAGTGATTGCCCCCGTGCTCAATGGTGAAAAGCTGATCCAGGCACCCAGCCAGACGGCACCGGCGGCCATCGCCGCATTTACCGGGCGTAGAATAGTAAGGTAATGAATTATTTTCATATCAGAGGCGATTGTGAAAAAGTTGCGCTCAAAATAAAAGAAAATACTATAAAGGTGACAGGGTGGGACGGGAACAGATAATTGTTCAATCAAAAGATGCAGGTAAACGACTTGATCGTTTTCTTGCCGAACATCTAACGGATTGCTCCCGTGCTCAGGTACAGCGACTGATTACCGAGGGTGCTGTTCTGTATAATGGAATTCATCCCGTAAAAAGGCAGAGTGTCGCCGCGGGGGACAGCATTGAAATCGATACACGGATAGCGCAGGTTTCAGGAGGCAAGGGTGCCGTTCCATTGCCGCAGGAAATACCGATTGAAATACTGTATGAGGATGATTTTCTCATTGCGGTCTATAAACCTTCGGGTCTGGTCGTGCACCCGGGAAATGGTGTACCCGATGGGACGCTGGTAAATGCATTACTCTACCGGGAGCAATCACTTTCGGATGGTTTTTCGGCCGAGCGTCCGGGAATCGTTCACCGGCTCGACAAGGAGACATCCGGGGTGGTTCTCGCGGCAAAAAAAAACCGGATTCACACCCGTCTGGCTGCCGCATTTGCCGGCAGGAAGGTATCCAAATGGTATATGGGATTATGCATCGGAAAACCGGGAACCGTGGACGGCACTATTGATCTGCCGCTTGACCGCAGTCGAAGAGAACCTGTCAAACGCGCGGTTTCAACTGCCGGAAAAGAGGCCCGCACCAGCTACGAGCTGGTCGTCTACCGGAGCGGAATTTCTCTGATGAACTTTTTTCCCCATACGGGGCGAACGCATCAGATACGGGTACACTCCAGTTCCAAAGGCTTTCCCATTCTTGCCGATACTCTTTATGGCGGCGGAAAGGATCGGATTACCCGCATCGAACCATGTGAACGTCCATTCGCTTACGGAATTTATAAATGCTTTACCCGTCATGCGTTGCATGCCTATCAGATTACATTCGATCATCCGGAAACCTCTGAGCAGATGTGCATCCGGGCTCCGCTTCCCGCTGATTTCAGAAATGCATTGCGAATGTTTGATGATCCTGAGCTGTTGCAGCGTTTCAGCGGCATAGTGTAAGAACCGAAGAGATTTTCGAACGCTTTCTTGCCAAGGGCGGACAAACAGGTCGAAGCAGTGAAATCGGATCGCTTCCTATCTGAGCAGTATCGGACATTTATTATATTTAATCACCGGGTTAGGAGGATATTTGACGCGGTCAGCTTCGCATATGTTGGTAAAAGGGCTTTTCGGTACCGGGACACTACCCCGAATGATCGGCAATCACCTGATGTGGATTAAAAACGTAATTTGAAGAATCTTAATCTGATCTGTGTGAAATAAGCATTTGCATGGTGCGGTTGTTGATCACCGGTTTTAAGGAAAATGACATCTAAGGCCTTTTATGGTAAGGTTATAGATAATTATGTGTATGTCTATTTCTGTTTCCTTTCTGATGAACGAACCGGTATTGCCGCTCATCATGGTTTCAAAGCGGGTGCGGGTTTTTATGGCGTTATAAAGGGAATACTCCGGAATCCGTTTGCGTATGGATTCTGAAAACTCGGGGAGTCTAGGTGCAATGAGGTGCTTTTCAGGTCAGATCAGGATACGGGGTGTTCTCAGGCTGATTATTTTCGGTATTTTGTTCTGGACACTGCCAGAGGTTTTTCCGTTCGATGTCACCGTCAATTCAGCTCAACCGACCTCGGGGACCAATTTCCAGACATTCAATGAAGTGCTCAATGCTCTGCAGGGAGGGACGCTGTCTCCCACAGTCGACACCAATACCGTCACCTTTGTCGGGACCAATCTTGATACATTCCAGTTGATCACCAATGCAACACCTTCGACCAATCAGGGCGTTTTTCTTTTCACAAGCCAGCAGAGTGATCCCGATATGTTTCCCATCCTTAACCATACCGGCGGTGACTGGTACAATTTTTTAGGAAGCAACAATACTGTTTTCGAACGGGTAACGTTTACCGGTTCCCAGCAGTTCCGTTCGGGTAACGGTACTAAAAATCACTCGTTCAAAAACTGCGTCATTAAAAACTACTCCAGTACCGCCGCGAGTTTTTTTCTTATCGAGGGCGATGCCGTCTCAACCACGGTTTTTGAAAATTGCCTGATTGCAAATAATGCATTCTCGAGCGGAACCATTGGATTGGGAACCTGGAACGGTATCGCGCCGGTTATCACCATTACAAACTGTACTTTTGATAATTCCGGAAATGTGTTTGTTGTCAATAGTGATTATCAGGGTACTGCCACGACGATTTTCAACTGTCTCTTCAGCGGTAACGACGCGGTGAACTTCGGTACCGGAGATATCCGGCCGTTTGTCGATTATTCATTCACCCAGGAAGCCACGGGTACTTACGGGGATAGCTGTCTTACCGGTAATCCTCTGTATCTGTCGCCATCGGCGAGAACGGTACCGTCGGATTTCGTTCTGTCGTCGGAATCTCCCGCGAAGAATGCGGGAATCACTACGGTCAATTCAATTACCGCTCCGTCGACTGATATTTCGGGTGCGGTACGATCCGACGAGGCCGGGAAACGCGATATAGGATGCTGGGATATCAGTCTGCCGCCGGCAATTACCATGGATCTTCCCGTTGATACGACGATCGGGGCCGGTACCTCTCTTGTCCTCAGAATAGCCGCAACCGGTACGACACCGCTCAGTTACAGCTGGTGGAAAGTGGGAGGATCTGCCGAGATTTCCTCAGATGATTCACTGGTTCTGGATGTTCTGGCATCTGATGATGGGACACGATATTACTGCATTGTTTCAAACGTCATGGACAGTGTATGGAGTGATACGATCCAGCTGCATGTTATCACGCTTCCGGTTATAACGGACCATCCCGATACACTTATCGCGTTCATTGGTGATTCCGTGACGTTCTCCGTCACTGCAACCGGAAATGGTCTGACGTATGAATGGTTGCACGATGGTGAAACACCGACGGGAGTGGTCGGAGCGTCAACCGCAGAATGCATTGATACCGATCTCGTGGTTACAGACGGCGGGCTCTATACCTGTACGGTGACAAATGTAGCAGGCAGCGTGACGAGCACTCCGGCACTGCTGACCGTACTGTCGCCGGAACCGCAAATCACCAGTCGTACCCCGGACACCATGCTTACCGAAGGCGATTCACTGCTTCTCAGGGTAACCGCCACCGGAAAACCGGAACCGACCTATTCCTGGAGAAAAGCCGGTACTGCAACCGTGCTTGCCACTACCGATTCCCTTCAGTTGAATTCACTTGTCGCTACGACCGGTGACGTCTACCGGTGTATCGCGTCGAATACCACCGGAAAAGATTCCGTCGATATAACGGTTGTTGTCAATCAAAGTACCGAGGCCCAGTTCACCACCGAGCCGAGATCGGAGATTATCATCAGACCGGGCGATGACTGCCTTCTTTCGATAACGGCAACGGGAATTGGGCCGATTCAGTTGACATGGTACAAAAATGGAACAGAAGCTTCCGACAGTATCGGCAGCGGTACTTCGTATGGCATAACCGGTGCCGGTGATGCCGACAGCGGTATCTATTACTGTATCGCCCGGAACGACTATGGAAGTGATACCGCCGGACCGGTTGTCGTCAGACTCAACAGTGAGACGGTGTACAACCTGCTGGATTTTGATGCCGAACTGGTTGATCCGACCAGTATCCGCATCCTTATCAGCAATTTCACGAAACTTCCCGCTTCATCGGCAACCACACCGTGGGTGGATTCAATCGGGATATGGTTCAATTATGTGACGTTTCCGGCGGCACCGCTTTCAGCCGCTTCGGATTCATGCGTGAAGTTTCCGCTGCAGCAGTTGCTGGATGCGTCAACCGATACCTTCACTGCTGTAATAACAGTTCCTCTTTCCGAGGTGTGTCCTTCTCCTTTGTATCTTGTTGCCGCACCACTCTGGAAAGACCCCGATTCCATTCCCCGGGAAATTACGGCGGCTCAGCGGGCTTCCGTGTCAATGTGTATGAACGACCTGCAGGAGAATCTTCTCGTGCTTGATGTCAGCTATACCCCGGTAGCCGATTCAATTGAAATAACGATTTCCAACATCACTTCAATTCAACCCGATTCTCTGATGTACCTGCTTGTTGAGTACAAGAAAGGTACCGGAGCCTACACGGCAAATCCTGCCGTTAAAATCTTCAAAGCGGATCTGCCGGAAAACGGAAGTACCGTAACCAGCAGTATTCATGACAGTGCCTTTGCCGGGATTGAAAATCCGGTGAGTGTCCGTGTTCGATGGCGCAACCTCATGGGGAATTTCAGCGTTACCGTACAAAAAACGCTTACCGTCGGAAAACCGCGACCGGTCAATACCGCGGAATTGTCAGCTGATTCTTCGACGGTGGAATCCGTTTATCTTCACTGGAATTTTACGCAGACTGTCGTGATCGACAGCATAAGGGTATGGTGGAGCCGCCAGCAGTTGCCGACCGCAACGGAAATCGATCCGTCAACCAGTAAATTTATTACTCTGCCGTCAACAGCGCTGAATACGGTACTGACAGGATTGTTGTCAAATACCCATTATTATATCGGAGTGCAGGTATTCCGGGATGGTGTCGGATCATTCGTTCCCGCAGGTGCACAGGATCAAATCACTACTGAATCACCGTTCCAGGTCACGGTTCCGAATACCATTAAATTGACTGAACTGACTTTCGACAGCGTCACCAATACATTTACACTGCAATGGGATATTGATACCACCGGTCTCGGACCGATTACCAGCCTCAAAACCGGAATTCTTTACCGTGTGGGAAGTGCGCCCGGTACCGTCGGTGTAAATGATACCGATTTCAATGCCATTACATCGGACCTTCAGGCGACCGGAAACACTGCAACGATTGATCCGGGTATGCAACTGCGGTTTTCAAGTATCTATCATTTTGCGCTGCTTCTGAAGCGCAACGAAGAGGCATGGACACTTGCCACCGACACTTCCATCGGGACAGTGACAACGACCCCTCCTTCGCATCAGGTGATTTCCTATTTTACCGATGGCAGCACTTCCATAACGGCGTTCAATGACCAGGTACGTATCGGAAAAGCCGGGAACGGCATTGTCAATGTAACCGATACGGTCAAAGTGTTCCAACCTCAAAACCCCGAAGGTTTTATCGTTGCCAGTATCGGAGTCGATTTCGCCGGTGATTTCCGGTCTGATCCGGTGGTGGTAGCTCTTACCTACGATTCGTTACTGCTGCTTGGACATTCACCGGATGAATTGCGGATGTATCAGTATAACGTTGACAGCGATGAATGGTACCTGCTGAGCGGAGATACGGTAGATCCGGTGCAGAAAACGGTTTCCTTCACCGGTCGTTTGAATGAACATCCGTTACCCTTTGTTGTGATGATCGATACGGTTGAACCGCAGGTTGCACTTCTCAGTGATCCTGCATCTTCCGTACAGCAGGGGGTTACCGTCAAAGATACTCTGGTGATCGCCGATAATGTGGCCAACAGTTCGGTGAATCTTTACTACTGGAACACTTACGAGACCGGATCCCAACCGGTTTCAACTATTCGAAGCGAACACAACCTCGATACGGTCATTACTTCGATACCCGGTGATTCCGTCATCAGCGACTGGGGGGTCAAGGCGAAACTGGTGATATACGACGGCAGGTTTACCATTGAACAGGACATTTCCCGCTCGGTACTGCGATCCACTTCCGATCCGGTGGTTCTTGAAGCAGGCAAATGGACTCCGGTGATAACCACCGCCCACCTTGCCGATTCATCAATCGAAGGAGCGCTGCGGGAACTGAGTCCGACGGATCCCTGGACCTATGATTCCACTCTTTTTATCATCTACCGGTGGTACAATCTGAGCAGTCCGGCAGTGTCGCTTTCATCGTACGATACGACGAGTAAATGGATAGAGTACAGTGGTGGAACCTCGTCCCTGTTCACGATGAGCCCAGGAAAGGTGATCTGGGTCAAGACGTTGGCCGGCGCAAGTGTGCAGAGTCTCGGTTCCGGAACAACCGTTCCACTTAAAGACGCGTATACCATTCCACTGAAGTCCAGACAATGGAATGATGTTGCATTACCGTTTAAATTCAATATCACGATCGGTGATGTCATCACCGCAACCGATTCCCTCAATTCGATTAGGGACAGTCTGTATGTTTATAAATGGGTAGATGACGATTCCGATGCAAAGACGCCCTTCATTACCGTTGCTAAATATCTTTCGACCGTTCCCGGACTTGATTCCCTTTCAGGTGTATTCAGCAGTACTTCGGGTGAAGACGGTGAGGGAACGTATTCAATTCTGAATTTGTCCCAACGCGATGTCGAACTCCGTATCCCACCGGTACCCGCACGATATTCTCTCTTCAAAAAGTCCGGAACCGGAAAGAAGAAAGCAGTAGATCGATGGGATGGAAAAGGATGGAGTGTATCGCTTACAACGAAAACAGCGGGCGGAACATGCGCACCGGTTTATTGCGGGTATATACCGGGTGATGGCGTCACCGGGTATCCGGTTTCACCCGCATTCAATAAGCAACGGGTAATCGTACTCCACCCTTCACGTGGTACAGATCACGGTCATCTGATACAGCATCGGAAAATATCCGGAGGGTTTCTTTACCGGATTGAATTTGTCAATGAGGAGAAACGTGCCGCCGATTTCAGCTGTTCCGTAACTCCGGCGACGGTACTTCCGGAAAATTATCGGATCGGTGTATATGATCCTTCAAAAAAGGCGGTTGATTTAACACCTCAGGATATGTCGTTGTCGGTTCCCGGTGAGACACGGGCTGGACGATGGCTTTTGGTGGGAGATTCGGCATTTATAGCCGGATGGAGCAGTACATTTGCGGCATCATTGTCATTGTTGAAGGTATTTCCCAATCCCTGCCGGGGAGAAATTTCGATCCGGTACATGCTTCCCGATGTAGATATCAGAACCTTGCAGGTAGCCATGTTTGATCAGCTGGGGCGCCGGGTCTGGTCTGAAAAAATCACTCATTCCCTGTCCAACATTGGTATAAATACGCTACGTTTCAATCCCGGTAAAGCGGCAGTCGGGGCAGGCACCTATATCCTCAGACTCACGGCAATCAAGCGGAATGGAACAGTTTACGGCCATAAACAACAACGAATTCTCGTTGTTCCGTAAATCGTCCGATGAAAAACGGATCAGTTGGCAAGTGTCGGGACGGTGTTATCCATCCGGCAGAACTTCCATCTATTCAATTATTTGTTTCGCGCGGATGTTATTTCTTCTTGAGTATCTTTTCACGTTCGTAATGCAGGATCGGATCACATTTCCCCGGATATTTCTCGGTTACTTTGTCGGTGCACCCGCCCGGTGAAAGTTTATCACAGCTGAGGCAGACGTTTTTATACCATTCATCGGAAATGCCGTTCGGTTTATTTCCCTGTTTTCCACCACCACTGCCGACACTGTCAAGTTTCTGTACGATATTTTGTGCTATCTGGGCGAGCTGCTGGACCTGCGCAGGAGCGATCTGACGTGAGATTACCTGAAGATAGACACCGAGAGCCTCTTCAATCAGCCCTTTTTCTTCGTTTGTTAATGCCATCAATAGACTCCTATATGTTAGTATGGTAAAATACTATTTTTTACATACCATTTCCAGGAATAGGGAGATCTGTAGCCAGTAACCAAAGGTCCGAACATGAGTAGTATCGTTTTTATATGTAATGCGAATATGTGTCGCAGTCCGATGGCAGAAGGAATTCTTCGCGCTGAGCTCCGAAAACGTGGAATCGTAGAGAAGGTATCGTCGATGGGAATTCACGCCTTTGAAGGGAATGGTGCGACCGAGAATGCCGTCGAAGTATGCCGGGAAAACGGTATTGACATCAGCAGCCACCGGTCACGACATCTGGTTCCCGATGAACTCAAGAACAGCCGTCTGATTCTAACGATGGAACAGGTACAGGTAGACTATGTCTCTATTTTCTTTCCGCAGGTCGCGGACCAGACGTTCATGCTCGGTTCATGGCCTGAACAAAAATCCCGAAGAGGCACGATTAAAGATCCGGTAGGGAAATCTATAGAAGTATACCGGAAGACCTTCTCACTTCTGCAGCGTACTATTGACCGGTTGCTACCGGAAATTTCGCAATGGACACAGCATTGATCCACGGTGGTTCCGGTACCGATTTCACGCCGTCAGGTGCCATCCACCATCAATTCTGATAATCTGACCGGTACAGCTCGTGTTCGTGACGAGAAAACGGAAGGCTTCGGTAATCGCCGCCACCGAAGATGTTTTACGAAGAGGAATATTCGCCGCAAGGTTCCTGAATGAAGCACCTTTGGTATCTTTTGAGGGGAGTACCGCACCGGGAGCAATGGCATTGACACGGCAGTCCGGAGCGAAACGGATCGCCTGTTGCCTGGTAAGTTCCTCCAGAAACAGTTTGGACATACGGTAATTCTGCCAGGAGGTGTTCGATCGGCAGGCAAGTGCATCGGTGATATTGATGATCCATCCGTTACTTATCTGCTCCGCGAAACAGGCACCAAGCTGTGCCGGCGTAAAGAAGTGAATTTCGAGCATCGAACGCAGATGTGTCTGATTGAAGAGATCGCCACGCGAGAAAAGCGATGCATTGTTCACCAGACCAGTCAAACGGCAGGGTAATTCCCGTACTCTCTGAATGAGCGATTGTGGCTGTTCCGTGAGGTCCTGTTGCAGATAAAAGACTTTTCCGTTATATTCAGGGTGATGCTGAACCCATTGCCGTGCGGTCCGGTTCGAAGACCGGAAATGAAGTACCACGCTGTACCCCATGGCGAGCGAAGCCTGCGCGAAATGGAAACCGAGGCGTTTTGTACCTGCCGTAATCAGAATGGCTTTCGGTAATCGGGACATGCAGTTAAAATAATTAACGTGGTACCGAAATGTGGTGAACAATGTGATTGACGATTTGATTATTCTCCGGAATGTGGGGGAGGGGGGGGGCGGTTTTGTGCCGGACTATTTTCGGAATAGAAAATACGGCTGCACCCCATTTCGTAATGGGGACCGGTGTCAGTTTCACTTGGTGCAGGCAGTCACAATGTTCAGTTCCAGTGCTAACCGGGAGGAAAAATGCAGTTTACTGATCTACTGCTTGAAAGCACGAATGAGACACTTTTAGGTAACCGTATGCTTGGTGAAATCGTCCAGGCCACGGGAAGCCGGGAGTTGTGGTCCGAACGCAGTACATCCGATCCTGATGTGACGGTTATCCACTATTCCAGTGCCATCCTCCGGTATCCCGAAGCTCCTTTTTCCCTGGAACATATTCTATCGATTTTCTGCGAGTATGGTGTCAGCAGTCATTTCTTGATTGATCGGACCGGCATGGTGTACCGGTTGGTACCGATAGAGAAAAAAGCATGGCATTGCGGTGGCAGTATTATGCCGGAACCCGATAACCGGCAGGCGGTGAATGATTTTTCCATCGGCATTGAATTGATGGCTACCGCCCGGAGCGGTTTCACCACACGACAGTATGAGGCCCTGGCGCAACTTTGTATTGAAAACGAGCGGATTGTCGGGCACACAATGCAGTATGTGGGTCATGATATTATTGCGGGTGAACGGGCGGTTACCCTCGGATTGCGAACCGATGTAAAAACCGATCCGGGATCTCTTTTTCAGTGGAATTTGTTTTACGGGATGCTTTCATCCCGTCGTTCGGCAGCCTCATGATGATTTGCGAATGGCGCAGCGAATTACCATATTTACTAGCAGATTTCTTACTACACTTGTGACCGGCACAGGTAAACCCGATGCGACCGTTCGAGCATGTGTCTTTTTCCGCAGACAGTATTCCAGTTATACAACCTATATTTCATTTTGAAAGTTGAAGAGAGGGCATTTACATGGTTTTATCACGATCCGTATCAATACCGTTGGTTCTCGTCATATTAATTCTGACGGCAGCGGCTCCCGAAATTGCGGCTGATGCAACGTTTGATAAATTGCTATCCGAAAAAAAATACCAGGAGGCTATTGATTTCGCTGATCAGAAATTATCCACGACCGATCGTGATGCCCTGACATGGATTAAAATAGGTGAAGCGAATAACGCTCTTGGGATGCCGGAGAAAGCCCTGGCCTGTTTTCTGGTTTCCTGGAGGATGAATCCCAACGATTACAACGCACTCCTCGGCGCCGCCCGCGCCTATAATGTTATGAAGCAATCGGAAAATGCCATGGAAATGGCACAGAAAGCATTGGCCATAAAATTTACCGCAGAAGCAAGCTGGGAATATGCACAGGCATGCATTGCTATCGGGAGACCGTCGGAAGCGAAAAAAGCCATGGAGAAGGTACTTGAGAGTGATTCTTCCAATGTCATCGCCGCCCGTGAACTGGCGAACATTTATTTCAGTGAGGGAGCATGGTCTTCCGCCGTTCCTTTACTCAAGCGCGGTTTTTCCAAAAATGCTTCCGGGGAACTCGCTTTCCAGATAGGTAAAGCTTATGCGGAGCTCGGTGTCGGCGACTCTGCGCTATCCTACCTGAAAAAGGCAGTTCAAAAAAACGGACCGGTTATTCCCTCCCGCATGATGCTTGCACGTGCCTGGTTCACAAAAAAGAACTATGCCGAATGTGCGAAGGAATACCGTGGAGTCCCAGCCGACAGTATGAAAGGACGTGACTGGTATGAATACGGTATCGCGCTCGAAAAAACACAGGGCATCATTACGGCGACGGAATATTATCAGAAAGCGGTCGACGGATTCGGTAGGTCGTCTACAACTCCCGAAGCGCTTCTCGCCAGAGAAAAGTTGTCCCGAGCGTACCTGCAAAAGAGAGCATTCAACGATGCCATAGGGCATTTCAAGGTGATAATTGCTGCAGATCCAAAAGGAAAGACCGTCTCCGACGGTTATTTTCTCCTGGCCGAAGCTTATATGGGAATCAAAGATACGAAAAGCGCAATTTCCAGTCTCGAAAAAGCGATCAACGTAAATTCGCGGAATGTGGAAGCGTATGCACGACTTGCGGATCTGTATCAGAGTACCGGAGACAGTGAAAAGGCGAAGAAAACATTCGAAGTGCTCATGGGGTTGAGCCCCGATGATCCGAAAATATACCTTGCTCTGGGTAAGTATAATCTCAAAAGCCGTCGTTACGATGAGGCTCTCAGGCAGTTCGAAAAAAGCAGCAAACTCAAGAACAGTGCCGCTGCACATGAAGGATACGCTCAGGCCGCCTTTGAGCTGAAAAAGTACGATCTGGCCAGGGATGCCGCTCAGGCTGCACTGACAATCGATAAGCAGGCCCGTGATGCACGAATGGTACTGGCTCTGGTACATATGAACAATGGCAATTTTTCCGGTGCGAAAGATCAGTTCGAATCGCTCTTAAAGAGTGATCCCGACAATGCTACACTGCTTGAACATCTGGCGAACTGTTACGGAGAGTTGAAGCTAACCGACAAGCTGGTGACGATTGACAGAAAAATAGCTGCGATGAACAATGCCAACACTGCTTCACGAATGCGGCTGGCGAGATATTACGCGGCAAACGGCAATACCGCCGAAGCATTGCGGTATTACCGGGAGCTGTATTTTCTGCTCCCGAAGGATACCGCGGTACTCCGACCGCTTTCTTTTCTGGCGAAAAAGAACGGATTGACCGTTGAGGCAGTGAAATACACCCAACAGTATCTTACAGTCAATCCGAACGATGCCGAGGCTCACCGCGACCTGGGTGATCTCTACTATGAACAGAAAAACCTCGATGGTGCACTTGCCGAGTACCGTACGGCACTCAAACTTGATCCGTCAATTACCGGTTTCCATAAACGGTATGCGGAAATCGTCATGGCCAAAGGTCAGCAGGAGGAGGTTATCAAGGCGCTTGCCGGAGTGATCAAATCCGGATCGGCCGATGTGAGTACCTACATGACGCTGGGACTCATCTACCAGAAAAAGAAAAAATACATTGATGCTGTCGAGGCGTATCAGAAGGCGCTGCAGCTGGAACCGTCAAATTTCGACGCACTCGTGGCTCTGGGATCCTGTCAGGCGGTAACAGGTGATATCAGTAATGCGATCGTATCGTATGAACAGGCGGTCATGATGAATACACAGGCGGTCGATGAATTCAAGGAACTGGGCGATCTTTACGCGAAAGAACAGCGTGATGACGAAGCGTTCAAAAAATACCGGGAGTATCTTGATAAAAAGCCGGAGGACGAAGCGCTTGCCGAAAAAGTTGGGTCATACCTTTTTGTACAGGGTGATACCGCCGATGCCTTCAAATATTTCCAGATTGCCAAAAAGCAGTTGTCACCAGAGAATACGGTTCGTTATGCGACCGTTTGCCTGAATATGGATAAGAGCGGCGAAGCCCTCGGCGTATTGCTGCCGCTCAAGGCGAATAAAAAGGTCGGTACCGGTACCGCGCTTCAACGAACGGTGCATCTGATGGTCGCTCAGGCTTTCGAGAAAGATAAGGATACGCTCGCGGCGGCACGGACCTATGGAGAATATTTCGCCCTGAAAGGGGTAAACGATCCTGATGCCGCGTTCAGACAGGCGTTACTGCTTGAAAAAAAAGATCCGATACAGGCCCGGAAAATCTATGAGCAGAATTGCAAACGGTATCCTGCCGACTATCGCAATTTTCTGCATCTCGGTCTGCTGTACTCCGAACAGAAGTTACTTCTTTCACAGGCGATACCGCTATTCAAACGGGTAACGGAGCTTGCTGATTCAATCCCGTCGGTTTGGCTGGAATTAGGAAAAATCTATGCAAAGACCGGGGACGAGGACGAGGAACTGCGGGCATATCAGCGTTACGTGGAGACTGATCCGCAGAATGTGGATGCCAACCAGCGTATCGGTACCATTCTCATACGAAAGGAACGGTATAATGAGGGCATTGTCTTTTTGGAAATAGCCAATACATTGCAGCAGGATGATCCGGAGGTAACAGCAGCTCTCGCAAAGGGTTATATGAAAACCAACCGTTCCGAGGAGGCTATTTCGCTTCTCAACAAGGCAAAGTCGAAAATGAAGGATGTTCCCGAGATCCGTTTTCAACTTTTTGAGCTGTATCAGAAAACGGGCCAGAAGGACAAAGCGAAAGAGGAAATCGAGGCGCTGGTCGGCATGAAACGTGAACCGAGATACCTGCAACTCTATGCTGAAGCGCTCATGATTCAGAAAAAATACGACGAAGCAGAGAAAACGATTGAAGAAATCCTTGCAACAGCCCCGGATAACATTCCGACATTGATGCTCAAGGGAAGAGTGCTGCGAAAACAGAAAAGGTACGATGAAGCGGTTGAGGTGTATAAGGAAATCAGCTACATACAGCCGGATCATGCGCCGTCACTCAGTGAACGGGCGGATACACATATGGAGCAATCAAAACCGCAATGGGCTGAAACTTTCTACAAACGTTCACTCCGGGCAGATCCGAATTACGGCAGAGCTGAGTTGGGATTGGCGAAATTGTGTAAATTAAAAAAAGATACGGCCGGTTACCGCGAGCATCTTGAGAATGCCCGACGGCTCCAGCCTGATGATGAGGAAATACAGGAAGAACTTAAAAAAGCCAGTCGATAAAATCTGGATTCAGACAATTCAAGGAAAATTTAAATTCCATTACAATAATCACAAATAGAAGCCGTAGTCTATGCAAGAACAAATGAATATAACGTTTGAAGATGATCAGAAAGCCTTCGATCTCTGGCTGAAAGGTGACCGAAGAGGATTCGCGGAACTCTACGAACGTTATAAGAACCGGGTTTTTGGTTTTCTTATACGGATGACCGGTGAGCGGGAAATCGCTGAAGATCTTTTACAGGAAACGTTTATGGCGGCCTTGCGAAACGCCGACCAGTTTGACCGTTCGAGGAATTTTTTAAGCTGGCTGTTCGGGATCGCCCATAAACGGACAATCGACTATTTCCGCCACGTGAAAGTGGAAAACGATCATAAGCGTGATGCGGAAAATGCTGTCGGGAGTAAAGTGGACAGTCCTGATTCGGCACTTTCGAATAAAACGATTCAGAAGATTGTTCGCGAAGTAGTGGAGGAACTCGATCCACTGCAGAAAGAGGTTTTTCTTCTGCGCGAAATGGCGGGAGTTCCTTTTAAAGAAATTGCGGTAATAATGAACTGTCCCATAAATACAGCCCTTGGAAGAATGAGGTTGGCATTGAAAAACATTCGGAAAGAACTCAAAAAGAGGGGGATCGATGGAGTGTAACAAATGGGAAGAGTATGGTCTGCTGTTCGTTTCAGGTGAACTGGAAGACCGTGAACGTCAATCATTCGAGCAGCATCTTCAGGAGTGTTCCTTCTGCACACTGGAGAGAAAAACATATCAGGTGGAGAAAGAGCGCTTCTACACCGAGGAAATTCTTGGCGATACCCCGTCTGCAGCCTGTGATGCTGAAATAATGCGGGTCTGTTCGGATGGACGTCGTAAAGTAGCCGGTTTGGGAGTTATGTCGTTGTTCATAAGAAAATCGGTGGTATCGTTTATGCTGTTTGCTCTCGGGTTTGTCGGGGTAGGATACATTACCCTTAAAACCGGTGCAGGGGATAGGAATACCGGTACTCCCACTGTTGCCAGAGAAACTCCGGTTGCTTCTGAACCGGTTGCGAAAGCCGACAATCTTACTGGAACAGCTGCGACTGATTCATCTTCCGATTCATCATCAGACAAAGGTGTTAATTTTTCAAAAACGCGCGGCAATCTTGATCTCAACGGTGTGTATCCC
>JAFGHA010000052.1 GCA_016930275.1 Chitinispirillaceae bacterium
GGTTCAATTCCGGCTTTTATCAGAATATCGATCGCTGAACTCTTTCCAATACCGAACACGTACGTAAGTGCAATTACGCTATGCTTGTTATTTGGAATATCAACACCTGCTACACGAGCCACACAGGCCCCCCTTCATAAAACGATTGCTGGTAAATTTGTATAGATCAACCCTGGCGCTGCTTATGTTTCGGTGATTTGGTGCAGATCACCCTGACTACGCCCTGGCGTTTGATAACTTTGCATGAATTGCACATTTTTTTAACTGACGCACGCACTTTCATAGTAACCCCCTATTTATACCGGTAAACGATCCTGCCTCGACTTAGATCGTACGGTGATAGTTCAATAAGTACCTTATCTCCCGGAAGTATCCTGATGTAATTCATTCTCATTTTTCCGGAGATATGAGCGAGTATGACGTGTTTATTCTCCAACATAACGCGAAATGAAGCGTTCGGCAGCGTTTCGCTGACGGTTCCTTCAACCTGTATTGAATCGTTTTTAGCCATAGAAAACAGGACAGAACGTTACCGTCTGCCGCGTAAACGACCTTTCTTCATGAAACCTTCGTAGTTTCTCATCTGAAGATGAGACTCCAACTGCTGTAAGGTATCCAGTGCGACACCTACCACGATCAGGACACTTGTACCACCGAAATAGAAATTTATTTTCATTCCCCCCATCATCATGAACGGAGCCACCGCGATGAATGCGAGAAAAATCGATCCGGGAAGTGTTATTCTGGTCAGCACGTTATCCAGAAATTCGGCAGTCTTTTTTCCCGGACGGATACCGGGAATGAAACCACCGGAGCGCTTCAGGTTGTCGGCGATATCAAGCGGGTTGAATATAATAGCCGTATAGAAATAAGTAAAGAAAATAATGAGAAGTGAATACAGAAGTGAATAAACGATTCCACCCGGTGCGAATATTCGCGAAACGTCGTCGACCATCTGGAAACCGGGTATCCAGTTTATAAGCATGCCGGGAAGAGTCATAATCGAAGAGGCGAAAATGATGGGTATAACACCGGCCATATTGAGACGAAGCGGCAGGACCGTATTCTGTCCGGCATACATTTTCGTTCCTACGACTTTTTTAGGTGTTTGAATCGGTATTCTACGCATCGCCTGCGTCATCATCACGATGAACGCGGTCATCGCAACGATAATTGCGACTACCACCAGTTCCATGAACGGGTGTCGGGTTCCGGCCATAATCTGCTGGTACTCCGCGATCACCGCATCGGGAAGTCGAGCAACGATTCCGATAAAAATGATCAGTGAAATACCGTTCCCCAGTCCACGATTGGTGATCTGTTCACCAAGCCACATGATCAACATGGTACCGGTCGTCAGACTGACGGCAGTCAATAGAGTGAATTTAATTCCCATCAATCCAGGATGAACGGCATTCATACCGGTCGACGGAGATGTGATACTCTGAAGAAAAAAACTGATCGCGATTGCCTGAAAGAATGCGAGAAGCACGGTACCATAACGGGTATATTGTGTAATTTTCTTTCTTCCCTCTCCCCCTTCACGCTGTAATTTGTGAAAGTAGGGAAATACCGATCCTAACAGCTGAATAATGATGGATGCACTGATATACGGCATAATACCAAGCGCAAAAACCGTCACCCGCTTGAATGCCCCTCCCACAAACATATCGTACAATCCGAAAAGGGAATTCTGCGACTGGGCGAAAAACTCCGCCAGTACGCGAGGATCGATCCCCGGCGTCGGAATGTGCCCTCCAAGCCGGTAAATGAAAATGATTCCCAGAGTAAAGTAAATCTTTTTTCTTAACTCAGGAATCCGGAAGATATTCTGAAAGGTTTCAAGCACAACCAATTACCTCAGCTTTCCCTTTTGCTTTTTCGATCTTTTCACGGGCTGTTTTCGAGTATGCATGTACCTTAACCGATAGTTTTTTTGTCAGCTCACCATTACCGAGAATTTTCACCGGCCGGTCAACTTCATGAACCAGACCGTTCTGATGTAGAAATTCAACACCGATTTCCTGTTCGGTATTTTCAATTTTTTCGAGATCGCTGATATTGACAATCTGATACTCGGTTCTGAAAATGTTGTTGAACCCCCGTTTGGGAAGTCGACGTGTAAGCGGTGTCTGACCACCTTCAAAGTAGTATTTGTTTCTGGCACCGGTACGGGCTTTGGCACCGTTATTGCCTTTACCTGCGGTACTTCCCGTTCCACTCCCGGTTCCCCGGCCCAATCTTTTTCTGTTTTTCCGTGCACCTGCAGCGGGTTGCAGATCATTCAGTTTAAGCATAGTTATTCTCCATCAACTTCTTCGACGGTAACCAGATGCCGTACCGTGGTAATCATTCCACGAATACTCGGTACATCTTCATGAACAACCGTCCGTTGCAATTTCCCCAAACCAAGTGCCCTGATAGTCCGTTTCTGATTCTCGAGGCGGCCTATCGCGCTGCGTACCTGTGTTACTTTAAGTTTCTTAGCCATTATTCGTCTCCTGTGCCGCCACCTTCTTCTCCGGTATCTGTCTGAGCCGCCGAATCTGCGCTCTTGTCTTGAGTCGTGTCAGACCATCAATGGTCGCTTTTACAACATTGTGCGCGTTGGTGGTACCGATACATTTAGTAAGGATATTTTTCACGCCGGCTAATTCAAGCACCGCACGGGCCGGCCCTCCCGCGATCACGCCGGTACCCGGAGCCGCAGGTTTGAGAACAATATTCCCGGCGCCGAAATGTCCGATGATTTCGTGCGGAATCGTACCATCAACAATATTTACGACGACAGTATTCTTTTTCGCATTTTCAACAGCTTTACGGATAGCCTCAGTAACATCATTGGCTTTTCCCATACCGATACCGACTTTACCGTTTCCGTCACCAACCGTTACAAGAGCGCTGAATCCGAAGCGACGTCCGCCCTTAACAACCTTGGCAACTCTTCTGACCGTCACCAGACGATCGGTCAGCTGGCTTTCACCACTTACATTAGTTTCTTCCTTATTCAACCTTAATTCCCTTCTAACGATTAGAAGATCAAGCCGTTTTCACGTGCTGATTCCGCCAACGCTTTTACTCTGCCGTGAAACAGATACCCTTTTCGATCAAAAACAACCGTTGAAATACCTTTTTCCTTCGCCTGCCCCGCCAAAAGTTCACCAACAAGCTTGGAAATATCCATTTTTGTTGTTTCCTTTCCGGCAATTCTTGCGGCAAATTCTTTCCCGCGACTACCCACCTGGACAATCGTTTTACCCGAAATATCATCAACAATCTGCGCGTAAATATGGTTCAGGGTACGACGCACACACAACCGGGGTCGTGAAGATGTTCCGGTAATATTTTTACGAACCCTGAAAGCACGGTTTTTACGTTCTGTTATTCTTCTCTTTGCCTTATCCATTTTCAGCTCCACTCATTTACATCTATTTTCCGGCAGTTTTTCCGGCTTTACGACGTAAAGCCTCACCGGCATATCTGATACCTTTTCCTTTATAGGGCTCCGGAGGACGAACACGCCGTATTTCCGCGGCAGTCTGTCCCACTTTTTCTTTATCGATGCCTTCAACAGAGATTTTTACCTGATTTTCCACTGTAATGGTAATACCGTCACGGGGATGATATAATACCGGTGAGCTGTGCCCGACGATCAGATTGACATCACGCCCTTTCATTTCAGCTTTATAACCAACACCAACAATTTCGAGTTCCCGTTTGTACCCCTCAGAAACACCCACAATCATATTGTGAAGCAGAACTCTGTTAAGTCCCCAGAGCGCCTTGATCGATTCATTTTCAACATTCGGTTGAAGTTTGATCTCATCACTGGTAACTTCAATAGCAAGGCCATCATGGACCTCCCTGCTGAGAACTCCTTTTCCGCCTTTTATCTCAACCTGTTGCCCGTTGACGGCAACCTGCACACCCTTCGGTATCTTTACCGGTAATTTTCCTATGCGAGACAATAGTTACTCCTTTTAAACAGCACGTATTCTTTGCTTTCAGTATGAAAAAAATCGGCTACCACACCTGCCCGATAACTTCGCCGCCTACGTTGAGCTTTCGGCATTCTCGGTCGGTCATGACACCTTTTGATGTGGATATAATCGAGATTCCCATTCCGTTGAGAACTTTCGGGACATCCTGCACACCGACATATTTTTTACGTCCCGGAGTGCTTATCCGCTTGATTCCCTGAATCGCATTCTGCTGTTCATCGTTATACTTCAACAGTATTTTGATGACCTTTCTGCCTTTATCGGCAACGAATGCATACTTGCTGATAAAATGATTTTCAAAAAGTATCCGGGTGATCTCTTTTTTCAAGCCGGAAGCCGGCACATCAACCGTTCTCTTTTTAGCCTGTATCGCATTACGAATCCGGTTGAACATATCTGCGATCTGATCAGTTAACATCGCATGAACCCTTTCTTGCTCTTGATTACCAGCTTGATTTCACGACACCGGGGATCTCTCCCGCAAGTGCCATTTGACGAAAACAGATTCTGCAAATTCCAAAATCACGGATAAAAGCGCGCGGTCGTCCGCACCGACGGCACCGCGAGTATTTCCGTGTAGAAAATGTCGGTTTTTTTCTGCTTTTTTCAATTAATGATTTTCGCGCCATTGAGTAGCTCTCCTATATCCTTATTTACGGAACGGCATTCCCATTGTTTCCAGAAGCGCCAGCGCTTCCTCATTATTGTCTGCAGTCGTACAGATACAGATATCCATCCCGGTAATTTTCGATACTTTATCACGATCGATTTCCATGAAAACGAACTGTTCCTTAATACCGAGGGTATAATTTCCGAATCCGTCAAAAGATTTTCTGGAAATCCCTTTGAAATCCCTGATACGGGGCATCGTGATACTTACCAGACGATCAAAAAATTCGTACATCCGTTCATTGCGCAGCGTCACCTTGCAACCAATCGGCATACCTTCACGGAGTTTGAAATTCGAAATCGCTTTTTTCGCTTTGGTAACGACCGGTTTCTGTCCGGATATTTCCCGCAGACACATAACCGCTTCGTCAATCAACTTCGCATCGGACACCGCGTCACCGACACCCATATTAATGACGATTTTTTCAAGCCGTGGAACCTGCATTTTGTTTTTGTAACCAAACCGAGTGGTCAACGCCGGAATCGCATCTTTTGTGTATTTTTCCAGCATTCTCGGTACATATTTAGTTCCTGTACTCACTCTATCGACTCCTTAGCCTTTTTTGAGAATCTTACTCTTTTTCCGTTTTCGAGCGACTGAACGCCGATACGTGTCGGTTTTCCGGTCTTGGGACACAAAAGCATCACATTGGATTTATGAATTGCGGCCTCTTTCTCAATGATACCGCCGTTCTGATTCTTCTGATTCGGCTTCGTATGCCGTTTAACCATGTTGATACCTTCAACAATTACTTTGTCTTTCTCAGGCAGAACCTTCAGTATCTTTCCGTTTTTTCCCTTGTATTCGCCGGTCATAACCTGCACGACGTCACCTTTACGCAAACCCAGCGCCATATATTTCTCCTCAATAATCGTTATAGGACTTCAGGTGCCAGTGATACAATTCTCATGAATTTTTTTTCACGCAGTTCACGTGCGACCGGGCCAAAGATTCGTGTTCCTTTCGGTTCGCCGGTATCGTTGATGATCACTGCGGCATTATCACTGAAACGGATGTAGGTTCCATCCTTTCTCCCGTACTCTTTACTCGTTCTGACGATCACGGCTTTCGCCACCGTACCTTTTTTAACCGCCGCATTGGGAATGGAATCTTTTACGGCGACAATAATAATATCGCCGACTCTTGCATATCTGCGTTTGGAGCCACCAAGCACCTTTATGCATTCAACCCGCTTTGCACCGCTGTTGTCGGCAACGATCAATTCTGTCTGAACCTGTATCATTTTATCCTCAACTTGTTCTTGAAAATCCGGATTTCCGTTACGGTATCGTTATTTCGCTTTCTCGACGATAGAATCCAGACGCCAATGTTTCGTTCTGGAAAGCGGTCGTGTTTCAATGATACGGACCTTATCTCCGTTTTTACTTTCATTTTTCTCATCATGAGCGACATACCTGGTATTTCTCCGCACGATTTTTCCGTACACCGGATGCATAAAGCTTCGCTCGACATTCACCACGATGCTCTTGTCCATTTTGTCGCTGACCACAACCCCTGTTTTTTCTTTCCTGTAATTTCTTTCAGCCATTCCTGTTACTCCGAATCAAGATTTTTCCCGATTGTTCCGACGTTGAAGTTGACCTATAATTATTTATGAGACTTTCTCTGCAGTTTTCAACTGCTGCAGAACCGTTTTGGCCCGGGCAATATCCCGCCGAACCATCCTGAGCTGCAGAGGATTTGCGAGTTGTCCCATGCGCGCCTGAAACCGAAGGTTGAATAGTTCCTCTTCCCACGCATCAACTTTTTTGACGATTTCGTCTGCAGATAAATCGCGTATATCTTTCACTTTCATACTGCTTCTTCCTTATCTCTCAATTTCGATGAATCGTGCCTGAATGGGTAGCTTCTGTGCGGCAAGTCGCATAGCTTCCTTTGCGATATCACTCTTGACTCCTGCCATTTCGAACATCACGGTCCCTGGACGTACAACGGCGACCCAGCCTTCAGGAGCACCTTTACCTTTTCCCATACGTGACTCAGCCGGATGCTTGGTAAACGGCTTATCGGGAAAAATTCTGATCCATACCTTACCGCCTCTTTTCACAAAGCGGGTCATGGCGATACGGGCGGCCTCAATCTGCCGGTTATCGATCCATCCGGGCTGTAACGATTGTAACCCGTATTCGCCGAAAGAGATCTTATTACATCGCGTAGCCAGTCCACGCATGCGACCACGCTGAGTCTTTCTGAACTTTATTTTCTTCGGTGAGAGCATTATCCGATCCTCCAGTTATCCTTTCGCTTTACCGTAAGCGCCGCGCCTATTTCTCGACGCGATTGATGACTTCTCCCTTGCAAATCCATACTTTGATTCCGATACATCCGTAGGTTGTATGCGCGGTGGTTGTCGCGTAATCAATATCCGCCCGTAGTGTATGCAACGGAATACGCCCCTCTTTGAATGTTTCGGTACGGGCAATTTCGGCACCGTTCAAACGGCCTGCAATCTGAATTTTAATTCCGTCTGCCCCCATACGCATTGCGGTTGAGATGGCTTTTTTTATCGCTTTTTTGTAGGACACCCGTTTTTCAACCTGACGGGCGATATTATCCGCAACTAACTGAGAATCCATTTCCGGCTTTTTGACTTCGCGGATATTTATCTGGATTTCCTTTTGTGTAAGATGCTGCAGTTCTCCTTTGAGCCGTTCAACTTCTTCGCCTTTTTTTCCGATGACGATACCGGGGCGCGAAGTATGGATGGCGACCGTCACCCGTTTCGCGGTCCGTTCGATCTCAATGGTAGAAATACCACCGTGCTCAAGACGTTTTTTCAGGTAATTTCTGATCAGAATATCTTCATAGAGATAATCGGGAAAACGTTCTTTCGCATACCAGTTCGAAACCCACGAACGGGTAATTCCAATACGTAAACCGACCGGATTCGTTTTCTGCCCCACATCTCCTCCTGTTAATTGGCTACCGTTACTGAAATATGACACATACGTTTGATGATCCCCGAAGCACTTCCCTTCGCACGAGCCCTGAAACGTTTCATTACCGGACCTTCGTCAACGATAATTTCCTTTATGCGCAGCTCATCAAGATCGATGGCCGCCTCGCTGTGCTTGCTCTGCATGTTGGCCACCGCTGATTTCACCGTTTTGGCGATATCAGTCGCGACCTTCTTATTTATACTGAGTTCGAGCAGATTAAGTGCTTCTCCGACCATTTTACCGCGAACAACATCGGCCACCAGACGTGCTTTACGCGGAGTTGAACGCAGATTTTTTATTCTTGCTACCGATTCCATTGCTTCCTCTCGACCTATTTCTTTCCACCCGATTTATCTGATTTTGAACCGCTGTGCCCGCGAAACTGTCGCGAGGGAGCGAACTCACCGAGTTTATGTCCAACCATGTTTTCAGAAACATAGACGGGAATGAATTTATTACCGTTATGCACGGCAAAAGTATGCCCGACAAATTCCGGTAGAATCATCGACCGGCGCGACCAAGTCTTGATAACCTTCTTCTGGCCGGACTGATTCGCATCTTCCACCTTTTTTTCCAAATGCCCGTCAACGAAAGGCCCTTTTTTTACTGACCGCGACATACGCTTTCCTTTTCCTTTTTACTTCGTTCTTCTGCGAACAATGTATTTACTCGAGGTTTTTTTCGGATTGCGGGTTTTAAGTCCCTTGGCTTTCTGTCCCCACGGAGAAACGGGATGGCCGCCACCGGAGGTTTTCCCTTCTCCACCACCCATCGGATGATCGATCGGGTTCATCGCCACACCACGTACTGTGGGACGTATACCTTTATGACGTTTACGCCCGGCAGATCCGATAGTAACATTCATATGTTCAGGATTGCTCACCTGACCGATAGTACTTAGGCAATTCTCCCTGACGTTTCTTACTTCACTGGACGGAAACTTGAGCTGCACCATCGCGTTTTCCTTCGCGACGATTTCCGCATAAGCGCCCGCACTGCGTGCGACCTGACCGCCCTTTTTCTCACGAAGTTCAATATTGTGAACCATGGTACCCATCGGTATATTTTTCAGCGGCATACAGTTGCCTTCGGCGATTTCAACGTTCTCTCCCGAAATCACCTGCATACCCACCGTCATATTGACAGTCGCGAGAATGTACCGCCGTTCTCCGTCGCTGTATTTGACCAAAGCTATAAATGCCGAACGGTTCGGATCGTACTCGATGGTTTCAACGATTCCCGGAACATTGAATTTATCCCGTTTGAAATCGATAATACGGTAGAAACGTTTCTGCGCGCCACCGCGATGACGGACAGTGATAACTCCCCGGTTGTTTCTTCCGTTAATTTTCTTTTTCGCTTTGACCAGAGGCTTGTACGGCGAGTCACTGGTTATCTGTTGATAACTGACGGTGCTTTTGTACCGAAGCGTCGGGGTTACCGGTCGATATGATTTCACTGGCATATGAATACTCCGCTCTCTTTTCTTTCAGCGTCCGGTTCTATACTTCACCGAAACGTGCAATGGACTGTCCTGCCTTGATTTTGACGATCGCTTTTTTCCAGTCAGGACGGTACCCGACATTACGACCCATTCTTTTCTTCTTTCCTTTTACAAGAATGGTATTGACCGTCTCCACATTGACGTTGAATAACTTTTCTACCGCTTCCTTGATTTCCGGTTTTGTGGCGCCCTTCACTACCTCGAAAACGTACTTATTCTGGCTTTCGCGCAGCGTCGTATTCTTTTCCGTAATTGAAGGATACCGGATCAGATTATGATATTTGCTCACAGTTTCACCGCCTCTTGTACTTTATCGATCAGATTCTCGTTACCGAAAACAATGTTCTCATTCCGTATGACATCGTAGGCACAGAGCTCCTGTACCGGCCGTACATTCACGTCTTTGATGTTACGACTTGACAGATATACGTTTTTCGCGTCGGCATCAATAACCAGAAGGACCTTTTTTCCCTGCATTTCCAAAGCTTTGAACATTGCCGTCATTTTCGCGGTTTTCGGTTCGTCACAAACGATGTTGTCAATGATAGTGATCTTTTCGTCTTTCGCGCGTGATGACAATGCCGAAATGAGTGCGAGTTTTCTCATTTTTCGGGGAATCGTACTCGTATAGCTTCTCGGATCAGGACCAAAAGCCTTTCCGCCGCGCACCCATATCGGTGAAGTATTCGAACCTGCTCGAGCCCTTCCGGTTCCTTTCTGGCGCCACGGTTTCTTTCCACCGCCGCTCACCTCCGATCGACCTTTTGTTTTGGATGTTCCCTGCCGCTGATTGGCAAGGTACTGGGTGATCACCTGATGCAGAAGCGGCTCGTTGACTTCAGCCGCGAATACACTTTCCGGCAATTCAAGTTCGCCCTTGACCGATCCATCCTGCTGGTAAACTTTTGCTTTCATAATTGTTGTATCCCGTACTTCGCTTATTTTCCGTGATTGGTTTTCTTGATATAGACGATTCCCTTGTTACTTCCGGGAATCGCACCCCGAATGAAAACGGTGTCATTTTCCTTATCAATCGTTACCACTTCAAGACGCTTGACCGTTGATCGTTCGTTGCCGTACTGTCCCGACATTTTCAAACCGGGAAATACACGTGCAGGATAGGAGTTCGCACCGGCACTTCCGCGTTCCCGCACATTGGTATTACCGTGCGTTTTACGGCCACGCTGGAAATTGTATTTTTTGATGGTTCCGGCATGTCCCCGACCTTTGGAGATTCCGGTTACATCCACAAACCTTACTCCTTCGAATACTTCAACCCCGATCTGCTCTCCCGGTTTCGGGTCCTGATCGGAAGATTCGAGAACAAATTCCTTTACGATACGTGTCGGTTTCGAACCGAGTTTTTTGAAATGGCCGAGTTCGGGTTTGTTCACTTTCTTTTCAGTCACTTCCTCATACCCGAGCTGAACCGCCCGATATCCATCGGTTTCATCAGTTTTAACCTGATGAACGGTATTTTTACCGGTTTGGACCACTGTTACGGGAATCATCTTTCCGTCTTCATCGAAGACACGCGTCATTCCGATTTTTTTACCGATCAAACACTGCATAATATACCTGTTCTTCTTCTGTACCGATTGTTCTAATGACTGTTTCCTGTTTATACCTTGATTTCGACATCAACACCTGCCGGCAGATCGAGCTTCATGAGCGAATCAACCGTCTGAGGGGTTGACTCAAGAATATCGATCAGCCGTTTGTGGATTCTCGTCTCAAACTGCTCACGAGATTTTTTGTTGACGTGCGGAGACCTGAGCACGGTATAAATCGTTTTCTCTGTGGGAAGCGGAATTGGCCCTGAGATGCGGGCACCGGTTCCTTTGGCGGTACGTACGATATCGGACGCCGACTTATCGAGAATGTTGTGATCAAACGATTTTAAACGAATTCTTATTCTTTCACCCGGCATGAATGTATGCTCCTTCTTACAACTTCATTAAAACCCGTTACTGTCTGCCTATACGCCGCAGAATTTCATCTTGCTCCGCACGGCCCATTATTTCATAACGATCAAACTGCATTGTATACACGGCCCGTCCCTGTGTGAGAGATCTCAGCGCAGTCGCATAACCGAACATTTCGGAAAGAGGAACATCGGCATCCACCACCTGCAGATCTTTTCTCTGCGAAATACCGAGAACCTTTCCTCTCCTGCTGTTCATATCATTAATTACCGGCCCCATATTTTCAGCCGGTACGACAATTTCTATTTTCATCATCGGTTCGAGAAGCGCTGACTGAGCCTTTACACAGGCTTCCTTAAAGGCGTTGATCCCTGCTATTTTAAACGCCATTTCAGTCGAATCTTCTTCTCTGAACTGAATATCCTTTACGATAACCCTAACACCCACCAGCGGAAACCCGCTGAGCATACCACCGCTTGAAGCCTCGTTAATTCCCTGGTGAATCGCGGTCAGGAAATTTGCCGGTTGACTGATTCCGGAAGTAAAAAGAATTCCGTCTTCAGGGTCGGCACTCTCAATCCGCAGTGAGACTTTTGCATACTGGCTTTTTCCCCCCAGAAGCTGGGATACTTCCGATGTGACCACTGCATGTCCTGAAATTGTTTCCCGATAGGAAACCTGTGGTTTTCCTACATGGACCCCGATATTGAACTCACGTACCAACCGATCGATAAGAATTTCCACATGAAGTTCACCCATTCCTGAAACAAGCCGTTGTCCGGTTTCGTTATCCACTACCACCTGACAGGTAGGATCCTCATCGGCCAGTCTTTCCAGAGCACTTATCAGTTTTTCTTCATCAACCGTGCTTTTGGGTTCAATCGATCGTGACAATACGGTTTCCGGAAAAATCATCCGTTCAAAATACACGGGAAAGTCGGGATCACATATCGTATCGCCGGTAGTAGTCGTTTTAAGCCCGACCAGTGCAACAATATCTCCGACACGCATAACCTGCTCAGCATGTCGTTTATTTGAATGCATCCGAAAAATTCTCGTAACCCGTTCCTTTATATTCAGGCGAGGATTGAAATACGAATCTTTCAGCCCAGCTTTTCCGGAGTACACTCGAGCATAACCAAGACGTCCGACATGGGGATCTGTGGCGATTTTAAAAACCAGTGCGGAAAACGGTTGTTTCTCGTCGGCGAGACGTTCGATCGGTTCGTGCGTTTCAGGATGAGTTCCTATTATACTCTTACGGTCGATCGGCGAAGGAAGAAAATCAACTATAGCATTGAGTAGTTGTTGAATTCCTTTATTTTTAAAAGCTGATCCGCAAAAAACCGGACAGATTCTGCCTTCGAGCACTCCGGCCCGCACTGCTTTGATCAGCACCTCATTTTCGATCGGTTTTTCTTCTAGAACCTGCTGCATGAGTTCTTCTGAAAAGTCGGCAACGGAATCGATCAGTTTTTCTCTGAATTCGATCGCCTGCTGTGCCAACGACTCAGGAATACCACCCTCGATAACCGTGGCCCCTAATGTCGTCTCATCAAAAGAGTATGCATGCATCCCGATCAGATCAACGATTCCGGAAAAGGAATCCTCGGACCCGATCGGCAGTTGAAGCACCACCGGATGAGCCGAAAGTTTCGTGACCATCATGCTGACCGCATTATGGAAATCCGCTCCGACCCTGTCCATTTTATTTATGAAAGCGATTCTTGGTACGTGGTATTTATCGGCCTGACGCCATACAGTCTCAGACTGAGGTTCTACGCCACCAACAGAATCAAATACGGCAACTGCGCCATCCAGAACTCTCAAAGAACGTTCGACTTCTATCGTAAAGTCGACATGTCCCGGTGTATCGATGATCGTTATACGATGATCTTTCCACCGGCAGTTTGTAGCCGCCGAGGTAATTGTGATACCCCGTTCGCGCTCCTGCACCATCCAGTCCATGACTGCATTTCCGTCATGAACTTCCCCCATCCGATGAAGAATTCCCGAATAAAAAAGAATTCTTTCGGTGGTGGTGGTTTTTCCTGCATCGATGTGCGCCATGATGCCGATATTACGCACCTGCTCCAACTGTACCGGTTCATCCATTTCCAGCCTCTTTCATCAGAGACCTGTTTTCGGATGACTGCATGCTATTGTCTGCCTTACGACAGCAGATGAGCAGTAACCTGGTATCCGTGCACAAAACTCTCTCCACTTGCACACCCACACAGAAATTCAAAGAACCCCGCTGTTGTTACCAGCGGAAATGAGCAAATGCTCTATTGGCTTCCGCCATTTTATGTGTATCGATTTTCTTCCGAACTGCTCCGCCTTCATTTTTTGAAGCCTGAAGGAATTCATTGGCGAGCCGTTCCGCCATACTTTTTTCAGAACGGGCTTTGGCATACGTTATCAACCAGCGAATCGCAAGTGAAATGCGACGTTCGGGAGACACTTCCACGGGAACCTGATAGTTGGCACCACCGATACGGCGTGATTTCACCTCAAGCACCGGTTTCACATTCTCCATTGCCTTTTTAAATATACCGATTCCATCCTGGCCGCCCCGTTCTGCGGCGATCTGCAAGGCACCGTAGAAAATATTTTCAGCAATTCGCTTTTTTCCGCAGCGGGTAATATTGTTCACAAACTGAGTTACCAGCGTGCTGTTGAACTTCGGATCGGGCAATAGTTCTTTTTTTTGCGCTTTTCGTCTTCTAGACATAATATTCCTTATTTTTTCGGACGCTTGACGCCGTATTTGGATCGACTACGTTTCCGGTTGCTGACACCCTGGGTATCAAGAGCACCACGGATAATATGATACCGTACCCCGGGAACATCCTTGACACGACCACCTCTGATGAGTACAATCGAATGTTCCTGCAGATTGTGCCCTTCTCCGGGAATGTAGGCATTCACCTCCATATGGTTGGTCAGACGGACACGAGCAACTTTTCTCAATGCCGAGTTAGGTTTTTTGGGTGTTGTCGTAAACACACGCGTACATACACCACGACGTTGCGGGCATTGATGCAGTGAAGGAGATTTACTCCGGTTCTGCATAGCCTCACGCCCTTTACGAATAAGTTGACTGATAGTAGGCACTAATTATCCTCCACTGAAAAACAATCTCATAAAATAATAATTATTTTCGGGACAATCAATTACAATCTGCAGAAATATCTAAAATTGTCCACCGATATCGACGAAATCATCACTGGTTTCATATTCCTCCACCGGAGGAATCTCCGTTTCGAGATCTTTGACCTTCAGGTGTCTGAATCGACGGGCTCCGGTTCCTGCAGGAATGAGATTACCCATGATAAGATTCTCTTTTAACCCGTTGAGATGATCAGTTTTACCTTCAACGGCCGCTTTGGAAAGCACCTTGGTGGTTTCCTGAAACGATGCGGCACTCAGGAACGATTCTGTAGTCAGAGACGCTTTGGTGATACCGAGCAGCAGCGGTTTATGCGTGGCAGGTTCACCACCTTCGTTGATAACCCGTTCATTCACCTGACGTAACCGTTTTTTATCAATATCATCACCTGAAAGGTACTCTGTATCTCCTTCATTTTCGATACGTACTTTCCGCAGCATTTGAGCAACAATAACTTCGACATGTTTATCGTTGATGGTCACACCTTGCAGGCGGTACACCGCCTGAATCTCATCAAGCAGATACTGCTGAACCGCGTTTTCTCCCATAATCCTGAGCACGTCATGCGGGTCGATTGATCCTTCGCTCAAACGGTCACCCGCTCTCACCCGGTCTCCCTCATGAACCCTGAGATGTTTACCCATCGGGATATTGTATTCACGGGCCTCCCCGTGTTCGTCCCGAATGATAATTTTCCGGTTTCCGCGTTCCGTCTCTCCGTATTCAACGAAACCGTCAATTTCAGAAACTACCGCAGAATCCTTCGGTCGCCGTGCCTCGAACAACTCCGCGACACGAGGCAGACCACCGGTGATATCACGACTCTTGCTGCTCTCACGCGGAAGCTTCAGCAGGATATCACCTTCCTGAACCTGATTGCCTTCCTTAACCTGCAGGAATCCACCTGCGGGTACCGAAAGATTCGCAATCCGTTTTCCCTCTGCATCGATAATCTGAATGTGGGGATGGAGACGACGTTCCCGGTGCTCAGTGATAACACGGTTGGTAATTCCGGACCGTTCGTCATACGATTCACGGACCGTCTCATTTTCAATGATATCCTGAAATTTCACCGTACCGCTCTTCGGGGTAAGTATCACATTGTTATAAGGATCCCACTCAAACAGAACATCACCCTTTGATACTTTCTGTTCATCGGTTACTTTCATGAATGAACCGTAGGGAACATTGTACCGGTAGCGTTCACGTTCCTGTTCATCAAGAACGATGAGTTCACCACTGCGATTCATCACCACCAGACCGTTCTGGTGTTCAACCGTGTCGATAGTCTGATGTCGAACGGTACCTTCAATTTTCGTGATCTCTTTGGATTGGGCAATCAGACGTGAAGCCGTACCACCAATATGGAACGTACGGAGTGTCAGCTGCGTACCGGGCTCACCGATACTCTGCGCCGCCATGATTCCTACCGCTTCACCGACATCAACGACCTTTCCCGTTGCGAGGTTTCTTCCGTAACAGCGTTTGCAGACACCGGTAACCGAATCGCAGGTAAGAATCGATCGGATCAAAACCGTTTCGATACCGGCATCCTCTATTTTCCTCGCGACCTGTTCATCAATGAGCGTATTGATCGGACAGATGAGTTCTTCGGTAACCGGATCGAAAACATCCTCCTGTGAATACCGGCCGAGGATACGGGTCGAGAGCGGTTCCATGACCTCATCACCTTCGTGCAATGCCTCGATTGCAATACCTTTGGATGTTCCGCAATCTTCCTCCGACACGACCACATCCTGTACCACATCAACCAGACGACGGGTGAGATACCCCGCATCAGCAGTTTTAAGTGCAGTATCGGCAAGTCCTTTCCGGGCTCCATGTGTCGAGATGAAGTATTCAAGAACGGTCAGACCGTCTTTGAAATTCGAGATAATCGGATTCTCGATAATTTCACCGACCGCACCGGTGATTTTCTTCTGCGGTTTCTGCATGAGACCGCGCATTCCGGCAAGCTGCTTGATCTGATCTTTACTGCCGCGAGCCTGGGAATCCATCATGATGTAAACCGGGTTGAACCCGTCCTTGTCACGCGCCAGATGCTCATGCATGATGTCAGCGACCGCATTGGTCGTATGAGTCCACAGGTCAATGAGTTTGTTGTACCGCTCACCTTCGGTGATGATACCACGGTCATACTGTTTACGTATACGATTCACTTCTTCAAGTGAGGCATTCACGATTTCCTGCTTCTCTCCGGGAACCACGAGATCTTCCGCACCGAAAGTGATACCTGCACGCGTGGCGTATTCGTAACCGAGCTCCTTGATATCGTCGAGAAATGTGCAGGTAGTTTTAACACCCTTCGTTTTATATACCTGCTCCACCAGTGCCTGAATCCGCTTTTTATTGAGCAGTTCGTTACAGAACGGCATACCTTCGGGAACGACGCTGTTGAGGATCACCTTACCCGGTGTTGTTTCGATAAGTTTTCCGGCTATGCGCACCTTGATTTTTGCATGAATGTCGATCTGCTTGTCGGCGAGCGCATGAAATACCTCATCAGGACTGCTGAATCCTCTTCCTTCACCCAGTTTTCCAATAGAGGTTTTAGTCAGATAATAAATACCGAGAACAATATCCTGCGTTGGAGTCATCACCGGATGCCCCGACGCGGGGCTGAGCAGGTTATTCGCACTGAGCATCAGAACCCGGCATTCGATCTGCGACTCAAACGAGAGCGGTACGTGCACCGCCATCTGGTCACCGTCGAAGTCGGCATTGAATGCCGTACAGACAAGCGGATGCAACCTGATCGCTTTTCCTTCAACCAGTCGCGGAAAAAATGCCTGAATACCCAGACGATGCAGGGTCGGAGCACGGTTGAGCAGTACCGGATGATCCTTGATAACCTCTTCGAGAATATCCCAGACTTCGGGACGCTCTTTTTCCACGAACTTCTTCGCACTTTTTACCGTCTGAACAAGCCCGCGCGCTTCGAGTTTCTGGATCACGAACGGTTTGAACAGTTCGAGCGCCATCATTTTCGGCAGACCGCATTGATGAATTTTCAGTTCAGGACCGACCACAATCACACTACGTCCCGAATAGTCGACACGCTTTCCAAGCAGGTTCTGACGGAACCGGCCCTGTTTTCCCTTGAGAAGATCACTGAGCGATTTAAGCGGACGTTTACCTTCTCCTTTGACGGAAAAAGTTCTACGGCCATTATCGAACAGGGTGTCAACCGCCTCCTGGAGCATACGCATTTCATTGCGCAGGATAACATCGGGAGCCTTGATTTCAATAAGCTTCTTAAGACGGTTGTTACGGTTGATGACGCGACGGTACAGGTCATTGAGATCTGAGGTGGCGAACCGTCCGCCTTCGAGAGGAACGAGCGGACGCAGATCGGGAGGAAGCACCGGTAGTACCCGGAGCACCATGTTTTCAGGCTGGTTCTTCGAGCGCAAAAATGCATCCACGATACGCAACCGTTTGAGATGCTCCTGGCGGCGCTGTTCCGAAGATTCGATACGGATTTTGGAACGCAGATCGTAACCCAGTTCTTCCATGTCAATGGTTGCCAACAGTTCCAGAACCGCCTCACCGCCCATTTTGGCCACGAACTGCTTGTCCTGTTCTTCGAGTTCAATATATTCATCTTCGCTCAGCAGTGCACCACGACGGAGACTGGTATTTCCCGGATCGATCACTACGTATGATTCATAATAGACAATCCGTTCAAGCACCGTATTGGGAAGTCCAAGCAGATAACTTATATGCGAAGGAACGCTTTTAAGAAACCAGATGTGGACGATCGGTACCGCAAGCTCAATATGTCCCATCCGTTCACGACGCACTTTGGAATGGGTCACTTCGACACCACACCGGTCACACACGACGCCGCGATACCGGATTCTCTTGTACTTTCCGCAGTTACACTCCCAGTTGCGCACCGGACCGAAAATCTTTTCACAGAAAAGACCGTCACGTTCCGGTTTAAAGGAACGGTAATTAATCGTTTCCGGTTTGGTCACTTCACCGAAAGACCAGTTGCGGATGGTATCCGAAGAGGCAAGCCTGATTGAGATACCCGTTATTTCCTGAACTTTTTTATCAAATTGGCTGAACATTTCTGCCACGTAGAACCCCCATCTTTTCAGACGATCACCCGTCTGTTGCGTTGTATGGAATCAAGCAGCGCTATCTTCTTCCGAAATAACATCGATATCGAGTGCCAGTGCCTTGATTTCACGAACCAGAACCTTGAACGATTCGGGAATACCTGCTCCCGGTGTATTCTCTCCTTTGACAATTGCTTCGTAGATCTTCGAGCGACCGGTAAGATCATCACTCTTGACCGTCAGCACCTGCTGCAGCGTATATGCCGCACCATATGCCTCCAGCGCCCAGACCTCCATTTCACCGAAACGCTGTCCGCCAAACTGCGATTTTCCACCGAGCGGCTGCTGCGTCACAAGCGAATACGGTCCTATTGAACGCGCATGAATCTTGTCATCCACAAGGTGACAGAGCTTGAGCATGTACATCGGTCCGACCGTCACCTCATGTTCGAACGGTTCGCCGGACCGCCCGTCACGCAGCTGTATTTTCCCGCTGCGCGGCAATTCCGCCTCGTCAAGAAGTTTCAGCACATCATCGTATGAAGCTCCGTCGAACACCGGTGTCGCGATTCTGATACCGAGTTTCTGCGCCGCCCAGCCCATATGTGTTTCAAGGATCTGGCCGACGTTCATCCGGGAGGGAACACCGAGCGGATTGAGAATGATATCGACCGGAGTTCCGTCGGGAAGATACGGCAGATCTTCAACCGGCAGTATTTTCGAGATAACACCCTTGTTTCCGTGCCGTCCCGCCATCTTGTCGCCCACCGACAGTTTCCGTTTCTTGGCGACGTATACCTTGACAAGTTGTAGAACGCCCGGTTTGAGTTCGTCGCCGCGGATGATCTTGTCGATTTCCTTGTCGAGTTTATCTTCGAGCTTGGCAACCATGTCGTTAGCAAGATACAGCACTTCCTCAGCATTGCGATTGCGTTTTTCGTCCTTGCAAAGGCCGTTTTTGAAGGAAAGCGACCGGATATCCAGTTTACTCAACAGTGCTTTTGTCCATTTTTTACCTTCAGGAACGAGCACTTCTCCAGTATGGAAATTGGTCACCTCACAGGCAGCGGTATCACCGAGGAACTCCACGAGTTTCTCGAAACGAACCTTTTCAATCTCTGCAATTTGCTGAGTGATCTCGGCCTTGAGTTCGTCGATACGTTTTTTGTCTTTTTTCTTCGAACGTTTGTCACGCTCTTTCCGCGAATAAATACGGGTGTCGATAACGGTTCCCTTGAGACCGGGAGGCGCCTTCAGTGAAGAATCACGGACATCTCCGGCCTTCTCACCGAATATCGCCCGCAGGAGCCGTTCTTCCGGCGACAGTTCGGTTTCACCCTTCGGTGTCACCTTTCCGACCAGAATATCACCGGCCTCCACTTCGGTACCGACCCGCACCACACCGTTCTCATCGAGATCAATCAGCGCATCTTCACTGACGTTCGGAATTTCCCTGGTGAGTTCCTCGGGACCGCGTTTCGTATCACGGACTTCCGTCTCAAATACCTCGATATGTACCGAAGTATAGATATCCTCCGCAACGAGGCGCTCGGAAACGATTATCGCATCTTCAAAATTGTAACCGCGCCACGGCATAAACGCCGCAGTAACGTTGCGTCCGAGTGCAAGTTCACCCTCATGGGTGGCATGACCGTCGGCAAGGACGTCACCGGCCTTGACCTTTTGTCCGACGCGTACACACACTTTCTGATTGATGCAGGTATCCTGGTTTGAACGCTCGTATTTGACCAGCTCATAGGTATCGAATTCAGTCAGACCGAGAATATCGGTAGTCGACTTATCCTTTACTTTCCGTATCACGATCTTGTTCGCATCCACCTTCTCGATAATACCGGCATTTTTCGCGACTATCATGCAGCCGGAGTCAAATGCCGCCCGCTGTTCGAGACCGGTTCCGATAAAGGGAGGTTCGGTACGCAACAGCGGTACCGCCTGACGTTGCATGTTGGACCCCATGAGTGCACGGTTGGCATCGTCGTGTTCAAGAAAGGGAATAAGTCCGGCAGCGATGCTGACCAACTGCATCGGAGAAACGTCCATATAGGTAATTTCCTTGGGAGCGACCACGGGAAAATCACCACGGTAGCGGGCGAAAATAAGATCCTCTACCAGTTTCCCCTTTTCACTGACCGGCGTATTCGCCTGCGCGATAATATAATTGTCCTCCATATCGGCAGTCAGATAGTCGATCTCACCCGTCAAAACACCGTTCTCCACTTTCTGATACGGCGTTTCGATGAAGCCGAATCCATTGACACGGGCGAATGTACTCAGGGAGGCAATAAGACCGATATTCGGACCTTCAGGAGTCTCGATCGGACAGAGACGACCGTAATGAGTATGATGCACGTCACGAACCTCAAAACCGGCCCGTTCACGGGTAAGACCACCAGGACCGAGTGCACTGACGCGACGTTTGTGCGTCAACTCGGAGAGCGGATTGGTCTGATCGAGAAACTGTGACAACTGACTTGATCCGAAAAATGCCTGAACCACAGTAGAAACCGTACGGGCATTGATGAGATCCTGCGGCGTGATATTCTCCGTATCGCGGAGACTGAGACGCTCCTTGATGGTGCGGACCATACGCGTAAGTCCGACAGTAAACTGGGCGCTCAGAAGTTCGCCCACCGACCGGACACGGCGATTACCGAGATGATCGATATCGTCAATAAAACCGACACCGGCGTTCAGACTGATCATGTATTTGAATGCCGCGATAAAATCATCTTTGGTCATAGTGGTCACCTCATCGGGAGGTACGACACCGAGACGTGTATTCATACGATACCGACCGACGTTACCCAGATCGTACCGTTTTTCATCAAAAAAGAGACGCTGAATAAGGTTCCGCGCGGTTTCAACGTTTGGTGGATCTCCGGGACGCATGGTCGCGTACATGAAGAACAGTGCTTCTTCTTCCGATTTCGTCGGATCTGCGGAAATGGTGTTCCGGATAATCATCGTATCATCATCTTTAATGACTTCAATTTTATCGACACCATTCTCGATCAGACTCTTCCAACGGTCTTCGGTAATTACTTCATTGGCATCGACAATGATTTCACCGGTTTCCTGGTTGAAGATCGTCTGGGCGTTCACATGACCCAGCACGTTCTCCTTCTCTTTCTCTTTCACCGCGACACGAACGGTATCGTAAAAAAGGGCGAGAAGTTGTTCATCGGTACCATACCCGAGCGCTCTGAGCAGAATGGTCGCCGGCATCTTCTTGCGCCGGTCGATATTCACCGTAAGCACGTCATCCACATCAAGAAGGATCTCAACCCACGATCCCCGTTGCGGAATGATTCTGGCGGTCATCAGCTTTTTACCGTTCGGATGAATCACCTCATCGAAGGTGATACCCGGTGAACGGTGCAACTGACTGACAATAACCCGTTCGGCTCCATTAATAACGAAAGTTCCCCGTTCGGTCATCAGGGGAATTTCCCCGATGTATACCTCGTTACTGATTTTTTCGACAAACTTTTTCGTTTCGCCGTCCTGTTCGAAAACAAACAGCGACATGTCGACTTTCAGGGGGGCGGCATAGGTCATACCGCGTTCTTTACACTCTTTAAGTGAGTATTTTGGAATTCCAAGTTTGTATCCGTCGTATTCCAGGCTGTAATACCCCTTTACATCACCGACGGGAAACAGACTCAAAAACGAGCCGTGCAGTCCTAATTTTTTTCTTGAACGGGGTGTTGAGTTGGGTTGCAGAAAGGATTCATAAGATTTCGTTTGAATTTCCAGAAGATTTGGAAGTTCAGCCACACGTTTAATACGGGAATAGCTCCTTCGTGCTATCATTCGCGCTTCCCCTCGATTTATGCCGAGTAAACGGCCATAAATAGTAAATACATAGCACGAAACACCTTGTCAGACAAGGTGTTTCGTGCCATATAAAAGTTTGTTTTTTCTACGGAAACAGTACAGTTGCAGTTTGCCACGCCCGGTACTTTGGTTACTTGATTTCTACCGTTGCGCCGACTTCTTCGAGCTCTTTCTTGACTTTTTCGGCTTCGTCTTTCGCAACACCCTCTTTCACCGGTTTCGGAGCACTTTCAACCAGATCTTTCGCCTCTTTCAGACCAAGACCGGTAATTGCACGAACAACTTTGATAACCTGAATTTTCTTTTCTCCGGCGACTGCCAGAACAACATCAAACTCAGTCTTTTCTTCCGCAGGTGCGGCAGCGGCTCCACCTGCAACCGGAGCTGCAATCGCGACCGGCGCGCTGGCCTTGACATCAAATTTCGTCTCGATTTCCTTGATAAGATCGGATAACTCAAGTACCGTCATACCACCGATCGCATCAATAATTTCTTCCTTACTTAAGGTAGCCACAGTGAACCTCCGTTTAAATGAAATAAAATATTTGTACGTTTTTCAATTAGTTATTCTGATGCCTTTTTATCCTTCAAGGCAGTTAATGTACCGGTCAATTTATTGAAAACACCGGAGAGTGAACCGACAAGTTTACCCATCGGAGCCTCGAGACATCCGAGCAGCTGTGAAAGCAGAGCTTCAAGACTCGGAAGGTCGGCAAGACGTATCGCGTCTTCAGCGGAAAAAACGGAACCATCAACCACCGCAGCTTTCAGACTGAGCAGATCTTTGTTGTCTTTCTGAAAATCTCTGATGATCTTCGCCGGTGCCGTACCGTCACCGGTAGTAATCGCCATCCCGGTGGGACCGTTGAAATAGGCGACGAGTTCATCTCTGCCGATATGTTTCGCCGCCGTCTGCGCGAGTTTGTTTTTCACGACGAGATAGCGCACTCCGGCGTTTCTGAAATCGCTTCTGAGCTTGGTGATCTTTTCGACATTGATTTTATGGTTATCGGCAATAAAGATACCGCTGGCTTCTTTAAAATTCTTCTCCAGCTCCTCGATAACGGCCGTACGTTCTGCTCTGGTTGACATCCTCAGTACCTTTGTAATCGGTTGGTGTAATCGTTTATTTCAAATCGTTCTGATTGACTTTAAGCCCCTGGCCCATAGTACTGGTCAGGCTGACTTTTTTGATATACTGTCCCTTTGCCGTCGACGGTTTCACTTTGCCCACCGCTTCAATGAATGCCTTGGCATTCTCGAGGATATTCTGCGGACTGAAAGAGAGTTTTCCCAACGGCGCATGGAGAATCGCGCCCTTTTCGACACGAAACTGAACCCGTCCTTTTTTTAGTTCCTTGACAGCCTTCGCCACATCCATTGTAACCGTACCGACTTTCGGGTTAGGCATCATTCCGCGGGTTCCGAGAATTTTTCCGAGTTTTCCGACAACTTTCATCATGTCCGGGGTAGCGATCACTGAATCAAATTCCAACCAGCCATTTTTTATTTTCTCGGCCAGATCTTCTCCGCCAACATAATCAGCCCCCGACTCCTTGGCTTCAGTTTCCTTTTCACCCTGTGCGAAAACAAGTACCCGCACCGTTTTCCCCAACCCATGGGGTAATACTGCCGCGCCACGAACCGCCTGATCGCTTTTACGCGGATCAACACCAAGTACCACCGCGATTTCGACAGTCTCATCAAATTTGACCGTTGAGTTCGCTTTCAGAAACTCAATTGCCTCTAAAGCACTGTACTCTTTGGTCTTGTCGACTTTCTGATAGGCCGCACTATACTTTTTACCATGTTTCATTACTCACAGACTCCTGTTTCATTCATCGCGATTGTAACTAATCGGTAACGGTAACGCCCATACTGCGTGCAGTTCCACTCACAGTTTTCATCGCAGCTTCAACACTTGCCGCATTCAGATCCGCAAGTTTGGTTTCGGCGATTTTCCGAACCTGATCGGAAGTAAGCGATCCGATTTTTTCCTTATTCGGTACCCCCGACCCTTTCTCTTTACCGAGTGCCTTCATGATCAGCACCGAGGTCGGCGGCGTTTTGGTGATAAAAGTGAACGAACGGTCGGCGTAAACGGTAATCACCACCGGTGTTACAATTCCGCCGCCGTCCTTTGTCCGCGCATTGAAGGCTTTGCAAAATTCCATTATGTTGACACCCTGCTGACCGAGCGCAGGTCCAACGGGAGGTGCCGGATTAGCGCTACCGGCGGGTATCTGTAATTTTATCTGCGCAACGACTTTCTTAGCCAATCTCAAGCCCCTTGCTATTAACTAATTGGAGTGACGTGCATAAAATCGACTTCAACGGGTGTTGATCTGCCGAAAACACTCACCATTACTTTTATTTTCCCTTTTTCAGGATGAATCTCATCGACGACACCGTCAAAATCCTTGAACGGTCCTTCTTTGATTTTCACCGCATCTCCAATTTCAAACGGCACCTCGGATATCTGCTGTCGGGATACTTTTTCCGTTTGTCCGAGGATCCTCCGCACCTCTTCCTCGCGAAGCGGCTGCGGCTTATTACCACCAACGAACCCCGTCACTCCCGAGCAATTGCGGACGGCATGCATCGTTTCCTTACCAAGTTCCATTTCGACAAGAACATAACTTGGAAAAAATTTCCTGGTTGTTTTTGTTTTCTTTCCGTTTTTAACCTGTACAACATCCTGTGTCGGCATCAATACCTGAGTCATCTGTTCGCCGAGGTCTCCGGCTTCGATAATCTCATTGAGGTACTGAAACACCTTTGCCTCCTGGCCGGAGTAAGTGTGTACTACATACCATCGCATCGCCATGTAAAACCTTTTCGGTTACATTCCCGTTTTAAGAAAAAGCCCGACAAAAAACAGCAGCAGTTTGTCGCAGCCGTACACGAAAATCGAAAAAACAATACTGAGAACCACTACCAGTACCGTAGCTCCGGTCACTTCGTTCCGTTGGGGCCAGCTGACCTTGGCCATCTCCGAACGTACATCTTTAAGGTATTGTATGAGTTTATCCATTTTTACACCATGAAGTGCAGGCCTGGAGGGACTCGAACCCCCAACCAACGGTTTTGGAGACCGCTACTCTACCAATTGAGCTACAGACCTA
>JAFGHA010000053.1 GCA_016930275.1 Chitinispirillaceae bacterium
CCGACTCGAACGGTAAAACGGGCCTATCAACCATTACCAAATTCTCTGTCTCCAACGGTCCGTCGGTAGCGGTAACTGCCCCGGAACCGGATGCTATCGTATCGGGAATTCTCGTAGCCACCTTTACCCCGACAACGACCCCCCCGACCACCATCGACAGCGTTCTTGTTTCCGTGGACGGAGGCGACTGGGAAACCGCTTCGGGGGCGACCTCCGACAGTATCGATACCAGACATCTCAACGATGGTGACCATATACTGCAGATACGGGTGGTCGATTCAAACGGCAAATCCGCTCTGTCATCCATTGTTAAGTTTGTCGTCAACAACACCCCGGTCGTCACCATAACGGCTCCCGCCGAAACGCTCACCATTTCGGGGATTGCTACCATACAATTTTCCGTAACCTACGCTCCCGGTGCTTCACGGGACACCACCGAAGTGTCTATTGACGGCGGCGCATGGCTTCCCACAACAACTGCGCTTTCACATACATGGATCACTACCGACTATGCGGACGGCAATCATACGGTGCAGATCCGCGCTACCGGGGACAACGACAAAACCGGTTATTCCATAATAAAAAACTACCAGGTCGACAACAAACCGAGTACCGCCATTGTCGCTCCGATTGCCGGATCGACCGTCGCCGGTATTGATACGGTTGTTCTGACTTCCGCCGCAGTGTCTCCGGCAGTCCTGACCAGATGGGAACTCTCCATTGACGGTGGTGAGTTTTTTGATACCCTTTACGACTCGACCCGATATGTACTCAACTCCACTACACTCGCCGACGGTTCTCACTCCATTCAGTCACGCGTTACCGACAACAAAGGAAGAACCGCGCTTTCAAATCAGGTGCTGTTCATCACCCGTAACGGCCCATCGGTGACCGTCGAACTACCACAGGCCGGCGATACCCTTGCAGGTACGATTACCGTCAATTTCACGGCTGAAGCGGTAAATCCGGCAGTAATTGAGAGCACCTTCATTGCCGTGGACGGCGGACCGTGGGAATCAACGGCAACCGATTCCACCGCAGAGATCAACAGTACGACTCTTGCCGACGGCAGCCATATCTTAAGGGTAAAAGCGATGGATTCAATGGGAAAACAGGCGGAGTCAATAGACCGACTGTTCATTGTTGATAATGCACCGCCGGTGCTTGCTTCGCCAACGGTCTCCTACCCCAACAAAGCTGACTACGCGAAGGAAAATGCACCGGTAGTAGTAAGTGTTTTAATAAAAGATCTGTTAAGCGGACTACGCAGTGATTCCGCAATCATCCTGAAGATATCGGAAAATGATGATTCGACACTGACACTGTTTATGACTGATCAGGGTGATGATGGTGATCAGATTGCCGGAGACAATGTGTTCTCCTCACTTTTTAACATCGGTACCGATTCTACCGGCACCATTCCCTATACGATCATAGCAGTCGACAAACTCGACAATATCGATTCAATAACAGGAGTGATAACTCTTGATAATACGTCCCCGACCACCGGATTCGAACTCAAGATCATCGACAAGGATTCATCGATAAATTCCTCAAGCGTTGTTTATTATGATCGACTGCGTCTTGAAGGCAGGTATGATGATCAAGGAGGCTCCGGACTCGCCCGTGTCTTCATTTCTCTGGTAAACGACTCGTCCGAAAAAGCGGGAAGCAGCCCGATCGTGCTTCCACCCGAGGATTCGACGGTTTCGTGGATACTCGACCTGGTAACCGGCGTCAATATCATAGCGCTCTACGCCGAAGACAACGCGGGCAACCGGGACAGCACGGTAGTTCAATTTGTCAATAAAGATACCATCATACCGGTTCCCACCTTCGAAGTCTCTCCGCCCCCGGAAATAGATGACGATCTGGTGAAATTTACCTATGATGATGGCATCGTCGTAAAAGGTACCTATTCCGACGTTGGCGGTTCAGGACTTTCACGCGTGTACCTGACCGTGCAGAATGACAGTGCCGACCACGTCAATACCAGTCCTGTCGAGTTCTCGGTACTCGATTCAGCATTCAGCAGAATCAGCACGCTTGTGCCTGGACGCAATATCATCTCGCTTACCGCGCTGGACAACGCCGGTAATATCGTTACCATCAGCGACACGATCCTGTTCGTCGAACCGAAAATAACTGCAACGGTAGGAAAAAACGGCGGAAGTGTTCTGAGTCCCGACAGTACTTCGGTAACTATTCCCCCACATGCGCTTCTCGGCACCACTGAAATTTCCATTACCCGCGTCGATCCGATCGATGAACCGAAACCGCTCGATACAACCATGAAACTGCTTTACGTCGCGCACGATTTCAGTCCCGATGGTCTGGTGTTCCGTAAACCGGTCACCCTGAGGCTCAGTTACACCAGTGCCGACCTCGACAAGAACCAGGACGGTACCCGCGATGTCAATCCGGAAAATCTCACCGTTGTCTACCTTGATGGTACCACCTGGCGTCGTGCCGGTGAATCAGTGGTCGACACGAACAGGCAGATCGTTTCCGTAGAAGTCAATCACTTCACCGTTTTCGATCTCGCCGAAGACAGCAGAGAACTTCCATCGACCTTCAAATCGTACTGGGTGGAAAATCCCGTTCGCTGGGGAACGGGCGGTTCCGATTTCATCATGGAATTGCCACGACCGGGAAGAGCCATGCTTCGGATACTCGACATGTCCGGCGATCTGGTATGCCAGGTACTCGACGAAAAGTACGGCAGTGCAGGAAGGTATCCGGCCCGTTGGAAGGGAGAGAACGTCGCCGGTACATTCGCCGGCGCAGGTCTTTACGTCTATGTATTCATTTTTACCGACAATAACGGGAAAAAGACGATCGTTAAAAAACCGGTGGGAGTAATCAGATAAACCGCTTGAATAACGAAAACAGAGCAACGCCAAATGAAACGACACCTGCAACAATTTCGATACCAAACCCGGGAGGTTCCTATGAAATCACTCTACCTGACATTCAGTCTGATTGTACTGCTTTTCGCGTATGCATTCTCATCACCCGTTGACATAATGATCGGTGCACGGGGGTACGGCTTCGGCGGGGCCTATTCGGCGATCGTGGATGATCCGTCAGCAGCCTACTGGAACCCCGCGGCGCTCGGTTGTTTACCGACGATTTCCCTGATGGAGTCAAACTGGATCTTTCAGGATTTTACCGGTTTGAACGTCAACTATCTCTCACTCGGCGTTCCCCTCCCGTACGTCGGCACTATAGGCGGATCATGGCTGATGAAATTTGCGACGCTCGAACAGGGAGGTATCGATGGAACCATAACGTCACATCGCAGCAGTGAACACCTTTTTTCTCTCTCTCTCGGCCGACGTTTGTGGGAAAAACTGGGAATATTCTACAACACCAGCCTTGGCGTGAGTGTCAACCGTTACACGTTCCTCACCAACGACGGCGACGGTGCGGGAATCGGGTTTGACCTTGGTATGGTCACCGGTTTCCCTTACGGTTTCAAACTGGCGGTAGTCGGCCGTAATCTGGGAAGCGATTTCATGGATGAGACTATCGATCCCGAGGTCCGGTGGGGAATCGGCTACTCAATTACATTACAGGAGATGCACCGGATAACCGCGGCGGTTGACGGCCTTTACAAAATGAATCGTGACTATACCAATAGTAACGATTATTCCGCGGCTGAAAACAACATTAAATATTTCGGCGGCATCGAATACGCACTGCTGTGGAAAGGCTGGGAATTCGCGATGCGGGGCGGAGGAAACGGGACCGTATACTCCTCACTTCCCTACTACGGTTTTGCCGCGGGTGTCGGAATAAAATTTCTGGGGTACTCATTGCAATACGCCTTCAAAGGAGACACCGATACTGAATTGGGACTCGGCTACAGTCACCGGGCGGACGTGATACTTGAATTGACTCGATTAAAAAGTAATTGAGACTGTCAATTTTTTCTGACAAACCGATCAACCGGAGAATGTCTGTAAATACTCAGGTAGCCATCCCACAAGGCCGCAACAACGGTAGTACAATATAAGTACTCTACATTGTTTGCATTATAATACTTTGCCGCTGCGTCTCTCCCCTCCGGGGTTACTGCCATTGCAAAAGCCCCGTCCCCCCTTCGCAATGGCTATACGGCGGAAGGCTGGTGCGAGTAGCGATCCACACACTCCCGAGCAATCAGAATTAACGCGGCAGCGCAGCAATACATAACACAACCACCTCAACGTTTTTTTCCTTCAGCAAACCCTTTCCGCAATCCTGTCCACTAAACCATATGAACAACAGAAGTACAGTTATCATACTCATAATGGGATAGTGTCCTTGTGAATTATATTCGTCTCCATTTCCCGGTAATACTCATTTCCGTAATTACTCTGTCTCTTTCCGCTGCCGGCAACTACAACTACGTCGAGGTACTGCAGAAATCGATGTGGTTCTACGAGGCGCAGCGCAGCGGGGTGCTTCCGGCCGAAAATCGTGTCGAGTGGCGGGGATCTTCCGCTGTTGATGACGGTAGTGATGTCGGACACGATCTGAGCGGCGGCTGGTACGATGCCGGCGACAACATGAAATTCAACTTCCCCATGGCCTCGGCGGTCACCCTGCTCGCATGGGGGGGGCTCGAGAACGGAACCGCCTACTGGAATTCCGGACAATGGGGGTGGCTGCTCGGCAACATCCGCTGGGCAACCGACTACTTTATCCGGTGCCACACCGCCCCAAACGAGTTTTACGGACAGATCGGCGTCGGTATGACCGACCACAAATGGTGGGGTGCCCCCGAAGTGTTTCCCTCGGAACGGCCCTCGTTTAAAATCGATACGGGGCACCCGGGAAGCGAACTTGCCGCCGAAGCCGCAGCCGCACTGGCATCCTCATCACTGCTCTTCCGGACGACCGACCCGGCCTACGCCGATCTCTGCCTCAAACACGCCCGGGAACTCTTCACCTTTGCCGATACCTACCGCGGTCTCTATCACGAAGCGATCACCGATGTGACCGATTTCTACAAATCGTGGAGCGGGTACCAGGACGAACTCGTCTGGGCGGCGACCTGGCTCTACATCGCCACCGGCGAAGCCTCCTATCTGTCCAAGGCGGAGAGCTGGTACGACGACCTTCCCAAAGAACCGCAGAGTAGCACCCCCAAATTCAAGGAGGCACTTTCGTGGGACGATAAAACCTACGGCTGCTATGTGCTCCTCGCCAGGATCACCAACAGGGAAAAGTATCATACCGATACGCAGCGCTGGCTTGACTGGTGGAGTTACGGTTTTAACGCCCGTGCAGCAGGAAAGAGTTCGTGGACCGGCGAAGAGGGAATCACCTATACTCCGGGCGGGCTAGCGTGGGTACGGCAGTGGGGACCGCTGCGTTATGCCGCGAATACCGCATTTGCCGCGCAGGTATACAGCACCTGTCTTTCCGTCCCCTCCGCAAAAAGAACGCTCTACTACGACTGGGCGAAAAGTCAGATCGATTACGCCCTGGGCAGCAACGAACTCGGACGCAGCTATGTGTGCGGATTCGGAACCAACCCGCCGGTCTCCCCGCATCACCGCAGTATGCATGGTCCGTATCTGGACGACAACGGCAGAACGCCGGTCGAATCCCGTCACGTATTGTACGGGGCACTGGTCGGCGGACCGGACGCTTCCGGAGCGTTTACCGATGATCGTCTCGACGCGGTTCGCAACGAGGTCGCCGTGGATTACAATGCCGGTTTCAGTTCGGCAGTTGCGCGTCTGGCGGAGGATTTCGGCGGTAGTGCGATTGCCGGTTTCCCTGCGCCTGCGGTTCGGGATACCGAATACCGTGTTGTCGCTAAAATCAATACCACCGGCGACCGGTTCACCGAGATATCGGCAACCGTTCAGAACATGACGACCTGGCCGGCGCGCTATGCGGAGGAACTTGCCATCAGGTACTATTTCGACCTCTCCGAAGTTTTCGACGCCGGGTACACGCTCGATGATGTTTCCGCCGAGTACCGGGTCTGCCACCTCTGCAGCAGCGATACCCTGCCCTTCAGCGGGCCGCTCCCGGTCAGTGGAAGCGCAACGCTTTTTTATGTTGAAATCGGGTTCGACGGCGAAGTGATATATCCCGGGGGTCAATCAGCGTACCGTCGTGAAGTACAGTTCCGTATCGGGCTGCCCGAGGGAACTCCCCAGGGAGTATGGGATCCATCCAACGACCCCTCGTTCGCCGGACTCACCACCATGGCCGACACCGCCGGACATGAGGGAATACCGTGTTTTGAAAAGGGAAAACTTGTCTGGGGAGCCGATATCGACGGCAGCACCTTTACCCCCGGTACCGGGCCTGCGCTTGACTACACACCCCCTCCCTACGCGCTCAGCAGCTGGAACGAAGCGCTGTTCAAGGGAACCGATCCCGAGAGCGTCCGCCACGGACCGGCTGCGGAGGGAATGCTGTGCCCCTGGTCACTGCAGCATCAGGGTTCGGTTTGGAAGCTCACTCCCCACGAAGACCTCACCGCGACCATTTTCCGGCCGAACGGCAGAGTGCTCATACGTGCCTCATTGAGTAAAAATCAGCCGTTACCGATACGTCAATCATCGCTTCCGGCCGGTCTCTCACTACTCAGACTCACCGCAGCAACAGGACGAACCGCAACGGTTCCACTCTTCCTGCAGTAGTCCTCCGGCACCCGGTAAGGCTGCCACCACCGCCGCAGCCCGAACTACGTCCCGCTCCACGAGGGGGTGGTCCCGCCGCGCGCGGCCCCCCCTGTCTTTTGAAGCGCCGCACGCCAGGTTGTATGGCAAGCCCCGCGCGTATCTCACCTGAACCCCGGCCTCCGCCGGGGTGACGGTACACCTTATATTTGTAAACGGATATCCTCTTCCGGATTACAAAAAAGGAACGACACCCCATTGGTACCGTTCCTTCACAATTCTGACTTCATCTTCGCCCTGCCGTCACCATCCGGTACCGGAAGAACGCTACAGAAACATCACTTCGCGTTCTTGAACGCCTTCTTACCCGCGAAACGTGCGGCCGAACCGAGTTCATCCTCAATAGCGATAAGCCGGTTGAACTTCGCGATACGTTCACTGCGGCTGGCGCTGCCGGTTTTGATTTTCCCGGCAGAAGTGGCAACAGCGAGATCGGCGATCGTCGTGTCTTCCGTTTCTCCGCTGCGGTGGGAGATCATGTACCCGTAGGCGTACTTTCTCGCAAGTTCAATGGCATCGAGCGTTTCAGTGAGTGAACCGATCTGGTTAACTTTCACGAGAATCGAGTTGGCAATACCGTTTTTGATACCATCGGCAAGAATCACCGGGTTGGTGCAGAACAGATCGTCACCCACAAGTTCAATTTTATCGCCGAGCTTCTCGGTCATCAATTTCCATCCGGCCTGGTCGTTTTCTCCCATACCGTCTTCAATTAAAACGATGGGATACTTTTTCACCCAGTCAACCCAGTGAGCGACCATCTCTTCGGAGGTTTTCTTCTCGCCGGTTGATTTCTTGAATACGTATTTTCCCTTGTCCCACATTTCACTGGTTGCCGGATCAAGACAGATGGAAATGTCTTTCCCCGGTTTGTACCCGGCCTTTTTAATCGCCTCGACAATGGTTTCGATTGCTTCTTCATTCGATTTTAGATTGGGAGCGAATCCGCCTTCATCACCAACAGCGGTCGAGTACCCTTTTTTCTTGAGCACCGCCTTGAGGGCATGAAACGTTTCGGCACCCATGCGGATCGCCGTGGCAAAATCAGGAGCACCGTGCGGTGCGATCATGAATTCCTGAAAATCAACATTATTGTCGGCATGTTCGCCACCGTTGATCACATTCATACACGGCACCGGCAGCAGCGAGGCGTTCACCCCGCCAAGATACCGGTACAGCGGAATCTCAAGCGCTTCGGCAGCGGCGCGGGCACAGGCGAGAGAAACAGCGAGGATGGCATTGGCACCGAGTTTTTCCTTGTTCGGTGTACCGTCAAGCGCGAGCATCGTCGCATCGATCAGACGCTGCTCGTCGGCAGGGAGATCCAAAATTGCCGGCTCGATCACTTCGTTAACGTTTTTTACAGCGGTAAGAACACCTTTGCCGCCGTACCGTTTCGGATCTTTATCGCGAAGCTCGACAGCCTCTTTTTCTCCGGTCGAAGCACCGGAAGGTACCATCGCGCTTGCAACAACGCCGCATTCAAGTTCAACCAGTGCTTCAACTGTCGGATTTCCACGTGAATCGAGTACTTCCCGCGCTTTTACTCCCTGAATAAGCATACCGCCTCCTCTGATGTAGTTAAATGTTTAATTGCCAAAGTAGCTGTAGTGAAGACGCCGATCTTCCGATACGGTACGTCGTGGAACAGGAAAGTAAAAATATGTTATTGGCAGCAGTTTCTAAAGTAGTTTGAAGTACCGGCCCAATCAGTATTCTCGTTACGGATAAGGGTATAATTACTCCTCCACGGATACAAAGGCTGCATTCCGATAACACCGGCATTTTTACGGGACATTTCAGGAAACAGATATGCAACGGAAATAAATTGGATTGGCGGGAAAAAAGCCGATGAAG
>JAFGHA010000054.1 GCA_016930275.1 Chitinispirillaceae bacterium
TCGACTCCGGATCGAATGCCTTGAAGTCAATACCCAATGAATCAAGATACGATCGCGGCGGCATCCCGGTAGTGATCAGAATATCTCCCCATACCTGCTGGAGAATAAAATTGCCGCGCAGTTCTTCCCGGGAATCATTCCATGGAAGGTTGATCGCCACATTCTGGGTATCACTCTCCCGTTCATACTTTTCGGTAAGCACTCCCTGAAGTTCTTTGAATTTGAACGAATGGGAAGAAACGGCGAATATCAGTGAATCCGATGCATTTATCGTGACCGTATCACCGTCGGGGTCGGTGGTCGATACGATGTACCGGACCTTGGTCACACTTTTCAGCAGGGTGCTGTCCCATTCTGGAAAGAGGCGACTCGCGGAAATATTCGCTTTCTGGAAGGTCGCATCCTCACCGGCGGCAATGGGAACCGAGGCATAGTTGATGATTCCGACGAATCCATCGGTTGAATCGTCATGAGTAAATCCCGACAAATCGTCGACAGTTTCGAGGTCGTGCTGCAGTGAAAAGGTAGTCGTCCACATGTGTTCATGTATGCCGCGGATATCGAGGCTCAGGCTGGTGTAATTTCGCACATCATAACTGAAAAAACCGTCGGCGATATCGATATAATCGACATTCACGGTATCGGTCAACTCGTAGGGATTGACAAACTCGACCGTGAAATCAACCAGATGATCATCCACCTGCAAACGTCTTGCCTTCAATCCGTTGAGCGAAAACGAGAGCACCAGAGAATCGTCGGCCGCTCCGTCACTGGTTCCCGCAATATGGACCTGAACGGTGTGGGTAACCGATTTTCCCGCCATATCGAGTGACGCGGTTGCCGTCTGCCCGGGATCGAGAGTACCGACTTCCGCAGTGTCAATGTCCGCAATCCCGAGCTTGAAATTGGTGAACGTCGCCCCGCCGAGATTGGTCAGTTCTATTTCAAGCATATTATCCGTGGTATCGAAGTCTATCGCGTAAACGCTGTCGAGCGTCACCGGCAACGGAATATCGAAGGTTCCCGCGATACCGGGTACCGGTATCGTGTCTTCCAGCTCGGGAGCGCCGGAAACGGGAATCGAACCGAGCGTGACATGAAACAGTTTGTCCTCAAACGGTTCCTCATGACTCTCGAATTCCGCGGAATCAACTTTCGACGCCGAAAATACGACGGTATCACCTTTGATCGTATCCGGTTCGAGTCGTGAAGGATCCTGATAGTAGGTTCTCAATTTCACGTTGAGAATATCAAGCCCGTCAAACACAAAAAGGTTTTCCAGTTCCTCACCAATGACAAATTTTTCATTGGTAACGGGTACCTGCACATTCGACCTCCACCGCAACGGCGGATCATCGACCGGATTGGCACACTGCATTGTCACGATGAGAGCACCCGAGAGTGCAACTAGGACCGCTGATACTGATCGCTTAATGCTCACGCTTCCCTCTCCTTTCCAAGAGTTCTGCCGGGTATTGATTGCCCTGCCACAAAGAAGTATCCCGGTACTGGCGTCTGCCCGGTTTCTGCGCGCCCCTTCCCCAAAATAGGCATTTTTAAGCTGATACTGCGGGGAATTCAGAATACTGCAAATTTCCGAAAACCGGCCTGAAACACTCCCGGTTGTATTGCAGTTCCTGAATCTTAATTTAAATATAGTTCGGCCGATAGATAATTGAAAGGGAACTGCCGTTTTCAAGGGATTTCCGGGACAACTGATTAGTGTATTCCGGAAGCGGAACGGATGAAAAAAGAGTACCGGTTTATTTCCGGCAGAAACCGATACGGGATTATCTCCGGAAACAGATCTTCGGGTATGATAATGATAACCATGCGCTATCGGAAGACAAATGACATTGCGGAACGGTATCGCCCCCCGGATCAGAGGTTGAGCTCCTCCAGAATTCTCCTCTGCGTATGTTCCGCCAGCGGTGAATCCGCAGGAAAATCGAATTGCGGATTTCTGAAGGAAAAATCGACGTTTTCCAGTTCATAGGCAATACTGCGGATAATATCACGCGGAGCGGTTCCCACCAGATCCTTATTGGTGATCACGGTGACGCTTTTCGGCAGCAGTAACCGGTCAATCTGCTCGTAGGTGGCCCGGGTCACTCCACGCACCGTATCTCCGGACCAGTCGGTCAACCGGTCTTTATCCGTGCTTCCGAGTGAAAGATATATATATGATCCTGCGGTACTTTTTTTGACTCTTTTTATCAGTTGTCTGCCGGTGCTTGTGGAATTAAGCATCGAATAAGCGGTTACCATGTAGGGATCGACCGGAAGAATCTTTCCCTGATGAGGTACCGCCGCCGGGAGAATCAGAAAACAGATGAAAACACCTGCCGCCAGCACTGCAAGGGGATGATGCCTGACAAATGTATTACCCGTACTAAAAAATTTTATCAGACGGGGCCCGTATTTTCCGATTGCACTGTTCAAATGTTCCGAAAGCAGCCTGCTGTCCATGGAGCCCTCCAATGTTTAAGCGTTTAAACCATCAGGCGCTACTCAACCTTTCTGAAGATAAAACGCAGCGGAGATACAATTTGTTACAGGAGATGTTGTTCTACCCTGATTGTAACGTTGAGGCGCGGCAAAGAAAAGCAGATTCAATCCGGTCGGCAAGATTTATCGGGAGATTCGCTGCAAAAAATTACCGGTGAAAAACGTCTGTTATTCAACTATTTTCTTCTGCGAATCTGACCGTTATCGTCTTTCCCTCCACTAGCAGCCGCTGCTCTCTAACCAGTCGTGCGATGAGTCGTGAGTAGGTTTCGGGTGTTGTTCCGATAGCAGCGGCAATATCCTTCTTGGACCAGGATAACCGGACGGTAGGGGCATCGCCATGGTGCTCTTTGAGAAAAAGAAAAAAACGTTCCTCTACATCGTGGAGGGTGAGATATCTGATCCGTTCGGCGAGATACCGCTGTTTTCGCATGAGAATACCGATGAAATCATTGCGGAACCGTTCATCGGCAAGCAGGCAGGTGAACTGTACTTTGGGAATGATGAACACCAGACTCGGCTGGAGAGCGATAGCGGTTACCGGATACGTGCTCTTTTCAAAGAGAATGACTTCGGCGAAGAGTTCTCCACGGTGGACCATCTTGATGACGACGTCCCGCCCATCATCCATGCCTTTGTAGAGCCCTATCGCGCCTCCCCCCACCAGGTAGAACGCGTACCCGGTATCTCCCTCCTGAAACAGCATCTCTTTTTTCGCTATTTTTTTGGGAATACAGATACCAGCTAGCTGTTCCTTCCCCTCTTCGGAAATCCCGGCGAAGAATTCGGTGTTGTCAAGATAGGCTTTGATGTTCATGGTAGCAATATACATTTCCGGCGGTACGGAACTATCGACGGGTCCGGGCAGGGACGTAACTCAGAGCCGCCCGTACACCTGCCCCTGCACCTACATACCCGTACGGGTCAGGCGTTCATTGACATCGGCAAGTGCAAGCGCCTCGACCAGTTCGTCGAGTTCGCCGTTGATGACGCGATCGAGTGAATAGAGCGTCAGATTTATACGATGATCGGTAAGGCGATTCTGCGGAAAATTATAGGTACGGATCTTGGCGCTCCGGTCACCGGTACTCACCATGGTACGCCTGGCGGCGGTCTCCTCGGCGGATATTTCCGCCATTTCCTTCTCGTAGAGTCTGGTCTGCAGAACTTTCAGCGCTTTCGCCTTGTTCTTATGCTGTGATTTTTCGTCTTGACAGGTGACGGTAATACCCGTAGGAACATGAACGATACGAACCGCCGAATAGGTGGTATTGACCGACTGCCCCCCCGGACCGCTGGAACAGTACAGATCGATGCGCAGATCATTCGGGTCGACCGTCACCTCGACATCGTCGGCTTCGGGAAAAACCGCCACCGATGCCGCCGAAGTGTGCACTCTTCCCTGCGCTTCGGTTTGCGGTACCCGCTGCACCCGGTGAACGCCGGATTCGAACTTCAAAGTCCCAAAAGCGTTTTCACCCTTTACGAGAAATATGATTTCCTTGATCGCCCCGATTTCTCCGTAGCTGGAACCGAGCACTTCAATCCCCCACCCCCGGGCTTCAATGAAATGCGTATACATACGAAACAGATCGGCCCCGAAAATCCCCGCCTCGGTACCTCCCGTTCCGGCACGTATTTCCACCACCGCATTTTTGATGTCACGCGGATCACGCGGCACCAGAAGCAGTTTCACCTTTTCCTCGAGTGGGGGCAGTTCCGATTCGCACTGATGCAGTTCTTCTTCCGCAAGCATCGTCATCTCTTCATCGGCATCTCCATGCAGGATCTCTTTCGCCTCGTCGATACTGTTTATCAGCTGCAGATACTTTTTGAACACCGGCATGTTCTTGTTGATGCTGTTGTACTCACGCCCCAGTTTTTCCATGAGGGAGGGGTCGGATGCTGTTTCCGGAAGCGCAAGTTCAGCTTCGAGCTGCCCGTGACGCTGCAGAAGTTCGTCAAGCCGGTCTCTGATCATAATGCCGCCTGCAACGCCTTCGCCGCCACCTCGAGCTGGGAATCATCCGGCGTTTTTGTCGTGATTTTCTGCAGCATGAGTCCCGGCTGAATGAGCCAGCCCACCACCGGCAGATTCTGGTGCGCGTCGGAGAGCTTGAGAATTTCATAGGAAGTACCCGAGATAAGCGGAACGAGAAGCAGATGTACCGCGAAACGGGCCAGAACCGTCGGATACGGACCGATGAATCCGATCACCAGCGCATCGACGATCGAAAACAGCAGGATACAGACGATACCCACCAGCAGCAGAAAACTCGTGCCGCAACGGGGATGCAGGGTCGTGTAGTTACGCATATTTTCTATAGTCAGATCCTTACCGGCCTCATAAGCGAAGATCGCCATATGTTCCGCGCCATGGTATTCGAAAACCCGCCGGATTTCTTTCCAGAAACTGATGGCGATAAGATATATCAAAAAGAAGATAATCCGCAGTGATCCGCTGAGCGTATTGAAAAGCAATGCCGACTCGCGTGGAACGAATTTCGAGAGCACCCACATCGGTATAAACATGAAAATTCCGAAGGCAAACACCAGTGAAACCACCAGACTCAGACCGGTCAAGATCTTTTCACCCTTTTTATTGCGTTCCTTGAGTTCCTTTCCCTGTTCCTGCGCCTGTTTCCGTTGCTCGTCCTCGAAGATTTCGGCTGACCGGGTAAGCGCCCGATAGCCCAGTACGATTGATTCAAAAAGTCCGACGGCTCCGCGGAATACCGGTTTTTTCAGGAGTGCGACTTTTTTTGCGGCCGAAATGAACTCATTGCGCTCGACCACGATGTCCGTATCGGATCTGCGTACCGCCCAGGAAACATTATCCTTACCGCGCATCATCACCCCTTCGATTATCGCCTGACCGCCTACTTTCCGCTTTTTCTGAGCAAGCAGCCACAATACCGGAGCACTGAATATCTGCAGAAATATTCGTCGCATGGAAACTCTTTTCTGATTGAATTCTGTAAAAAACAAAGGACGGGAGTGTATATACACTCCCGTCCCCGAAAATTCTGAAAAAAAGCTATGACTCTTTATTGGCTTTCTGATACCGTTTGCGGAACCGTTCAACACGACCGGCACTGTCGATGAGTTTCTGTTTTCCGGTATAGAACGGATGACACTCATTGCAGATATCGATGTGGGTACTTTTGATGGTTGCCTTGGTCTCGATAACATTGCCGCAAGAGCAGGTAAAGCTCGCGGGCTCGTATTTCGGATGAATCTTATCTCTCATGACGCTTCCTTTTTTGCCCTTTCAGGGACTTCGGTAAACGATAACAACCCGGAAACGGGATGAATTAATAGCTAACAAATATAATTTCAAAACAGGAAGAAATCAATTATGTATTATCTGAAATACCGGTAATGCCCGATTATCCTGAATTCAAACAGGACATCCTCAAGCTCCGTCCCCCTACCGATATTGTGCACCACACCGTACCGGTTTGTACCTTCCACCTTTTTATCCACCACCAGTCCGATATGGTCAAGATTTCCCGGAATCTTCCACGCGACAATATCGCCGGGAAGATACTCTTCCCCGTTCCGGGTAACCGGAAGCGATTTGCCATGCCGTTCTAACCAGGTCATCAGGTTCGGCACCCGTCGATGGTCGATGTTCCGGTCCGGTCGCTTCAGTCCCCATTTTGAAGGATATGCCGAAAAATTCTTTTTCATGTCGGTATGCACCAGAACCTGCAGATCGATATTGAGCTTTCGAAATGCACGGACGATGACATCGGTACATACCCCGCGATCGATCGGGACATCCCCGTTCGGATAATCGAGTACCACGTACGAGGGATCGTAGGTATCGGTCAGAGGGATCTGCTCAATTGCTCCCGTAACCAGTACAGCGGTCGAGTCGACCTGAACAGTACCCGAAAATGCCGGCAGTGTGAGGCAGAAGAATACGAAATAACAAAGGTGAACAGATTTCATGCGTCTATGTTTTATCCTGTTATCAGACGTGTAGCCATAATTTCCCCCACCGCTGACCTGAACCATCACAGTGTGCCCGGGAGCGCAGACCCTGGCCACGCTTGATTATTTTCATTGCTTCCCTTTCTCATTAGTCCAGGATACCTGCGGAAGCGGAGAGTATACTTACCGCACCTTCCCGCTCATCAGATTGTCGACGATCTGCAGACTGACGAGGTTAAGGCTGAGGCTGCAGGTGATATCTCCGCACACCCCGCTGACCACACCGACCCCCGATATGTAGTCCGCCGAATGATACTCTCCGAAAATCCAGGCCGGCGGCAGAATGGTAAGAGCTCCGAACATCTCTTCCAGATCGCCGATGGAGAGATGCACGCAGGTATTCAGAGCTTCACACATGAACCCTGCGTACGTTTCCCGCTGGGCGACGATTGCGGCAGGCGAAGCGCCGACAACATGGATACCGGCGATTTCCGCCGCGGTCTCCTCATCGGTGGAGAGCAGGAAATCTCCCTGAATCATACCGCTGAAATGCGAAATAACCACCATTCCATTTTTACGGTGAAGTAACGAAGCGGTTTCCTGCGCTTTTGAGAGAATATGCAGATCGATATCGGCCATATCCTTGAGAACCTGCTGAACATTGCGGACGAACAGGCTGGTATTCTTGCGCAGAATGGTATCCTGTTCAGTTCGGTTCACGAGAACGCCTTTGGATCGATTGGACTATCCGAAACTGCTTAAAAACCGTTTCTATTGTATCTATGTTGCATTCGGAATGCAAAGCGGAAAATTATCGGGGAAAAATAATTCCGCACCGGTTGTTCCGGTACGGGATCAATGAACGGTTCACCAAAAGGAAGATTATCGCGCTACTGCCGAACTGCCCGTACTTTGACAAGATAGATACCTTCCGACAGACCGAAGTCCTCACGCGGCGAAACACGCCGTTGAGCAGTCGTGGCTCTGGCCAGCAGACGTCCCGAGAGGTTGTACACCGCAACCTGTCGGGTGTATCCGGCAGGTACGGGAGGAAATGAAAGCCGTTCTCCTGAAGTTTTGAGAATATACGTCTGCAACGGTTTTGCGGGGAGCTTCCCTATCGAAGCTGGATTCACCGCGACCGGTTCCGCCGGACAACCGCGCATCGGACTGCCGTTATACTCGATCACACAATCAGGATCACCGGTAACGGTATCGGCGATACCGTGACCGGTTTTTACGAAAACCACATTGAAGGTATGCATCTCCGGCATGCCCGGAAACGTTCCGGATCTGGGGCCGATTGTCACTTTGCCGTCAGCCTCGGTATAGGAGATCGGAATCGTCGAGTAGCTACCGGTTTCATAGCCGTACCCGTCATTCTCATCTTCGTACAGCGTGAATTGGGCGTCGGCCCCGGGATAGATGCGCAACTCGATCGGATCGTTTTTCTCGGTGGCATACTGCATACGGGGGCCCATCGGAATAATCGATCCGGCCCGTGCGTAAACAGGTATCATCTCGAGCGGCGCCATCACGTTCTTGCTCTTGCCTGCGGTCACCTCCTCCGGAGTACCGGTCCAGAAATCATACCAGGTACCGGCAGGCAGGTACAACGACCGGCTGATCGCCGCCGCTTCTGAAACCGGATTGACCAGAAGCGCCGGACCGAACATGAACTGATCGGCGATGTTTCTGACCGCCGGATCATCGGGAAAATCAAACGGCAGCGCCCTCGTCATGGTATACCCCTCGCTGGTCACTTTCCAGGCGAGAGAATAAATGTAGGGCATCAGACGGTACCGTAACTTGCTGAATGCGATGGCGATCGGTTTCACCGTTGCACTCATGCCGTAGATTTCGGTATCCCTCGATCCGTGAATACGGAAGAGCGGGAAGAAGGTGCCGGCTTCAAACCAGCGGGCGAGGATATCATCGTTGAGCTGCAGATTCCCGTTGTCCATGAACCCGCCGATATCCGAGCACCAGTAAGGATTGCCGGCCATACAGGAATTGATCCCGCCGGAAACCGAGGTGGCGACGTTTTTGATGTCACCGCTGCTGATATCACCGCCCCAGTAAATGGTTCCGAACCGGTGTTGGCCGCCGTAGAATGACCGGGTAAGGTTGACCACCCGCTTGTCGGAAGAGACGGTACGCTGTTTTTCATAGATATTTTTCGCATGCGCCAGCGCATAGGCGTTCGCGTACCGGTCAATCACTCCGCTGCCCAGTCCCGTTCCGGGAGTGATCTGACCGGTCAGCACCTGGCATTCAGGTTCGGTCGCATCCATCCACCACGCATCCACTCCCGCACTCAAACAGGTGGTATTCATGTAGCTCCAGATCAGATCGGCTGCCTGACTGTCGAAAATATTCATGAAACTACCGGGGGTTGCCGCGTCGCCGTTGCAGGGGACGGTGATGAAATGAGACTGCATCTCCGCAAGATGTGGTGTTCCCGCACTGAAGGTCGGCCAGATCGAAAGGGCGAAGTGACAGTTATTCTGGTGAATTTCCTCAATCCACTGGGAGGCGTTTGCATACGGTGTATCCCAGGTGAACGATCCGTACCCTTCCGTGGTACCGCTCCACCAGCTCCAGTCCTGTACGATGCAGTCAAGAGGAATCCCGTTTGAACGGAAGGTGGAAACCGCGGTCTTGAGCGCATCGGCGCTCATGTACCTGTTCTTGCACTGCCAGAATCCGAACGCCCATTTGGGAAGCATCGGCGCCGGTCCGGTTACCCCGCGGTATCCCGCGACCACCGTATCGAATTGCGGACCGTAGATAAAGAAATAATCCCAGGCATCATTGGTGAGAAAATCGGCGGCAAAGTTGAGTGGTGGTGTCTTGACGGCATGGCAGCAGAAATTCAAAAGCACACCGTAACCGGAAGTCGTCATGAAAAACGGGATGACATCATACCAGTTACTCTGATGAAGATCGACCGTGAAATTGCGGATATCGAGCGTCCCCTCACGGTCGGGAGGCATTGACTCCCAGTATGCGGTACCGTCCGAACCCCATCCCGGTGTTGCCATCGAGAGATTACCCAGACCGTATACCGCTTCACCGTCGAGTGAACTGAACTGCAGCGTCCCTGAAAATCCCGCCTCGCCGCCCTTGGTAACTGCGGTGAGTGTCCGTTGCGTTTCCCTGCCGATCACAGTTCCACCGGGTGTGGCGAAGGATACTAGTTCCGTCGTTTTGTCGACAGTGACCATCATCTTCGGTGTTGTCAGCACAATGGCATCACCGTTGTCAGTCGCGTCCCAGGTTCCCGGGGTGAACGCGTCCCTGCCGACCACATACCCCTGCGGAGAGGGAATTGCTTCCCTGGTGGTATGAACGACACGGATGACGTTATCCGAGCAGACCTGCAGTTTGAGTCGTGAACCATCGTACAGCACACAGAGTACTCCATCGGCGTCTTTGGTGAATGATGCAACAGTCTGAGCAGAGACCGGAACCGCTGCGAGAGCAATTACTGCGGAAAAACATAGCAGCATGGCAGCCAATTTTTTCATATACGCCTTCTCTGTTGAGTCGTTAGGATAGAGGTAGTTACCGATTGATTTTCTGTTTTCCGGGTTGAACTCTGCATACCTTGCAGTAATAAGGAAAAGTGGTACTCACCGTAATAATGGTTCAAAATGAACGGATTCAGAGCCGAACTAGTACACTATTACTTTACTACCACCGTTTCTACCGGGACGGATTAACCGGTTCGGCAGTTTCAAAATAGATCACTCAGACCACGGACGCAACCGATCCGGTCTGTTTCGCTAAAACGGCTGCAGTCATCATGATGGATCAGGAAAACGTGGCACCCGTGAAACAGAAACTGCACATCAGGCGGGAACTTCTTCGGGTTTCACCGGTTCCGGTTCAACAGTGCCGGTATCGGCTCCCGCACCCAGCACGATCATCTGAAGTCGATTATGAACATTGGCAAGACTGGTATCCGGATCGAAATCCAGGGTGAGTATCTGTGCCTGCGGGTATTTCGCCTTGATCGCCTTGATCACTCCCTTGCCGCTGATGTGGTTGGGAAGACAGCCGAAGGGCTGGACGATGAGAAATGAATTAACCCCCTCGTCGATCCAGTTGACAATCTCTCCCGGGATCAGCCACCCCTCCCCCGTCCGGAAGGTGGGTTCAAAAATTCTTCCGGCTTTTTTGGCGATCTCTCGAATATCCCCGTGACGCTGATGGAATTTGAACCGTTTTTTCCGTTTTTCGACCGCCTGGATGATATGTTTGAAAACAACTCCATAAAGATCCGCATACCACTTCATCAGCCCGCGAAAACGGACATGGTCATGTTCGGCAGCCACTCTGAGATTGATGGAATCCTGCCGCCAGAACTCGATCAGATTGGGCAATACCACTTCCATACCGTGCTCTTCGAGGTACTGCACGATACGGTGGTTTCCGGTGTCGTGAAAATTGACCAGAATCTCGCCGATGATACCGACGCGGGGTTTACGATGCGAGCGGTCGACTTCGAGTGCATTGAACGCCTCGACGGCGCTGTCGAGTTCGTCGAGTGCCGCGCGCCAGCTTTTCGAGAGCGCTCCGATCACCCGGCGCACCCTTTCCTCATATAACACGTCGGTCTGTCCCCGTACATTCTCGTACGGACGACACTGCCGCGCCATATCGTCGAGCGCGTCGAGGAGCGCGATTCCATGAAGAAAATCGATGGAGAATTTGAGGCGGTTGAGCCGGAGCCCCGGGTGCATGTCGCGGCGGTCAACTTCGGCGGTGGTGATGATCGGAACGTCCCTGAATCCTGCATCGTCGAGGGCCTTTCGGGCGAGTGCCGCATAGTGACATGCGCGACAGTCGTTGCAGTTTTTCGCGAACGCCGCCGCCGTCGTGGCGGCCATTTCGGGATGCTCGATGAGATAATGTAGTATCTCACCGATGTTGAGCTGCGCGGGGTAGCAGATATCGTTGTTGACATACCGTTTTCCGATGGCGATCGCCTCCTTGCCGGCAACCGGAAGGATCTGCGCCGAGTAGCCCTGTCGTTCGAATGTTTTCGCCATAACCATCGAAAAACCCCACGTGAGGTTGGGGAGCAGAAAGGTGCGCCGCTCGCGATCTTTTTTCTCGAATTTAACGGGAAACGGCGGGAGAACAAATCCACGCCGCTCCGGTTTGCGGCGGGCGCGCTGCGTACGGACCGTCTCGACGAACGAGGTGATACGGATATTGAGCGGACCGCTGTTTTCCCCTTCATCAAGTTTGAGCGTGAGGAGTTCCTTGCCGCCGTAGGAACGAAGGATACGGCCGAGCTCATCGGTGAGAATCGCGTCGTGGCCACACCCGAAACTCACCAGCTGCACCATTTCGAGATCCGGGTGGTCGGCGACGAACTTCGCCGCACCGAGCATCCGGTTGTGGAACGTGTTGATGGTATCGATCCGGCTGAAATTCAGGTCGAGATCGTTGAGTCCGGGCAACGCTTCGTTCACCAGCACCGGAATGCCTTTATCGGTGAAGAATTTCGCGATCCGGTGGTTGACGAACGGATCGTTGTGGTACGGGCGTCCGGCGATAACCACACCGAATTTTTCACTCCCGCGCAGATCGGCAAGCACCTTCGCTCCGCGCTGCAGCAAGCCTCGCTGCATTTCGTCCATTTCCTTCGTTCCTCTGCGTATCGCCTGGAGTGCCCGCGTGCGATCAACGCCCAGTTTCTCTTCAGCGAAGCGGACGATCTGCCGGTCGCGAACCTGGTCACTCACCAGTTTGAAAGCAGGGGTGAGAAATCGCACCGAGCCATCATCGGGAATAACGCCGTTGAGACGGAGAATTTCAGGGTACCCCTGCAGTACGGCACAGAACCATGAATCGTCCTGACGGGGATTTTCCTTTTTGTTCTTGAGCATCAGCGGCATGAAGATCGTCTTCACCCCTTTACGCAGGAGCGATTCGACATGCCCGTGCGCCACTTTCGCGGGCAGACAGACCGTATCCGACGGAACCGTTCTGAGACCCGATTCGAACAGCGGATAACTGGACTCATCGGAAAGAACGATTGTATACCCGAGATGCCTGAAAAATCCGCTCCAGAAGGGAAAACTCTCGAAAAATTCCAGCACCCGGGGAATACCGATAACCCGCTTGTCTCCGGAACTATCAGTAGTATCCTTCTTCTTCACCGAAGCGAACAGCATCCGGTACCGTTCCCCCATCAGATCGGGTACGTTCAGTTTCGTTTCTTTCGTGACCGGTGCGGAACCGACCGCAGCGCCCCGTTCACAACGGTTTCCGGTAACAAACGTACCGCCGTGCGAAAAGGTCACGATATGCCGTGCGCAATTATTGGTACAGAGTTCGCAGCGGTTGTTGGTCGATGTACTGTAACTGAAAGCCGCCAATACTTCACGGGTGATCAACTCTCCCGCCCGTGAAGAAGCGCCGGTGGCCTGCTGCTGATCACGACAGAGCAGCGCGATGCCGTAGGCGCCCATCTCTCCCGAAAGCGGCGGACGGAGCACCTGCCGGCCGATGTAATCCTCGAACGCCTTGAGTACCGCATCGTTTTTGAAGGTACCGCCCTGAACAACCACCTGTTCACCAAGATCGTCGAAATTGGCGATCCGGACAACTTTTGTAAAGATATTCTCGACGATGGAACGGCAGAGCCCCGCCAGAATCTCGTCGACGGTGCGTCCGTTGCGCTGCTCGGTGATCACCGAGGAATTCATGAACACCGTGCAACGTGATCCGAGATTACTCGGGTGCCGTGCGGCAAAGACATGGCCGGCAATCTCGCCGGGGGCGATACCGAGCGTTCGGGCATACGTTTCCAGAAACGATCCGCACCCGGCGCTGCAGGCCTCGTTGAGCACGATGTTGGTGATGACCCCGTTTTTAATGAAGATCGCCTTCATGTCCTGACCGCCCAGATCGAGCACGAAGCTTACCTCCGGACAGAACCGTACGGCGGCTTCCTTGTGAGCGATGGTTTCCACGGTGTGATAGTCGGCATGAAACGCCCCGGCAAAGAGCAGTTCACCGTAGCCGGTGGTACCGAGCCCCTTTATCTCCGGAGTAAATCCGCGTTCATCGCAGAAATCAAGAAACGCAACAAGACCGTCGCGGGCCGTATCGATCGGTTTTCCCTGATTGTTCCGGTAAAACGAGTAGAGCAATTCACCCGCCTCGGTAATTACCGCGAGTTTGGTAGTAGTCGATCCGGCATCGAGTCCGATATAGACCGGTACCGATCCTGAACATTTACCGGCGATATTTTCCTGTTCAGAAGAACGGTGCCGTTCAACGAACGTTTTCCGTTCCTGATCGGACGGAAAAAACGGCAGGGTACTTCCGGCGATACCCCCGCCGTGCCTGCTCTGTTCGATGATCTTCATCATCGCCGCACACGTGGTTTTCCGTGCTTTTTTACCAAGTTCCGTGCCGAGACTCAGCGCCGTACCGAAGGCGATGAACGTTTGCGACTGCTCCGGAAACAGGATATCACTTTTGTCAATATTCAGGCGTTCCATGAACACGTCGATCAGTGTCGGAATAAAGAAAAACGGTCCGCCGGCAAAAAGTACGGGCGGTGCAATCACCATTCCCTGCGCCAGTCCGCCGATCGTCTGTTTGGCGAGCGCATGAAGGCAGGAGAGTGCGATATCGTCGGCGGCGACACCCTGATTGAGGAGCGGTTGAATGTCCGTTTTGGCGAATACACCGCATCTGCCCGAAATATCGTATACATGTGTTCCGCGTGACGCCGCTTCGTTGAATTGTTCCACCGGAAGATCGATCAGTGTCGCCATCTGGTCGATAAAAGCTCCTGTTCCCCCGGCACAGACCCCGTTCATCCGCATATCCGAAACGGCATTTCCCGGCTGATCGGAATAGAATACCATTTTGGAATCCTGTCCGCCCAGCTCTATGGAGGTACGGGTTGCAGGGTAGAGGTGCCGCACCGCAATCGACTGGGCAATCACCTCCTGGATGAAAACGGCACCTATCTCCCGGGCAATTCCGCCCCCCTGAGAACCGGTGACGGCAATAAGCAGCGGTATCTGCCCTACGGCAGCTTCCATTTGACGTAATTGGGGAAGAACGGTGGCCCGATGCGCCCCGTTATGCCGTTCATAGCTCTGAAACAGCATTTTTCCGTCCGGATCAAGCGCTACCATTTTAATGGTGGTTGATCCGATATCTATTCCGACATGCACCGATTGCTGTTGATTGCGAAATAACATAGGTTCTGAAAATACATCCGGTTGATGAATGATTACCACAGCTCCCGCCACCGGGAAACATTCCCATTTCGGCAGACTCGTCTACTACGAACAACCGGAATTTAAATTTTGGACATCTTCGGGAATGTGTTACGGATCGGGTCGTACGGAAAAAAATGTGCCGAAACAGGCAGAGTCGCCCGGGATTTTCGCAAATCTTGATCGGACCGGAATGCGTGTGCTATATACATGGATACTCCTTGCGCGAATCACGGTGTAATCGGGGTTCCAAAGGATGAGAAGCGCTATCGTTCTTTCAGTCATGAAAATACCCACCTGCAGTGAACATTCATGGTAACACGGTGACCTGAAACAGTCGGTCTTCCGAACCGGACTGCGTGGTGTATTCCGGATATACATCCACCGCCGCCACCCGATCCCGATCCGAGGATTTTACCACTGATGCCTGCATAGTCTTTTCCGCGCTATCCATCGTCAGGTTGAAACTCACATAAGCACGGCGGTCAAGATACAGCGAATTGGCACGGATAATCAGATTGCTTATCAACACGACCAACGGGTTCATCCCGTACCGGATGCTTCTCAGAACCCGATGCAGTATCCCGGCGTAAGAGTAAAATATCTTAAAGCTTTTTTCCCTTTCGGCAACCAGTTCCCGCCAGGAAAGGTTTTTGAATCGTGCGACGGGAAAGGTGAGCGTAAAGTATTTCCAGTCTCGGGGAAAGTTCCTGACCACCAGCCGGCCCTGCTCTTCCATGGTCTTCCATAACCGGGTCCCGGGAAGTGGTGTAAGTACCATGACATTGAGGATATCGAGCCCGTACGTCCGCGCGGTTTCAGCGATGTTCGTGCCGCTTCCTTTTTTATCTATGTCAAGCCCGAGGATGAATGATCCGAGTACACTGATGCCATGCAGCTGAATATTTCGTACCGAAGTTTTCATATCGCGGTTATTACCTATGGCGAATTTTTTGCAGACTTCCGCCAGGCCTTTCGCGGAGACCGTTTCGAAACCGATGAATACCCCGGTACATCCGGCTTTTTTCGCCAGTGTGAGGAGTTCATCATCATCGGCCATATTTATGGTTACCTGTGCGATCCACTGTTTACCCAGTTTCGCCGCAATCATTTCCCGCAGAAGTATTTTGGTATATCCAATGTGTTCCCTGCTGGTACCGATAAGATTATCATCAACAATAAGAACATTTTTCTCACGGATCATTCTGAACTCTTCGATAACCTGTTCGACCGGCCTGCGCCTGAACTTTCCACCGTTGAATGCGGTTACACTACAGAAACTGCAGGAAAGAGGGCACCCGCGGGACGTCTGGATGGAACCGAAGTGATAACCTTCCGACAACAGATCGTGACGTGCCGGCGGTACTGCGGCGAGATCGAGCCGGACCCCGTCATATCGTTTCCGGAGTGTTCCGCTGCAGCAATCCGACAGAACTTCCCGCCAGACACTTTCCGCTTCTCCTGTCACGATGGCGTTGACACGTTCCATCGCCTCCTGCGGACACATGGTCGTATGAATACCACCCATGACCACCGGAACATTCCGCCGGCGATAGGTTGCCGCAATGTCATAAGCGCGACTTGCCTGCGAGGTAAACGCCGTTATGCCAACCAGATCCGGCAACGGGAGAGTGTAATACTCCGGCGTTTTGATATTTTCATCAAAAATGCTTATTTCCCATTTGTCAGGAGTAAGGCCAGCCAGCACCAGGAGGCCGAGTGGTTTCCAGATATTGTACTTGTTCCACCGGTTTCCCTGCGATTTGACGACGCTTACCAGTGGATTGCAAGGATTGACAAGATAAAGGCGCATCAGGTGTCCGTTACGTTTTTTGTGTATCGTGTCTGTTCCGCACTGTTTGAAACCATGTATTCATAAAAACAGGCGATATCCTGTTCACGAATAATCCGGATTACTGCCTTTGCTTCAATCCGGACGTTATGAATAACGTCAATGGATCTGTTGTATAGCGTGAAAAGACAACGCCACGTGCCGTCCGTATCGTCTGCTATAACCACAGCCTCTCCGCAGTGAAAATGCGTGATGATATCGGCAAGGAAATACCGGACACCGTGACCGGTGTCCGGATCGTGATTCTGGGCCATTTAATAAACTCCTTTATTTACCATCCGTTCTTTTACGCTACGTCGCATACAATGAGCAAGAATTAATTAGTGTCAAGAATTATCGGCAGTCCGTCTTTGCCCGCACCAATAAACACCACCTTGCTGTTCTCTGAACCTGCCAGTTTTTCGGTGGCTTCAATTCCCTTCCAGCGGAGCAGCTGATCGCTGTTGCCGCTCCTGATGTGCCGCGGTTCCGTTTTGTCACGGGTACATCGCGAGCTGATCCCGTTGAAAAACGCTTATGCAAGTGCTATTCGGGTAACCGGCGGGGTATCCGTTACCACATCCGGTTCCGTATAGTTCAATGCCAGTTGCAATTGCGCTTCATACAGCACCTCTTTCGGAACCGTATTCCGCATGATGTTCTGAATCTGGGATCGGGAGTTTTCCGCCTCTTTGGAGTCGGGATATTCAGCCACAATGCTTTTATAGGAAAGGAGTGCGGCGTGGGAATCTTTTATATCGTACTGTTTTTCATACGCCTCTGCATAGTGCTGGCCTACTGTTGAAAGTACTGTTTCTTTTTTCACCTGGTCACTCCTTTAAAAACGTTATCATTGTCCCGATCATTCCGGTCGCCGGAACACTTTTAAATGCAAATACCGGGCCAGTAAGATTTCCGTCCGTTTAATTCCGCTTCAGGATAACTGGTAACAGCCTTCCTTTGGAATGCATTGATGCTTCTTGTCAATGTCGGGTTCAATCAAGATTCCTTTTCAAGGTTACTGCCGATTCCGAAAGCGGTACAGTAGACACGGTGTACCACACCGGTTTTTGCCCTACGCTTACAAGAAGGTCAGTGCTCGTATCCCCATATATGGTGAGCATGTTGAACCATGTCGGTGCTTGCTTTGGCAGGAATTACGGGCATGCGGGTGTTTTTCTCAATTTTGAGAAAACAATTCTTACGGATAACAATCACTGTTGAATAGACTGATACTGACCTTTTTTCAGCCAATAATCAAATCGGCATTACACAGCCTCTCTTTCAAAGCGATCGTGCGACACACCGGAAGTGATAACCGGTAATGGCGAGTTCAATTGCCAGATGAAACTGTCGTGGCCGAACAAAGAGCGTGGTTGTACACAACTTCCAGAAATCGATTCGGCCGCGATGTCGAATCCCGAGTACCCAGAGTGATTTTAAAAATGCCATAATATCCGACATCGAAAGTAACCGCTGTGCACCATGCGGGCGGTTGTGCTTCAGAAAAATACGGAGCCGCCGGTAATAGGTTCGCGGTTCATAAAGTTTTTTCATAAGCTCACGGTATCCGTTGATAAGAAACTCCCGATTCAGTCGTGGGCGGAAATTGAGTACCGCTTCGGTATTGTTTCCGGAGCTTGTCGTCTCCAGCCGCCCCTCTTTTTTCAACCTGTGGTAGAGTCGTGTTTCCGGCAGTGCCATGAGGAGTCCTACCATTGCGGTAACTACCCCCGAACGCTGAATAAATTCAAACTGGCGACTGAAGATGTCGGATTTGTCGTTGTCGAAACCGACAATAAAGCCGCCCATGACTTCCATACCGGCTTTCTGGAGGATCTTGACCGATTCGAGCAGGTCGCGGTCACAATTCTGCAGCTTTCGACACTCCTTCAGACTCTCCGTTGCAGGGGTCTCGATCCCGACAAATACCTTCGTGAATCCGGCGTCTGCCATGAGGTTGTACAGCTCCGGATCGTCGGCAAGATTCAACGAAGCCTCGGTAATAAAAGTCATGCAGGCACCAGTCAGTGTTTTCCACCTGATGATTTCCCGAAGCAACGACTTTGCGGTAGCCTTATTTCCTATGAAGTTATCGTCTACGATAAACACCGTTTTCCGCCATCCGCGCAGGCGGAGATCCTCGAGTTCCTCCACCAGCCGGGAGACCGGTTTTGTACGGGGCACTCGTCCATTCATGACAATGATGTCGCAGAATTCACAATCGAACGGACAGCCGCGAGAAAACTGTACCGACATGGCAGCGTAGTGATTAAAGTCAATAAGATCCCAGCGTGGGAGCGGTACATGGGCGATATCGGGCCGGATCGCATCGGCATAGACATGGCTGAGAACCCCGCGACGAATATCTTCGACAAGTACCGGCATGATGTTTTCAGCTTCACCCAGCACAAAATGTTTGATTTCGGGAAACTCCGCATGGCTTGTTGTAAAGAGAGGCCCCCCGGCGATGATCTTTCCGGGAAACCGGCGACACTGTTCTACTATATTCAGCACCGATGCTTTATGCACAATCATGGCGCTTATCATTATATAATCCGCCCATTCCAGATCTTTATCTTTCAGGCGGTCTACATTCAAGTCCACAACGTTAAGCTGCCAGTCAGCGGGCAGCATTGCCGCAACGGTAAGCAGACCCAAAGGCGGATAAGCGGTGCGCTTGGCGATAAAATGCATCGCATGCTTATAACTCCAGAATGTATCCGGCGTTTGCGGACTGATTAATAGAATTTTTACCACCGATACCTCCCTGAACATGATATTACTCCTGGCATGCTTCCGGTGATATTCCGAAAAAGTCACACAAAATGAATTCACCTCAACCGGTTTGTCACCGTGAACTTTATATTAAGTTCTGCATATTAAGTTCTGCGGTTATGAATTGATAGCAATTGAAATGCCCATGGTTATCAATTGTTGGAAAACGACCCGATAATACGAATTTTGCTTCAATTTCACACTTTGCCGGTTTATTGTACCCGTGCACAGCTTGGATTCGGCAACACTCATTCTTCTTTTTATAAAGGTGATTCTTAATAGTGAGAAATGGTGTATCCGGCAGGGAATCGTTGAGTAACGACGTACCCCCGGAATGCCGCACCAGTACCCGGCGCCCGGAAATCGCTTCTTTGCACCTTTCGCCGATACCATGGTATCAGAGGACATTCACGCGTCCGAACCGGTGGTTATTTTACAAAAGATATTTACCGGTATGTTTATTGCTGCTGTATACAATGCAGCAGACATGCTCATATAAAGAAGAAAACTATATAACCCGTTAACCGGTACCATTTCAATGAGAATGTTTCTTATACCACCAAGGATTACAACATGCATGCATCGGGTAAACTGACCGGACTGACAGCACTTTGTTGTTTATTCAGCTTTTTATGTACCTGTACCTCGTCCATCCTTGTCGATGTCTGGCATGATCCCTCCTTTACTGCTCCCCCATTAGGCAAAATGCTGGTTGTTGCCGTAAGAAAAGATGCGACAAAGCGACGAATCTGGGAAGATGCGTTCACCGGTGCACTTGGGAATCACGGTATTGCGGCCATGTCGTCGTACCAGCTGTTCCCTGATACTCCCCCGGACACCAATCAGCTTATCGCCACTGTACAGGAAAACCGTTTTGACGGTATTCTGGCCATTCTCATTCTCCCGACGGAAACGAATTTGCAACATGTCCAGGGGTATACCACGATTGAACGAAATGAGCGATATACCCCTGCTGCCGGCGACAACCGCAGCAGGAGTTATACCGGGACGGAAAAGGATGAACGTTATCCGCCCTATCGAGGCCCTTACTGGAAAAGATACCGGAGCTATTATCGGGAAATAGAGCATCCGGGTTACACCGACTCTCAAACGGTGGATTTCCGGGCAATTGACGTTTCAACTACCGGGGCCGGAGGCCGACTGATCTGGAGTGCAACAAGCAGAACCCCTTATCCCGCCACCGTAACCGATGTGCAACGCGGAATAGCCGGCCTTGTACTGACGGATCTGGAAAAACGAAGGATTATCAATCCCGGTAAATAACGTTTCGCATGATACGTGGCACCTGTTTCTATTGAGAGTTATCTGCTTTTTGAAAAAACAAAGACATCCCCTCGGGTGAGGGGCTCGCCACCCGGAACCTATCCGGAACTTACCCTTTTTAAATTTTGCAAATGGAGGTTTCCTTGAAAACAGCTACCATGTCTATAACAGTAACATCAAACCTGTGGGTGCTCTTTTTTGGAGTACTGCTGACCGTCATTTTTTTAACGTCCGCAATCGACAATCCTGAATCGCCGGAACCGGTACTCCTTGGAAAATCCGGCAACTTTGCACTTCTGGCAAAAACGGGTATTTCGGTTACCGGAACCTCCTCCATCGTTGGAGATCTTGGGATCAGCCCGGCAGCAGCAACATTCCTAACCGGATTTGGATTAATTGCTGATCCATCGAATGAATTTTCGACATCATCACTGGTGACCGGTAAAATATATGCCGCTGACTATACGTCCCCGACTCCGACCAACCTGACAACGGCGATAGGCGACATGGAGACCGCCTACACCGACGCGGCCTCGCGACCGACACCGGATTTTACTGAACTGTACGCCGGAGATATTACCGGGCAAACCCTCATTTCAGGTATTTACAAGTGGGGTACCGCAGTTTTTGTGTCTGCCGGTGGGGTCACCGTTTCCGGAAGCGCAAGCAATGTCTGGATTTTTCAGATAGCGCAAAACCTGGAACTGGCAGACGGAGCTATTGTTACCTTAAGTGGTGGCGCACAGGCTTCAAACATCTTTTGGCAGGTGGCCGGGCAGGTCACCCTTGGAACAACGGCCGCAATGAAGGGAATTATATTGTGTCAAAATGCAATAGTGATGAATACCGGAGCAACCCTTAGCGGCAGGGCACTGGCACAGACTGCGGTTACCCTCGACGCCAATGCAGTCGCCGAGCCGGTATCCTCCTCTACATTCAAAAACAGATCGCTGGTTCAAAGGTCTGCCCTCATACAAACGTGGAGTAATCAGTCCATCGAATTCACGGTACCATCAAATGGAAGTGCAATTTTAAGAATACTTAATTTACATGGCAGGGAAGTGGTAACTCTATTCGATGGTGATGTACAGGCTGGAAATAACAATCACATACAATTCTCTGCAAGGGATATTGCAAAAGGGTGGTATCTTTCCAATCTGGAATACAATGGTAGAACAATGCCGGGCATAATGCTGCTGGTTAGGTAGTGGTAGGGATTTCCCCCATCAGCTGCCGGAACCTGGTAACTTCCTCATTCTTCACAGAAAACCCCCTGCCATCAATTTTTACAAAGGGGACGGTCTTGCTACCGCCCCCTTATATTTGTAGAGTTCTGCAGGAAGTGTTCTACTGCCGGAGTGCCGAACCTGTTTACACTTTGAAAAACAGACGGGTTAAGCGTTTATTGCCGCTTTTAAGAAAATCTTTTCTTGATATAAGAAACGGAGTATCCACTTAAATACCCCTGTGTTTTTCGGAAGCGCCGAAGGCCTGGGGCAAACCCATTAAAGTAACCAGCCTATTTTCAATACTACGTTGTGTCAAATAGTGGCACAATTGACTGTTATGAGTACCGACAGCTTATTCATACTAACTAACGAACCATTAACCGGGAATTCATTTCCGGCCCGATTATTGCTTTACACTATACCATAGTGATATCACACCATGCTATCCACTTAAAAGTCCATAGCTAACTTGGTTCAACCATGGTACCACGGTAGAAAGGATATATATGAACATTCTTGTTTCAGGCGATCCCGCACCAATGCATCGATACCGGCTCATCTTTATGCGTGCAGCAGTGATGAGCAAACAGACGATCTGATTTCACCTTTTGTCGACTAATCGGTTTTTTTGTACGACGGGACCAGCCGGATTGTCTCGGAATAGTGCTCCACGGTCCGGGAAAACACTTTTGCCACCTGTTTTAAAGGAGTTTATATGTTTCGTTCCAATTACCTCATTTCAAGATTGTGTGCAGGAACGATGTTCCTCACCATCTGCCTTTTTCCGTCAATGCAGACGGTCAGAGCGGAATCAGACGACGATATACCAGTGTATTCGCCGGTGATTAACGGTCAGGCATTACGCGGGTTGAGTTCAATCGAATCAGCCGAGTCCATGGGCGCAGGACGCATTACATTCGGCCTGATGTCACCATGGTACCGTCAGGATAAGGGGTATCTCAACACGCCGAATGCCGGTGCAAACCTCTATACCTTGGCAGGGGCATTTTCCTATGGTGTAAATTCTAATGTCGACCTGTTCGCATCCATTGCGGGATTCACCTCAAATCATTATACCAGCGCCGGGAAAAGTTCCGGACTGGGCTCGATTCGGGCGGGAGCACAGGGATCGCTTCCTTTTCCACGACATTCTTTTTTTCGTATAGGAGGCCAGACGGCAATTATTGGCGGTACATCCGGAAACCAGATCAACACCAACAGGGCAGATGGTTACAATTATTTCGAGACCCGTACGGGGTATGATGTTATGGGCAAACTTCTCCAGACGTTTCAGTTCGGAAGTGAAGACTGGGGCTTCAAGGCTCATTTGAACGAAGCAAGTGTAATAGGTATTTCGAAAAAAATTCCCGTTTTACTTCTCCTGGGAACTGGGGTGCAGGCCAACCTCGGTTTCGTTGTGGTAGGCACGGAATTGAATTCCCGTACCCAATTCGGCGACGTGTCATTTGCTACCGATCCGCTCTGGTTGACGCCATCGATCAGCATTCGATCGCCGTTCAACATGAATGTCATGGCGGGAGCTGACATTTCCCTTTCAAAAAACCGGTCCGAAGGCGAGCCCCGGGCGCTTGAACCCTATCGTGTTTTCGGCGCTATGGCATTCTCGATGGACATGCTTGCGGGGAGAAGAGCTGCTGAACTTGCAAAGAAGAAACAGGCGGCACAGGAAAAAACCGCCATGGAGCTTAACGCCGACCGTTCAGCTAAAGAGGTCAGTGCCCTTACTAAAAAATCGGCAAATGATTCCATTGCGCTTGTTAATGAAAAGCAGTACGGACTTGCTGAAAGGGATTTGATGCAGAAAAAAGCCGATGTGATGGCAAACCAGGCGACGGCTGATTCTCTTGCCCTCATTCAGGCCGCAGGAGAACTGGCCGAGGAAAAAGAGAAGCGAAGCGATGCGGAAAAACAGTTACTGTCAACCGGTGAACTGCTACTTGACGCCGTGTACTTTTCTTCCGGCAAATCCAACCTGTCCATCAATTCGAAACCGTATCTCAACATAATCGGGAAAATGCTGCTCAAATATCCCAAATTACAAATTGAAGTCGCAGGACATACCGACAATATAGGCGAGAGTGATTACAACGTTGATCTCAGCCAGGGTCGGGCCGATGCGGTTCGCGGTTATCTGATAGAAATCGCACCCATGTTAGGCTCGTATCTGAGTGCGCGTGGCTACGGAGAAAGTATGCCCAAGACCGATAACGACACGATGGAAGGCCGGCAGACTAACCGCAGGGTCGAGTTGCATGTTTTAAACAGAAGTGTGCTTCAGGAGTACGGCATGACCGAGAAATAATATAATGTTAATTTGAAGTACGGATAACGGCACGCAGGTGCTGTTATCCGTCATGAAAAAGATTTGAAGGGACAATGATCATGCTTTACATAATTGTAGTTATTTTACTGACATTATGGCTATTGGGACTTATCGCTTCATACACTATAGGTGGTTTCAGTAATGTTCTTCTGGTAATTGCAGCAGTGGTTGTACTGTTGCGGATTATCAGCGGCTGGAAAATCGCTTAGCCGAAAACGGCCTTTCTGGAATACAAACAGTCAAAAACCACCGGGAGAATTAACTATGATATTTTCAGAAAAGACACTGTTGCTGTTCAGCAGTTTATTGGCACTTGGTGGAATACTGCTCATGATAAAAAGCACTCTCCATCGATGCAGTAACCAATGTGCTGAAAATTCCGATGAAAGTATTCACGGAAAACTTAGTGATGCAAAGAGAACCCTCGAAAAAACTGCAGTGGTCATCCAGAATGTATTAGATACAATGGAACCGGAACCTCCGGTACATCCTGATGGAACAAACGATTAATCAAGAAACGGGGAAATTATGATTACCACAAGTACTGTCCCTGGCTGAGGCAACGGGAATTTTTATTCTACTGCTCATGTACACCGTTATACGACATCGACACCATAGAGGCACCGGAGAAAAAATCGGCAATAATATGGACAATAAATTGAATGAATCGAAGGCTGCTCTTGAAAAAGCTGTAGCTCATCTCCTGAGTATTCTGGAACATCTGAGGAACGGAAAAAACTGACACGACCGGTATATCTTTTTCAAGGAGCGGATATGAATAAAAACAGCTGCACCATTATCGATCTCTATCAGGTAATAACTTTATCCTGTGTTGCTTTCGCCACAGGGAAATTTGCGCATCATTGGCATGCGGGGCTTGCGGATACAACCGGCCGCGCCATTGATGTCACTATCACTACTGTCGCTAATAAACTTGAAAAAAACGCACAGGCGCTTGAAGAATGGGCTAACAGCGGTACGGGAAAAAATCAGGGAAATGGTATTGACAAAGTTTTGACAGACACGAAAAAGGCTCTTGAATCTGCGACCGAACTCATTCAGCGTGTAACAACAAATAAAAAACAGTCTGAAAACAGAAGTTAAAAGTCAGAATAACGTAAACACCAGACTCTTCCGAACTATAAACCTACACGCCGGAGGAAGTGCGATCACTTCATCACAGGAGAAGCAAACATGTCCGTTCTTCAATTACTGATCGTGCTGGTCGTCATCGGATTTGTATTGTGGTTAATCAATTCCTATATACCGATGGATGGAAAAATCAAGAAGATCTTCAATATCGTTGCCGTTATAATGGTAATACTTTGGCTGTTGAATGTGTTCGGAGTATTCGGTTCGGAGCAGTGGAACATGCACCTGGGAAACTTGCATATGGGAATTATGTACCACAGGTGACGCTTTATTGATGACACTTTTCCGTAACAACCTTATTCACGGAGTTTAGATTGGAAAAGAGCACTGGTCCTGCACACGCCCCAAAAACCACGAAGGCATCTATAATGCCTGGTGGAAAAGCCTTTGTAAAATTAGATTTCCTTGATATGGTTTTTACTGAAATTGCCGATGTTTTCTTGTTCATTGTACAAACGATTAAAGAAACCTTTTCCCGTGATTTTGAATTCAGGGAATTTTTACGTCAATGTTTTCAAATCGGTTATAAATCTTTACCGCTTATTTCAATAACCGGAATCATCATGGGGTTGGTGCTCACTATCCAATCACGTCCGGTACTCGTCGATTTCGGAGCTGTCAGCATGCTTCCCGGAATGGTAGCCCTGTCGCTCATCAGGGAAATGGGCCCGGTTATTACTGCGCTTATTTGTGCCGGAAAAATCGGTTCGGGCATGGGAGCGGAACTGGGTTCAATGAAGGTAACGGAACAAATCGATGCCATGGAAGTATCCTCGACCAATCCGATGCGCTATTTAGTGGTCACGAGAGTATTGGCAGCCACCCTTATGATTCCCTGCCTGATTTTATATGCTGATGGACTCGGTATTGCGGGAAGCTGGGTCGGCGCCAATATCAAAGGCAGTGTTTCATTTGTACTGTTTTTTTTCCAGGCATTCAGACATGTTACCTTTGCCGATTTTTTACCCGCTGTTACTAAATCATTTTTTTTCGGTGCAGTGATCGGTTTCGTCGGATGCTATAAGGGTTATACGGCAGGTCGCGGAACGGAAAGTGTCGGCATTGCGGCAAATTCCGCTGTTGTTACCTCATCACTGCTGGTTATCATTGTGGATTTGATTGCCGTTCAAATTACCGATATGCTGCTATCATGATGGGGACCTCAGCGGCAACAACGTCTGAAGCGTCAACGCTCAGCAGCAATGAACCGGTCATCAAAATTGCCGGTATCAGAAAGTCTTTCGGCAGTCAGGAAGTGTTGAAAAATGTTTCGTTGCAGCTTTATACGGGAGAAAACCTTGTGGTGCTGGGAAAATCCGGATCGGGTAAATCCGTCCTGATAAAATGTATCGTCCGTTTATTGCGTCCCGACAGCGGAACCATCAA
>JAFGHA010000007.1 GCA_016930275.1 Chitinispirillaceae bacterium
GAAGTCAAGAATACCGGTAGAATCAGGCTTGAAAACACCCGAGGCCTACGGGAATTCTCAAAAGATTATCCGGAAGCGGAAACGATTCTCCTGTATCGCGGTAAAGAGAGAATTATGCACCGGGGTGTACTTTGTATTCCTTGCGAAGATTTTTTAAAATCAATCCGACCAGGTATACCGGTAAGTCAATCGTAATTTGATGTTCATCTCGATATAATTCCGCTCTGCATAACGGTCACACTCAATGTGCGGAACGATAAATAACTTTTCCCACCCGGTCAATTTGTTCACGCAACCGGTCGTTTTTCAGGGAATTATAGGCGGAAATATCAAAAGTATACGGCAAATATGATTCTTCAACGGCATCGAGCACGTCAGACACTGTTTTTGTGCTGATAGCACCAAAGAGCGCAAGATCGATGTCCGAACCTTCGTGGTAGTTTCCTTTCGCACGTGAGCCGTAAATGACGGCTTTGTTTATCTCGGCAAATTTCCCTACAATATGCCGGATAGTCGAAACGGTTGCGTCATCAAGGCCGAATGCAGGGCTCATTCATGGTCCTGGTCGAGGAGTAAAGAAAACTTTTCAGCCAGAAGCGCGAAAGCCTGAAAGAAACTGCGGAGTATCAATTTATAAAAACAGCAAATGGAAGGACAAGTTGTCCTTCCATTTGGGTGTACTTCATGTATTGAAATTAATCAACCGATCAAATTACTCACTCACAAACGTCGTGACCGACATTTTTTCAAGTTCGACAGAAAGCACACCATTCGCTGTAGGAACTTTGCTTTTCTCGGACCAGTTCGCACTGCCGTTGGTCACTATCGGCTTGAACGATGGCGGCACCGTTCCGCCTGTAATTGCAACCTCAACTGATTGAGCGCTGGTTGTCTCATTGACGGCAACGATAACGACATTCCCGGCATCATCCTTGGAAGCCGTAAGAAGCACTTTCGCCGGAAGTTTATCGGTTCCGGTAATGTTGACGATTTTATGGCCCGGGCGTATGTACCTGCTGTAGTTACCGAAGGTATAGTAGCGCTTGGCAATCTGGTTGTTATTCTGGATTATCGCCAGTCCCTCGTTGTCATTCGCATAATAAGACTCATACCACCAATAACACCAGGCCGATGCCTCGCCGACCATGAGCCCCGACTGAATCCACCGTGCAACCGCGACACCGTTCTCGATGGTTATATTCGGGCCTTGTTCCGGCCAGTACATCACGCCGGACATTTCGGTCTGCCAGATTTCCTTGGTTCTTTTACCACCGGTGACATCATCCGGCCATGCGTACGCTTTCTGCGATTCGTACTCGTGCACACCCAGAATGTCGATCGCGTTCCACGCATCTTCGTCCTTGGCCAGCCAGTGGCCGTAATCATAGCCATCCCCATTGTTACACTTGGCAGCACATTGAGCCATTGCAGCCTCGGTAATATCATTCGACCAGCATCCGCAACCCAGCGGATCGACGCTCTTATAGCCGCCATTGGGCGCTCCGGGCACTCCAACTCCAGTAGGCGATAAATTACTCCATACGTGAATCCACAATGATGCTTCGGGGGCGATGAGTTTAACACCGGGAGCCCGTTGTTTGTAGATCGGGCCCGCCACTTTGACAAACTCAGCCATCTCCTTGCCGGTATACACCATTGACGGGTAGTGACCGGTACGCGGCGGTTCGGTACCCGATGCGAAATCAGCCTCATTCGCGACACCCATGGCATAGAGATTGTATTTCTTGGCATAGTCGGCTATCTTTGTTGCCCAATCATCGTAACGATCCGGAAACAAGTGCCCGCCACCGTTCACGTCATTGTTGTCCTTCCATTCTTTTGGCGCACTCCAGCACGATCCGATGACTTTAACATCTGGATTCACACTTCTTACTGTAGTCCAATCGCTTGGTACATCTCTATGGTCAAAGTTTTCACTCATTCCTATCCGTAGAATGGACAGACCAAGCGCGTTCTGACCTTGAAGCGTGTAAAGCTGGCTCCAGGGAAGCGATTTTCCCCCCGGCATAATGGTGGCGTTGATACCAAACCCCTGAAAGGTCTGTTTTTCCTGATCGAGACGTACGGCAACGACATCTCCAACTTCCGGTGCAAGCGTAATATTTACTTCCTGATTATAGGAGGTGACCGGTTTTTTATTCACCGCATACCCGTCGGCGGTCACTTTAAGCGTGTCATTCACCGCAGCGGCCATTTTCGCCAGTTTCCCGCCAACTGTTGCGGCACCATCAACAGAAGAGTTAGTTGCATACTGGCCGTTCTGCAACGGGAGATACCGGAAAGTTTTTATCTGTTTGCCGATCGAAGCATGAATAACCAGCATTTTTGAGGCACGCGCATGTTCGGCGATATTCAGACTGTAATACCCGGCCGAATGATTTTGATACGCTTCCTTCTTGAGGAGATTTCCGCTCACATCGAAAATTTCAACCTTCACCGGTGACGATTTGGTGAGGGCAAGTTTCAGCACACCTTTAACCAGAGCGATTTTTTCGGTTTGCGGCAGCAGTGACCGTGCGATCACCCCGGTTGCATCGGTTATCAGATACATGCCGTCAGCTCCGGTGGTATCTTTGATCCCCTCATTTACCAGTTCAACAATGGCGTTGGCGACCGCCGCACCCGATGAGTTGGTAACCTTGCCATGTAAGTTAATGGTCTGCGCATTTGCCGTAATGGCTGCAACAAACGTTAAAAAAAGCATTATCCGATAGAACATTGTCTACCCCCCTTGAGGATTGTGGTATATGATTCACGTGTATTTAAATTCCCGCGATATTCGTCGGGAATTAAAATTGTTGATTATATCGTCAAAACCGGCACGCCGGATATCCGGAGTACCGGTAGTGTTATACAATAATATACTTACAGTTCACTTACTGCGCGGTAAAAAGCCGTGCGGTTGTAACCTCATTGCCGAATACGGCCCGAACAAGCAACATTCCGGAACGGGCTTCCTGCATCGGGAGCACCAGTTCACTGCTGCCCTGCGCTATAGCCCTGGATAAGAGCACCCGGCCGGTGAGCGTAAGAAGTTCGATACGCCCGGCTTTTTCTGACGGTACTGTCACACGATAACCATTTTGGATACAGGTCACTTTGAGGTCGTTTGCTGTTTTCGCAGCTGCACTGCGAATACCGTCTCTGTTCGCCTGAACAGGCTTCGGACCCACATAGAGCGTTGCCCAACCCTGACCGGGATGAGTGAACTGATAATTGGTCCCGTTCACGGCAACGGTCATCTGAGTCTGTCCACCGGCATTGTAAACGATGGTGACAATGCCGCCATTGGCGTTTTTAAAGGCCAGTGAAGGACTACCGGAGGTCCCGACACGTACCGCACCGGTATTATCCACGTACTGGCTTATGTGACGCATGACATAATAATACGGGGTCGCAGTAAGTGTTTTTGCGTTGCGATCGACCACTAAAAGAGCGTTCTGCGGCCATTCCAGCGCCGTATTCAGATTTATCCCCTTTGTATCGAGTACCATGTTCCAGGCACTGTACATATGTGAACCCTGTTCCAGCCACTTTTTTATAAGGCCCCAACTCTCCACGCCGTAGGAAAAGTTGTTGGGAGCCCTATCCGCCAGAAAGTGTGTCGAGTCCGCCTGTTCCACCGAGGTAACTTTGGTCGTCCAGTAGTAATTACCGCACTGGTGTTCGGAGCAGAATACGAAGTAATTATTTACATTACTGCTGACCATACTCACATTATTCCACTGTAATCCCAACCCTTTGATCATCCCGCTGGTAGCTTTCCCTTTCATACCGTTCCAGTATCCCGCGGAAGTCGCATCATTGGAAAGCGTTCCGAACCAGATTTCAGTTTCCGGGTGATCGGCCTGGAGTTTCGGATAAAGGTGGCTTGCGACGAACGTACTGAGATACTCGGCACCGTTCTTATCACCCGAAGAACCCTTGCCGTTATCATAATTGTATGCTCCCCAACCGCAGGTCGGGTAACTTCTGGTGTAGCCGGGCTCATTCTGCGGACACACCGCGCTGATGGGAATGCCTTCTTTTCCATATTCTTCAATGAATTTGGAAAAATAAAGAGCAAGAGCTCCAAGCACATTCGTTTCATTACGCATTTCTCCACCGTCGAAACCGGCGGCGTCAAACGCATCCTTTTTCATCCATGGTGGCGGCGTCCAGGGGCTTGCCCAGAATTTGATGTCGGATTTCACCGCCTGCGCAGCTTTGATGTACTGAATGAGACATCCCTTATCGCGCTCAATCGAGAAACGTGTCATGTTGAAATCGTCACCTGAACCATCGCAGAGACTATACCGATCAAGAGCATAATCACTGGCGCCGATGGGAATGCGTCCCCAGCCGAAGCCGATACCGTCTTTTTTATCGAACAGCAGATTGATCGCCTTGGTCCGATCGGCTTCGCTGAGCACTTTAAGTGCATCCCAACCGGCTTCGTTGAAGGTACCGGCGAATCCGTACCATTTCTGTTTGGTATCGTTGGCGTTGACCGTTACTGTGGCGTTGCCGCCACCTGTCGTCACCGCGGCATTTTTCCAGTAATCGCCGTTACGCGAAACAATTGCGAATGACGTGTCATTTTGCGCCATCGTGTGTACGGCAATGGACAACATAATGCAAAGTGCGCCGACAGGAACCACAATTCCGGCCATTCCTCTGCTCTTTTTAATGGATGGAAACATTTTGGGCATATACCCCCCCCCTTAATTGTTTAGAAATGTATGACTAACTGGTTATCAGTTTTTTTATCCGATTAGTAGTTGAACGTATCGGTTCAGGCCCGGATCAAAGATAGAACGAATGAATGGTATCAATCTGCTGTACAAGCCTGAATTAAGGGATATCGATTGACTGCTGATCTGCTCGTTGAATGAAAACACCTGTTCCCTGCAGTTCCGGGGAAACCATTCCCCGATAAAATAGGTATCTTCAGACGAAAAATGCAATACCATAAGATGTATGGTATTGATCGCTCGTCCAGACAGCCAGAAACGAATCAGCCAACCGGAGTCCCCCCTTTTTGAAACACCGTTGCTCCTTATTAATATAAGTATAACCCGTAATGAAAAGTTATAATTTGGAATCCACCGAAATTAATTTGATGCGACCTCTACGGTTGTATGCGCGCAAAGAGTTTTGCAAAAATGCAACTGCGGCAATAACATATTGCAGCAATGCAATACCTGAAACCTGTTACTCGCTATTTTTCAAATATTTAGTATCTGTCCGGAAACTCCTCTTTTTGGAGATATCATGCTTCGACAAGCACAGCATGATCGTAATTTTATACTATTTTCACATTCACGCTCATCCTGAGCACGTTTGACAGGCTCAGTGTAACACTAACACTTGTCGAAGGGGATCACCATCGGGGTTTCCGGACATACACTGTTTATGCGGCATGTTTCTTGCAGATTTTCTTTGATTTCTGTTTGGAATATGGTGCTTTCCAGGCCACTGATAAAAACGCCCCCTAAATCCCCGAAGAGGAACTTGTAAGGACCTATAATTGAAAAAAATATGATTCAACAAAAGGTCTCCCTTCGGGGGATTTAGGGGGCGTGAGTACCAATTCTGAACAAATACTATGTAATTTAACCAATCGGAAGGATACGGAAACATGAGTCATCAGGGAGCGGACGATGAGCGTCTGCAGGAAACATTGGCATCGATCGGAAAAAAATTTGTCGTGCTTTCGGGTAAAGGTGGTGTCGGAAAAAGTACCGTAGCGGTGAACCTTGCGGCAGGCCTTGCTCATGCCGGTAAAAAAACCGGCTTGCTCGATACCGATCTGCACGGTCCGTCGGTTCCGAAAATGCTGGGGCTCGAATCATTTCTCACCTCAGGAGACGAAACCCACCTCACCCCGGCCGTGCTTCTCGACGGTCGACTCAAAGTCATGTCGGTACAGTTTCTTCTGCAGAATCTGCATGATTCCGTCATCTGGCGCGGGCCGCTCAAACACGCCGTCATTTCCCAGTTCATCGGGCATACGGTATGGGGCGAACTCGATTACCTCATTATCGATTCGCCGCCGGGCACCGGCGACGAACCCCTCTCAGTGGCGCAGACCGCGAAACCCGACGGGGCGATCATCGTCACCACTCCGCAGGAAGTCGCCACGTTCGACGTCCGCAAATCAATTGACTTCTGCACAAAGCTCTCGCTTCCCGTTATCGGGATCATCGAGAACATGAGCGGTTTCTGCTGTCCGCACTGCGGGAAGGAAACAGCCATTTTCAGCAGCGGCGGCGGCAAACGCATGGCCGACGAACTGCACATCCCCTTTCTCGGCACCATTCCGATCATTCCCGATGTGGTCCGGGAGAGTGATGCGGGGCGTACGATCTCCGGCGACGACAGCCCCCTTCAGGAGGCCTTCACCGCCATCCTCGGAAAGATCACGGGATGAAACGGTCAGTTGTCGCAGCCGGTTTGGTCGTACTCCTTGCAACAACGATAGTCCGGAGCGATGCGGTGCTGCATTTTTTCGGGTCACCCACCTGTAAAGAATGCATGCACATCAAAAAGAAGATTCTCTTCCCTGCCGAAAAAAAATACCGCTCTCTCGAACTGCACATTCACGACATCACCACCGAAAACGGTTTCGAGCAATTGATGGATATGGAAGATCGTTTTCAGGTCCCGACCTCATCGGCGATAACCCTGTTTTTTCCGGATACGTTTCTCAGCGGGGCGCACGATATCAATGCGTATGCCCCCGCGATGATCAAGCGCTGTATGAAACGTCCAGCCGACACCGCTGCGAGTGAAGACAATGATACAACTGCTTCATCACGAAAAGTAACCGACCGTATCGCCGACCGGTTCAGCCGGTATTCCTTTATCAGTATTCTTACCGCCGGTATCATCGACGGCATCAACCCGTGCGCGATTGCCACGATGATCTTCCTGATTTCGTTTCTCGCCACACAGAAGCGGCGGAAAAGTGAAGTTCTGGCGATCGGTCTTTCGTTTACCGCCGCGGTATTTTTCACCTATCTGCTGATGGGCGTCGGAGCATTCAAGGCACTTTCGTTTCTCTCCGCGAACAGCTGGATCGCCACGTTCATACGCTGGGGTGCGGCACTTCTGGCAGCGGGAGTGGGAATTATGAGTTTCCGCGATGCCGTCGTCTACCGGTCGACGGGAAAGACGGGGGATATCAAACTGCAGCTTCCCAAGGCGGTGAAACTGCGGATTCACCGGATCATTTCCGGCAACCTCTCCGGCGGCAAACTGGTGGCGGGGGCGATCGTGACCGGTTTTCTGGTCACCCTGCTCGAAGCGGTCTGTACCGGTCAGGTGTACCTGCCGACCATTATTCTGATGACCCGACAGGAAGGATTACGGCTAAAAGGATGGGGATACCTTATATTTTATAATGTGCTTTTCGTACTGCCGCTGCTCATTGTCATGCTGCTGGCATTCTTCGGTATGCGGTGGGAACGGCTTGCGAAAACGACCCAGCGGCACATGACGACAATAAAAGTACTCATAGGCATACTTCTGTGCAGTCTGGCACTGTTCATCATCATGGCGGGATAGAAAAGATACCTGAATCAGGCCGGTTCGTCGGATCTTTTCATTTCCCCTTCTCTGACTGGAGATGGGGCGAAAGGAATGAGGTCACTCGATAAAATGAGAAATCGTCATTTACATACTATATAACTCACTTTACCGGACTCATGTTACGGCCATAGTACTCTTTTAAAAGAAACATCCAGGGAGACCCCTAATGAAATACGCGCTTTTCACCAGCCTGACAATCCTGACGATTGCGGTTCTTTCCTGCATGGAAGGTCCCGCCGTTGTCAACCCGGGTGATGAACATATCAACAAACCCGAAAAAGCCGTTACGGTTGGATCCTCGACGATTGACTCGGTGCTCGCCGGCGACTCCACACTGGCGATCGTTGAATTCTACTCCGAGATCTGTGGAGTTTGCGGCAGTCTCAGATGGGTAATCGACAGCCTCGCCGTCACCTTCGGAGATACCGTTGTGGTCGGCGCCAACTGCATCGAAACCGACTCGTTGTGGAAACGGTATTCGGTAACGTCGGTGCCGACGTACATTCTTTTCCGGGCGGGGGAGGAAACCGCACGATGTAGTTTCTCGGAAAACGAACCGCAGGTGTACGATTCGCTCGCATCGCTTATCAGACAACTTATCGAGGGGACGTTCGTTCCCGATACCGGCGACACCGATACAATCGTCGATACAATTCCTCCCAACTACCTGCAACTCGACGAGTCGTCGTTCGATACGACAGTACTGCGCAAGGGGGTTACCGCGCTGGTATTCTTTCTCGCTCCCGCCGGGGCTCCGTGCATTGCAATGGAATCCGTCATGTGGGATATCGCCCCCCGCTTCGACGGCAGAGCGGTCATCGCCAAGGTCCACGCATGGGAAACCCCCGCACTCTGCGACCGCTATGGTATCAATTTTGTTCCTCAGTTTTTCTTTTTCAAGGACAGCATTCATCGTGAGGAATACCACCTTACCGGTATTGTTCCGGGCGATACCCTTATCGCGCACCTTGAAGCACTGCTTGCCGAAGTACCGGACAATGCCCCGGTACTGCTCAATAGCGACACGTTCGGCGATTCGGTAACGACCGACGGCCGTGTGGTGATGGTCGACTTTTTCTCGTCTTCCTGTTCGTACTGCAGTGCCATGAACCCGATCGTCGATGCACTTTCCGACAGCATCGGTACCGAAGTACTTATCGCTAAAGTTCACGTTCCGGAAAACGATTCGCTGTCATTCGCATTGAATATTACCCAATTGCCGACATTCGTTTTCTTTAATAACGGTGTTGAATATGAACGAAAAATCGGACTCTTCACCATTGACCAACTGGCCGAAGTAATACACGTCGGCCTTGACGCAGTAACCGACTGACCGATTCCTCCCGGTCAAACCGCGACGAACGACCGGTCAGTAGTAGCACCAAGGAGTAGCACCATGAACATCTTTGATTGCAGAGTTCAGGTACTGGTATTGTTCTGCGCCATTCTGGTTGCCGCCGATTCCGACACCCGTACCGTTCAGGCGGAATTCGACCGGTGTCACTCCGTTATGGAGCGTCTTGAACGTTCACTCCGGCGGTATGAGGATGCGGTCGGCCGGATTATACGAACGGTCAGGCGTTCGGATTATACCGGTAAAAACCATCTGCGGCAGGAGGCGGCATCTCTTGAAAACCGGCTTGAATACTTCCGCAACCGATTCGAACGGTCGCGCGGCCAGACCGACAAAATAACCGGAGACCTTAAAAACGTAAACGGTCCCACCTGTCCCTCATGCGTCGAGTCAAGTGTCAACATGTACTGCCGGAACAGTGAAACACTGCAGAACAGTCTCGATGAGCATATCATCAAAGCGGACGACCTGCTCAACCGTCTGGATAGTCCGTCCGCCCCGGTCGGTTCCGCGGTTTCCGGAAAAGTAACCGACGTTGAACGGCAACGCGCAGCGATCGATACACGGTACCGCTCGATTGAATCCTGTTCAACCGAATCAGCCATACCTCTCATCAGACAGGCAGGCGTCAATATGCAACGGGCGGACAGTCTGATAACCGCCGGAAATGAAAACGATGCACGCAAGGCACTCGATATAGCCGGAGCGCTTGTAGAGAAAGCGGCGGAGCGATGCCGGGATCACTAATTCACTATCGTCATGTGCTGTTCTTCGTGTTGTTTACGGCAGAATCCCTCATTGCCGGTTCTCCTGAGAGTGATTCCGTATCCTACGATGAGCTTCGAAACCGCATTCTCGCAAAGGATTCAACCAACCAGACCGTTCCCACCGCCGACGCTCTGGCCGAAGCCGGGCTTTACAAGGATGCCATCGATCTGCTGCGGGAGTTCGCCATGCCCCCTGATACACCTTCCACCACACCATTAGCGGAAGATAAGGTAAAACGTATCGCATGGCGATGGTCGTCGGGTGTTGACTACTACCATCTCGAGAATTTTGACACCGCCACCATGACCATCGAAGAACAGCGTGACTATGAACGGCTCACCGAAACACCGCTCTCCCTCTGGACACGCCTTACGGCAACGATTACACCATCGGACAGTATTGCGGCGACAATCCTTCCGGAGCTCTACTTTTCAGAACGGAAAGGTCGATTTGAAACGTCGATGCGTTATCAGCTTCCCGGAGGACTTTTTGAATATGAACCTTTAGTAAAGGCGGAAAAATGGTTCCGCAGTAATGCTTCGGATTCATTGTTCAATCCGGGTGCCGCTCAACCGTCCGATATGATCGGTGCCTCGGTGCGCTGTAATACAAGCAACAATTCCCGGGAGCACCGGCGGCTCCGTTTTTCTCTTCCGGTTTCCGTTGACTGGGAACACTATCGTATCGACCGGCCCGGATACGAATCATTCGCCGAGTACCGTTTTCATCCGACGCTGGAATTGGGTGAAGGGCTGCCGCCACTGCGCATTTCCGCCGAAGTGCAGTACGAGGATTACTACCGTGAAACATCCGAATACCTTGACGTTATACGCATGTCGATACGGAGTGAAACCTCGCTCCGCTCGAAAAACACCCGCGGATTCGCATCAATCGCCTGGCTGGGAGACCGTTTTCTGCACGATTCGCTTCCCCCGATGATCAACCGCATCGAGGGAACGGTCAACGGGACCCACACCATTGGAACGTATCTGACAATGCGTCTCCGCATGCGAGGTATTTACGAAAAAGAAGCTGCCGTCGATACTATCCCCGTGCTTTCGGGTGAGGAACTCTCCATTGCACCGGGTACCGATATCATGTTGCTGCGGCAACGACTCACCATCGGCCCCGACCTGCAGTGGGAACGCCGGTTCGCCACACCGTTTAATGATGATCATTATATCTGGGAAGGACGAAACGCCCTGGAACCCGGGGTCCGGATCGGTTGGAGCAGTGCACTTGTCGAAGCTGCAGCACGCGTAGCCTTCCGCTACGAAAATATGGATCCGGAATTCAAACATGCCGATGACAACCGTTCTTTCCGGACAAACATCGAATGTTCAATCCTTCCCTTCAGGTTTCTGTCACTTGACGGGGTGATGGATTATCAGTACCGGCGATATGCGCCATTCGACATCAATTCACGTCAATCGGAGAATCTGACGGTATCGGTGAATGCGACGGTACGGTGGTAGACGGTGTTCAACCCGTGTAGTACCCGACATTGGGTTCTCGAAGAGACCGGTATCACTTCTTCTCATAACCGACCCGAAACCACATGCCGACACCTCAGCCCTCGATACCGTACTTCTTCATTTTTCGCCAGAGCGTCGCGACATGCATGCCCAGTTCCGCCGCGGTTTTCGCCCGATTGTATTTATTGCGTGACAATGCCTCCTCGATGCGCTCCCGGTCGAACTGCTCGAGAGAAGTCCTCGCGGGAGATACCGCAGCCGCCGGCCGGACCGCACGCAAGAGATACGCGGGAAGATGTTTTTTCTCGATCACCGATCCTTCACAAAGCACAAACGCGTGCTGCAGAATATTCTCCAGTTCCCTGACGTTACCGGGAAAGGGATGCTCGAATATCAGGCTCATTCCCTCGGCGGCGATGTGATCGATTGATTTACGGTACAGCGTGTTGTAGTGCCTGATGAAATGATCGGTGAGCAACGGAATATCCCCCGGCCTTTCCCGTAGCGGCGGCAGCACCATCGGAATGATATTCAACCGGTAGTAAAGGTCCTGCCGGAACGTCCCCTCCGCCACCATCGTTTCGATATCACGGTTGGTTGCCGCAATGATCCTGACATCGGCGTCGTGCGGTTCGGTAGCCCCGAGGGGTTCGTAGCTTTTCTCCTGAAGTACCCGCAGGAGTTTCACCTGCAACGAAGCGGGAAGATCACCGATTTCATCGAGAAACAACGTCCCCCCCCGCGCCCGCTCGAACCTTCCGGGTTTATCCTTTTTCGCATCGGTGAACGCACCCTTTTTGTATCCGAACAGCTCCGATTCGAGTAAATTTTCAGGCAGTGCGCCGCAGTTGACCGCGACAAACGGTCCCTTTGCACGCATACTGAGATTGTGCAGCGCTTTCGCAAGGAGTTCCTTGCCGGTCCCGCTTTCCCCCAGTACCAGCACCGGTGAATCACTTCGTGCGATTACCGGCAACGTTGCAAGCAATGCATGCATGCGATGATCACCGGTAATGATATCACCATGGGTGAATCTTCCCGCCACCTCCCGGCGCAATTCTTCGATTTCACTGAGATCCCTGAAGGTCTCGACCCCGCCGATGACCTTTCCGGTCGTATCCTTGAGCAACGCGGTCGATACGCTGATCGGAATGTTTATCCCGTCGGTATTGACGATGTAAACCGTTTTGTTGATGCTCTGCCGCTTTGTTTTCAACGTTTTTTTGAGCAGACAACCGCGTTCACACACATCGGCATGAAATACTTCCCAGCATTTGCGCCCGATCGCCTCGCCCCGGGGTGTTCCGGTAATCGCTTCGGCAGCTCGGTTGAACGAGGTGATATTCCAGTCGCCATCAACGGTGAACACGCCGTCGGCAATGGAGTCGAGAATCGGATCGGAAGGAATGAAGGGAGGTTCAGACATGGCACACTGCAATTCATCAATCGGGTTGCTGTTATTTACGATAAAAATACCTTCCGGTGGCGACTTCCTCACAGATTTGCGGTATACGATACATTTTTTACCAAAACAGCCTTTTTACCGAGCATGCATATTCCCAAACCGGAGTCAGGTTACCACTGCAAAGCATCCGCCAGATCATCGATCAGGACTTTTTCCGGTTCGATACCCACCGACAGCCGGACGGTATTTTCCCTGACACCAAAGGTGGCTCGACGTTCGGGAGGCATATAGAGCATGGTAGTCAGGTAAGGAATACAAATCAGTGATTCCGTGGAACCGAGGCTTACCGCATGGTAAACACGCTTCAGTTTTGCAATGAATTTTCTTGCATCTTCAATAGTTCCACCGACATCAAACGCCATCATACCGCCGAATCCGTTGGACATCTGTGAAGCTGCAACCGCATGCCCCTGGTCGTCCGTCCATCCGGGATATCTCAGATTTTCAATCTTCGGATGCTTTGCAAGAAAGCCGGCAATCGCCTGCGCGTTTTCCGCCATCCGTTCAGCACGAAGGGGAAACGTTTTCAATCCCCGTTCAAGCAATGATGCCGAATAGGCATCGAGCGTCATTCCGAATGCCTGCCTGCTGAACCAGAGCTTGTCGTAGTCATCTTTATTTCCGGCAATCGCCCCCGCCATAAGATCGTTATGCCCGCCGAGCGCTTTGGTGGCGCTGTGCACCACCAGATCCGCTCCCAGATCCAGCGGATGCTGATGATACGGCGTCGCGAAGGTGTTGTCAACGACAAGCCGTACCGAATGCCGCCCGGCGACCGACGCCAGAGCACGGATATCGATTATTTTGCAGAGCGGATTGCTCGGCGTTTCACAGAAGATCATCGACGTTTCCGGACGGATATGTTCTTCGATCCGGTCCGCATCATTCGCATTTATCCACGTCACCTCCACGCCGAACCGTTCCAGCGCAAGCGACACCTTGTAGTGTGCGCCATAAATATCATGAAACAGGATGAGGTGATCACCCGCCTTGAGAAAGGTGAAGTATACCAGCGTACACGCCGCCATACCCGAAGTACAGATGATGCAATCCTCGGCTTTTTCCATTGCGGCAATCTGCTTCTCGACGACACGGACGGTCGGATTGTCGTCACGATGATACGTATACCCGTCGATCTCACCATCGGTGATTTTTCTGAGTACTTCAAATGACCCGTAATGATAATTGACCGCATTCACGATGGGAGTTACCATCGGCTTGTTTCCATACGGCGTCAGGGGATCAGGCATTCGCAGTTTCTCCTTTCTTCACTGCAGCGTCTCTGCAGAAAGCGTTGTGCAGTATCCACGGCCTGTGTAACAAGGCCGGTTTGCGGCAATGCAGCCGCCAGTTTGTCTAGGTAACGATGATTCTTTATCATTGCACAGGTGTACGGAAAGTTCAGGTCAAACACCCAGCTGATCTGCAGAAGCTTGATATCGTTAAGCGACTTCACATCGCAAATACTCACCATTCTTTCCTCGATCACACTCCGTAGCACCGCATCGGCGACCCCGGGAGTGTCGGGGAGTCCGATGGAAATGGCATCGTTCCCGGAGTACCCCGCGTAATATTCCGTTACCACCCGCAGAATATCTATTTTATCCGCATCACGGAGAATCCTGAGATAGTGAAGCAGCAGAGGATCCCCCATCTCCGGCAGGGTAATCCGGTTGTGGCATCCGACAATCGAGCAAATGAACCTCTGCATTTCCCCGGTAAACCGCTCCAGCACACCGGTAGTGCCGATAACTTCCACCCCCAATCGCGCATGATCTTCGGATTCCCGGTCCGAGTAGGTACGGTAGCGGGAGAACTGTTCAAACCGACCGATATCATGCAATAACGCGATAATTTCAGCCAGGTAGCACTGCTCCGCATCCATATCGAGTGAAGCGGCGATGCAACAGGTTTCAATCGCAACGTTTTTCGTATGTTCCACCTTTATCCGCAGTGCGGAATCGGTATGGTCGTCACCGGTGAAAAACTGCAGCACATAGGTTTCAAACCAGTGTCGTATCCGGATCAGATCAGCTTCGCGCGGCATTTCTCAGCAACTTGTTTCAATCGTAAAGAGATGTATTGTTGTAACCGTTATCAACTGTCTCATTTATATTTTCATTATTAGCTGTCTTATCTCAATCTGCACGAATGATGCAGTACCGATAAGTTTTACCGTCATCCCGGCGAACGCCGGGATCCAGTGGAGTTAAGGTGAAACGCACGTTTCTCTGTTATTATGTATACCCTTCGCGACCGGAACCATAGCCTCGTGATGCCGCATCCCCGATACCTTGTCGTCGGTGTTCAGCCTCTGCCCGACCGCACCAGATAATCGGCCAGTGCACGATGGAGCGTACTTACCGGAAGTATCGCGCAGTGAATGTCGTTGCCGGAAGTTACCCCGGCGACGTCGGCAACATCGGCGGGCGATATACGGAGCACCTCTTCCACCGTTTTCCCTTTTGCCAATGCAACAGCGGCCGCCCCGCAGGCTCTCGACGAACCGCATCCGTCGGTAAAAAATGTTGCGTCGGTCACCGTACCGTTTTCAATAACCAGGTACATCTCCATGGTATCGCCACATAATCCGGTAACCCATGCCGACCCGTCGGGATCGTTCATTCGACCCATGTTCCCGGGTTCGGACGTCTCACCGGACATACGGTGTTGCTTCGTCAGACTGTTCCGTATTTTTTCCCAATGTACTTCGTTTCTTTCCGCCCGTATCGTTCGGCGTAACAGCGTAAAATCATGTTCATTACTGAACGGAATTGTTTCGACGCTCCGGTACCTGCCGCGTATCCGAAACTGAATATTCCGCTTCCCGCCGGCCGGGCTGAACCACGTCCCCCTTATTCACAGACAATAACATTCGCATGCTCCTGCGCAGCAATCCGGCAGGATTCAGCGCATCATGCACCATCAGTGCAACAAGCGATACCGCAACCTCCGGCAACCAGCGGTGTCGACCGCCGGATATCTGCCGCACGATATTCCGGTTACCGGTACCGGTACGGCACCATCCCCTGCCCCGACCCGACCCCGGACCGGAGCCCATGGGACCGGTACCATTTCGCAACGGCATGGTTACCTCCTTTTCATACACGATGAACGGCCGCAGATTTACCGTTTCCTTCGTCTCTACAATCCGGCATTAAGTTCCCGACGATAAATCATGCGGCCACCTCCCTCTGCCGGTCATACCGGCCTCCCGTACTGTCCACAACGGCGAGAGAACCGACGGAAAGCCCTATCTCGCTCGCAACCATCGGACATTTCACCTGCAGCAGATAAAAAATTCTTTTCCCGGTCGTACCGCTCAGCGTCTCGTAATTTCCCTGTCCTTTGGCAATGACCACATCGGCAGCTTCGAAAAGATGCATGAATTCAGTGGAACATTCTTTCAGGATGGTCCCCGGCGCACCAGAACCGTTCGATAGTACACGCACCATACCGGTAAGCCCCACGGCTTCCGCATCGTCCATCGTCGCGTCATTGAGAACGGGGTACCCCCTCACGACACAGGCGATCTTTTCATACGGCATTTCTTCAATCAGGAAACGATCAAACACGATTTCCCCCGCATTATCGCAGAGAAAAAGAACACTCTCCGCGGCATTGACGGTTTCCTTTAGGGCGGCTATTGCTGCGGTGTTAACGGGCACGGTCGTCATCCGTTCGAAATTTTTCAGCACATCCTCCTCGGTGAGGTTAACGTTACTGCCGAAGTCGATGATGTTCGCAGCAGTTGCCAGCTTGACTTTCGCGGCAAAGACATCCTGCTGCGCCGCGATTTTCCGCGCTATACCCGGCAGAAGCCGTCCGGCGAATTCGTTGAACCGTCGTTTTTGATCTGCATAGGGGTCCTCCACTCCGAGAGCACCGGAAACAATACGACAGATTTTCTGAGCGGTAACGGGAGGTGTCGACCGGTAATCGATGGCTGCAAGTTCACGAAACACCCTGCGCATTGCACCGTCAACCTGCTCGTCCGTTGCACCGCAGTGCTTTAATGAACCTAGCGCCTGATTGACAAAGCAGGGCAGGCATTCATGAATGGTTTGCATTTATAATTGGTTCTCTCTTGCGGTGAAGGAATGAAGCCCCCGGAAAAAAAACGGTAACAACCCGCGCGGCGTATTCAACAACTCCAACGGCGACACTCCACTGCCTGCCCGAATAGAGAATCCCGCCTCAGGTGCATCGGATATATAGACGCCTCTGAGCCGGGACCATCCGGATTCATTTACTGTTTCTTTGCTTCGAGTTCAGAAATCCGACTGTTGATTGACTCGAGCGCATCACCGAAATATCGGGCCTGATTCTTTAATGTCGACAACTCATCGACCTGAGAATAGGAAGCCGTCTGAGCGGAAGTCGGAACTCCCTGAAATCCCCATCCGGCATTCCAGCCCCTACCCCTGCCGAAACCTCTGCCTTGTCCGCCGAATCCGGCACCTCTGCCCGGCATCTGATTCACGAAACCCGGAACCGCGTTTCCAGCGCAGAACCCCGCGCCTCTTCCCGTCATCGGCCCCATTCCCCTCGGGCCGGTTCTGTCTCCTCGTGGCATAACCACCTCCTTAAAAAAAATTAACGTACCTATTTAACAGGACCCTGTTGCATTTCTGTCATTCGGGATATACGCTATTTCCATGCCGAATGACACAGTTGATGTTTCTTTGTTATTTTCGGACATTCCGGAGCAGTATGCCATGAAGAGATTGTGCAACATTGCAATAAATGCTACACATTATTGCATTGTTGCAAAGGAATGGGAATAGGTTTCAAACCTAACCTGCCATGTGTTTTTAGGAATACAGGTTAAATCGACACCCTCAGTATAGAACCTATATCGATTTCGAACAGAAGCTACAAGGCATTAACCGTACGTCTTCCGATAGGAGCAACATCTTCAAATTTAAGAAACGTGGAAAATTCCTCGAGTCCTATAAGCGGATGAATTTCAGCGGGTACATTTCTTTCATACAGAGCGGCAACGGGATTGAGCCCACCGAGTACCACCATTGCCGTACGCCCTTCATTTACCGGCACGTCAAGAAGCGGCATTCCCGGACGCCCCAGAATAATGACACCGCCGAGATCATATTTTTCACGGAATACAGTCAGAAGTTTGCGCACATGTTCAAATGCGATGGAGGGAAATTCTCTGAAACTCGCTCCGATTATTCCGTCTCCCGTTTGCGCATAGGTGAATACATCGGTCATCCCGGCAAGAATGAACAATTTCAGCGGATCAATGGACGTTCCTTTATAATCAATCATCGTTACAAACCGGACCGGCTTCCGGTACTTCATTTCAAGCAGCCCCCCGAAACGCGATGTTATCGGAATTCCCGCTTTGATGAAGAGACTGTTCATCGTCATACTGCATATCGTCGCCAGGGCGATTTTTCCACGGGGAACCATGATTCCACCCATGTGCTCTCCATACATTTTATAGGCAATCCGCCCGCCTATACCGAGCCCGGCGTTGAAAACCGGGGTCATGAAATGAATCGATCGTTCAAAATCCTTCTGAGAGACCAGAACGATATTGGGGATAACGGTTCCTGAATCATTATTTCCATCGAGTGTCATCCGGTATCCCAGTTCATCAACCTTGGCCGACACGAATCCGACCCTGCCGATAACATCAACCCTGCTCAGTTCCTTTTTCCCAAGTTCCGTCAGTGTCCTGCCTTTACGGCGTGCCGGACAGACCGTCAGCCCCTCTCTGTCCATCTGAGCCAGATGATAACGAATCGAACGCGGATGAAGTACAATTCCCATGCTGGAAAGAGAATTTGAAATGGTTGCCGCCCCTGCAGCCCCTCCCGATTCATGCAGCGCCCTGAGAATAAGATTTGTGATGTGTACATTTTTGCTTGAAGACATTGCTACCACCTCTGTGTATCACCATACCGTAAACGGTAATGAAAATCGGTCCATTTCCATCATTAAACAGTTAACCATGGATAACCACCCTTTTTAACCTGCCTCTTTTTTCCTTTTTTTTTCCGTCATTCTAATGGGTAATAGCTCCTTTATATTCATCAAAATAACATTACCAATTTTTCATTACTACAATTTTTCCGTTAATTTTTTTCTATAAAATTTAAAATAAACTTTTTTTGCTTTTATTCAACCTTTTGCAAATATTTTATCGGAAATTGCTTTCCATTCATTTCAACCGGGAGAGGTATATGAATACCACTATCCAGAAAATTCTCGAAACCGTACAGAGAAGAAGTTACGGTGAACTCGAATTTCTGCAGGCTGTCCGTGAAGTACTGGAATCACTGGAAGATGTTGTTGAGAAACATCCGGAATATGTTGAAGCTGGTATTCTGGAACGGATCGTTGAACCTGAACGGCAGATCGTATTCCGGGTACCATGGGTGGACGACAGGGGAAAAATAAACGTCAATCGAGGCTACCGGATTGAATTCAACAGCGCACTCGGACCATACAAAGGCGGTCTGCGCTTTCATCCGAGCGTAAGTCAGAGTATTCTGAAGTTTTTAGGGTTCGAGCAGATATTCAAAAACTCACTTACTACCCTCCCGATGGGTGGCGGAAAAGGCGGGGCGGATTTTGACCCCAAAGGAAAATCGGATAACGAGGTCATGCGGTTCTGTCAGTCGTTCATGACTGAACTGGCACGCCACATCGGTCCAAATACCGACGTTCCCGCAGGAGACATCGGCGTGGGTGGCCGGGAGATCGGTTTCATGTTCGGACAGTACAAACGCCTTCGGAATGAATTCAGCGGCGTACTGACCGGGAAAGCATTGAACTGGGGCGGCTCCCTCATCCGACCGGAAGCGACCGGGTACGGTTCGGTGTATTTCGCCGATGAAATGCTCAAAACACGCAATGAGGCATTCGAAGGAAAAACCTGTACGGTGTCCGGCTCCGGCAATGTGGCACAGTATACGGTGGAAAAAATCAATCAGCTCGGCGGAAAAGTCGTCAGCCTTTCGGATTCCGCGGGAACGGTTTACGACAAGGACGGCATCACCGCCGAAAAACTGGCCTGGGTTATGGAACTGAAAAATTTCCGTCGCGGCAGGATCCACGAATATGCGGAGAAGTTCAATTGTGAATACCGTAAAGACCAGCGCCCGTGGTCGATACCATGCGACTGCGCATTCCCGAGTGCGACACAGAATGAAATCACCGAGGATGATGCAAAGACCCTGCTGAAAAACGGCTGTTATCTTATATCGGAAGGGGCGAATATGCCCAGCACCCCCGAGGCCGTCGATCTTTTCATCGAAAACAAGATCCTTTACGGTCCCGGAAAAGCCGCAAATGCCGGCGGTGTCGCCACGTCAGGCCTCGAAATGAGCCAGAATTCGATGCGCTTGTCATGGACCCGTGAAGAGGTTGACAACCGTCTTCACGATATCATGAAATCGATCCATACGGCCTGTTTCGAAACCGCCAATGAGTACGGATGCCCGGGCAACTACGTGAAAGGGGCGAATATCGCCGGTTTCATCAAAGTCGCCGACGCGATGCTCGATCAGGGTATCGTCTGAACAGGGTCCGGTCTTCGAGAATGTACCCCTTACGAAACGATGCATATGTTTTATATGCATCGTTTTCGTTTTTTCACCCCAACAACGATACCGGAGTTTCCCGGTGGCATTATCCGCAAACGGTTGATTTGTCAACTCGAACCTCTTCTGCGGGCCGTTCAAGAACCACCCGGTAACCGTCGCATGCCGATGCATACTGCAGGTAATTATTTTACTTCTCAGTCCGGTTCCGCTTCGGAACTTTTCCATCATACAGGCAAGGAGATCTGAATGAACAGCCATCATTTTTCTTCAGGACTTGACGGACTTGACAAACTGCTTAAAGGTATCCTTGCCGGTGACAACGTGGTATGGGAAGTCGATGACATCTCGGATTTCACGTTTTTCATTCCCCATTATGTAAAGGCAGCCCGTGCAGCGGGAAAATCCCTCATTTACCTCCGGTTCGCTTCACACCCCCCGCTGATCAGTGGAGATGAGGATAATGTCCGCATCCACACATTCGATCCGACCGAAGGGTTCGAAACATTCACCGACAACATCCACCAGACGATCCGGAATGCCGAACGCGGTTCCTACTATCTGTTTGACTGTCTCTCGGAACTCTCCACCACCTGGCTTTCCGATCAGATGCTGGGCAACTTTTTCCGTCTTACCTGCCCCTACCTCTACGATCTGGAAACCCTTGCCTATTTCTTTCTGTACAGGAATTTTCACTCGTCGGAAGCGATACGCCCCATCCAGGAAACGACGCAACTCTTTCTTGACCTGTATGAGCATAACAAGACCATCTATCTTCGACCGCTCAAGGTGCAGCAGCGGTACTCTTCCACCATGAACATGTTCCACGTCTGGCGTGACGACACGTTCAGGGTGGTAAGCGACAGTGCCGTTATTTCCGAAATCCTCACCTCCGCAAAATGGTCCGGACTGCAACGTGATGCGGGCCCCGGTTTCTGGGAGCGGGAATTCGTCTGTGCCCGTACCGCGATCAACGATCATTACCCGCAGGAGAAAAAAGACTGCTGTTTCAACCGGCTCGTACCGATGATTTTCTCACGCGATCCGAAGATAATCGAAATAACCTGCCGCTACCTCTCACTCGAAGATATCCTCGATGTCCGGCGGCGAATGATCGGTACCGGCCTTATCGGCGGGAAAGCGGTCGGCATGCTCCTCGCCCGCGCGATACTTAAAAAAAACGACCCCCGTTACAAAACCCTGCTGGAGGAGCACGACTCCTTTTTCATCGGATCGGACGTGTTCTATGATTTCCTTGTCAATAACGGTATCTGGTGGCTTCGTCAATCGCTCCGCACCTCCGAGGATTTTCTGGAAGAGGCGACAAGAGCCCGACGACTGGTAATCACCGGCAAGTTCAACGATGATACGATTCTGCAATTTCAGGAAATGCTCGACTACTTCGGTCAGTCCCCCTTCATCGTCCGATCCAGTTCTCTTCTTGAGGACAATTTCGGCAATGCTTTCGCCGGTAAATACGACAGCGTGTTCTGTGCGAATCAGGGGCCTCGTGACCGTCGTCTTCAGGATTTTCTCGCTGCGGTCCGCACCGTTTACGCAAGCGCATTAAGCGAAAAAGCCCTGAGATATCGTCAGCAACGGAATATGCTGCAGCACGATGAACAGATGGCGCTTCTGATCATGCGGGTATCCGGAAAAATGTACAACAATAATTTTTATCCTCCGGTTGCCGGAGTCGGTTTCTCATTCAATCCCTACGTCTGGGATAAGGATATCGACCCTGACGCCGGCGTGTTACGGATGGTATTCGGTCTCGGCACCCGAGCGGTTGACCGTACGGACGACGATTATACCCGGATCATGGCATTGAACGAACCGCTCAAACGTCCGGAAAGCAACTACGATCAGGTCAGACGATACACGCAGAACAAGTCGGACTATATCGATCTTGCCGCAAATCAACTGGTTTCCGGTTACTGTGCCGACCTTCTTGATGAATCCGATGATTTGCCGCTCGAATACATTTCCGAATTTGATACAACCGCTTCGAGAGGCGGCGGTCCTTCCCGTCGTTACCTGTCGTTCAACAACCTGGTTAAAAAAACCGGTTTTGTCGACGACATGAGTACAATGCTCAAAATACTTGAGAAAGTATATAATTATCCCGTAGACATTGAATTCACCGTAAATTTTCCTGAAAAGCAATCCTATAAAATCAACCTCGTGCAATGCCGGCCGCTTCAGGTACAGCAGCAGGTTGCGGTTGCAATACCGGATGTAACGATTAACGATACGAACCGGATCATCGAATCACGGAGTGCTGTTGTCGGTCAGAGCAGAGTCGTGGAACTGCAGACATTCATTTACATTGTACCGGAGAAATACGGAGTTCTTTCTATTCAGGATCGCTATGCGGTTGCCCGATTGATCGGTGAAATCAACAACAGCATTCCGGTACGGAGTGAGAAAAACAACATCATGCTTCTCGGTCCGGGAAGATGGGGGACCAGCAGCCCGGAACTGGGCGTCCCGGTTAATTTCAATGACATCAACCATGTTTCGATTCTCTGCGAAATTGTCGCCATGCACGAAAATCTCATCCCTGATGTTTCACTCGGGACACATTTTCTCAATGAACTGGTTGAAATGGAAATGCTGTATCTGGCGATGTATCCGAACCAGAATGGTGACATCCTCAACCGTGATTTTTTCACTGCCGCCCCGAATCATCTCACCGAGCTGCTGCCGAATCAATCAAAATGGGAAGACACCGTGCGAGTTATATATACAAACGACATCAACGATTCCGAGACGACATCGGTAATCTGTATTGCGGACGCCCGTGAACAACGGGTACTCTGCTACAGGAGCTATGACGAGGAGTCTTTCCCTCCATGCACTCCCTGAAGAGCATCGAACCCTGGCGTGAAGCCACGGGATACAACCGTATAAAAGAAAAACGACGGAAAACTTCCGCCGTTTTTACCGTTAACCGTCACTTCACGGTACTGTCAATCAAACGCCATATCCGTTTTCCAGACCTCCCAGACCTTGCCCACCAGATCGGGGCCCGGCTTGAGTGTCATCTTTCCCGGTTTCCAGCCGGAGGGAGTCGCCTGGGTTCCCTTACTCTCGCGCACCAGCTGAAACGCCTGCACCTGCCGAAGCGTCTCACCAACGTTTCTGCCCACCGGCGGCGTAAGCACTTCGTACCCCTGAATGATGCCGTCGGGATCGATCAGAAAACGCCCGCGCGTTTCAACCCCGGCATCCTCATCGTAAATACCGTACACTGCACCAACTTTACCACCGGCATCAGAGAGCATCGGGAAGGGAACGCCCCCCTTGACCATTTTCGACAGTTCGTTATCATTCCACATTTTATGCACGAACACGCTGTCGACACTCATCGAGAGCACTTCAACACCAAGCTTCTGAAACTCACTGTACTTCTCCGCGACCGCGGAGACTTCAGTCGCTCAGACAAAGGTGAAATCACCCGGATAGCAGCAGAGCACCACCCACTTTCCCAGAAAATCCGAGAGCTTGACACTGGTGAACGCGCCATTGTGGTAAGCGGGCGCGGCGAAATCGGGTGCTTTTTTTCCGACCATAACCATAGACCGTTTCTCCTTTGTTACCGATGGATCCTTTTCTGATTTCGTACCCTGCGGCATCTCTCCAACAGGCCCGCCCGTCGGTCGCGCGCAGCCGACCGGTTTTTCGGCCATACTGTTCCTCCTTTTAAAAACTGACAGTACAAACTACTGCCACGATTATACGAAATATACTTGTGTAACCAACGTGCACAATAGTAATAATATTTTATAAATCAATCGCTTATACTTCACCAAAGTAGTGGTCATTGCAACCTTTTTTAAGCCTTCATCAAGCACCGGCAGTGCACATACCAAACTTCCTCCGTTACTTCAAAAACTGAATACCTCCATCATAATCACTGCCAGGAAACGTTCAGCTTGTTTCTCACCGGAATTCGCTGAAACGTCGAAACCGGATACCCGAGTGTCATTACTCCCGCCATCATTCTTCCGGCGGGAACATTAAAACGGCGTAATATCTTCTTATTTCTAACAACGGCCATTATGGTAAAACCCATCCAGCAGCTTCCTAGCCCGATGGCGTGTCCCGCAAGCATACCATAGGTAAACGCTATTGACGGATCGATAAAGGACTCACCCCCCCTATCCGGAACATGCACCGCGATAACCACCGGTGCATTAAAAAATATCGGGTCCTCTCCCGCCTCATGCCGATTTGCCATGTCTTCGATCCCCAGGGCGACACCGGGATCCGACATGATGCCATAGAGTTGCTTATTGACAAAAGGTCGCATCAGTCGGTAAAAACGCATCAGCATACGAAACTTCTTCAGCATTAAAACGGTAGTGTCGCGCAGCAGCGTTTTTTGTGCTTCATCCGTAATTACAAGGTATGCACATGGTTGCGCATTGTGCCCGCTCGGTGCACAGCGCATTGCATTCAGAACTGTGGCGATATCCTCCCGCGAGACCACATCGGGCCTGTAGGCACGTATCGAACGTTTACTCTGCAAAAGATTCAAAACGGCATTACTTTCAGGCAGTGGCTCCACCAGTCGATTCGCCCTCTCATCACCATCATACTTCACCGCATCCATCGGACAAACGGCGATGCAGTGTCCGCATCCGGTGCACCAGTTATTCGGATCGCTGAAAACAGCTGTTTTGTATTCACTGTATGAATACAGATTCGCCGGACACTCGACAGCACAGGCCCTGCAACCGGTACACCTGTCAGACTCCACTCCAAGAATCCGCATACTTACCACCTTTCCAGAATACTTACTGACTATTCAGTCAGGTTCTTTGAAAAAAAATTTATTTCGACTGTAGCTTCAAGTGATACTGTTCATGTGTATCCTGCATGGCACAACTGAAGTATCGCTTGAGTTCATCTTCGCCAATCCGGAAATGTTCACACCACTTTTTTTTAATCATGATATAGACAACCAACGGAATGACTCCGGTAAAAAATTCCGTTACCATTGTCTGTTGCATCTCCTTTCCTTTAAATTGAGCGCTCTTTTTCATCTGTTCAATCCGCTCATCCTGATCGTTACCTGCTAAATCCACCAATCTGAAAAGTGGCGGAATTTTGACCTCCTCTTTCAACGATTCAGTAAAAATGATCTTTAAAAGATCGGAATTGGATTCAAGATATGATTCATATTCAGCCTCAAACATTTTTTTATTCTCTTCGGCGTTTGTACCGAAAGCACCCCGTTCAACAAAATTCAGGAGAAAATCGGTTGCTTCTCTGAAAAAAGCGGTAAACAGTTCATTGAGAATCGCCTCTTTACCCTGAAAGTAGTAATAAATAAGCGCCTTTGTCACCCCTGCATCCCTGGCGATCTCGTCCATACGTGC
>JAFGHA010000055.1 GCA_016930275.1 Chitinispirillaceae bacterium
GTGCTGCCCCGATGGCGTTTTCCACCACCCCGTATCAACGGAAAAAAAACCATCGTCAACTATGTCTACCGGATCAATTTCACCCTCAACTGATCTGAACGAACGATAAATGAACAATTCAATAAACTTCAGAGACTGCGGCGGCTATGTCACTGCCGGCGGTAAAACGGTAAAAACCGGCATGATTTACAGAAGCGCCTCCCTGGACCGGCTCAATGGAAAAAACCGCCTGCTGGTTGAAAACTGCCATCTCTCCACCATCATTGATCTGCGTCCCTCCGAAGAGCGGTTTGGAACAGTGACCGGGCTTTCCGGCGTACAGCGCCTGACACTTCCCCTCGACGTCGACCGGATTGCACGTGAACGTATTCAACCCAATTTGTTTAAACGCAACGGTGAAGAACTTGTTCAAAAAGCGATTACCTCCGTGTACCGTGATATCGTATCACTGGCCGCGCCTTCGATACGGAAACTCTTCTCGTGGGTCACTTCGGCCGATTTCTACCCGCTCTGTATTAATTGCAGGGCAGGAAAAGACCGCACCGGATTTGCCGTTGCACTCATTCTCAGAACCCTCGGCGTAACCGACAGCGATATTATAAAAGACTACCTTACCACCAATGAATTCATCCTGCCGCGGATACGACGTTTCACAGTACCGCTCAAGGTGCTCTCCCTTTCACTGTTTCCCGCAGCAGCGTTCGATGCAACACTTACCGCCCGTCGGGAATATCTTGAAACGGCATTTTCACGAATCGATACCGAATTTGGCGGGATGGAAGGGTACCTTGATTTCTGTGAAGTACCGCTATCGTTACGCGAACGATTACGCACGATACTTCTGTAATTTAAACTGTTCCTGTTTACCATTGACATTTACGCCCCCTACATCCCCCGCAGGGAAACTTGTAAGGACTTGAAATAACTGTAGCTTAGCACATATTTTCACTACTGCTCACTCTTACGAGTAAACAAATCATTTTCAATCTTCGTGATTTCAACCTTTATCTGCGCCAGTATTACCGTATTTTCCTACACAACGATACTGAAAAGCTCCTGCAACTGCTCGATTTTTCGTTCATTTACCCTGTCTTTCGGTAAGATGCTTAAAATGCTCTGCGTAACACACTGGCTTTTCATCTGATATAGAATGTCACCAATCGAAACGGTAACCGTTTTCCTTTTATCGGCGGACGGCCTCGTGTTCCAGTTTTCGATTCTCGAACCGGTTCAAAAAGTGCTGCATCACTCCGCAAACGGGTAACCATCGTCACTTTCGCCTCGACACACCACCGTAAAAGCTTCTTTTTCGCATAAAGTGCATCAGCAACCAGGGTAATGGAAAGTGCCGAGAAACATTCCTTTATGCTCTTGAGCATGTTTACCGAAATGTCGATTTTTGTTAAAAATGGAGTGTTTGAAGCAGTACAGTTCTTTTCCGGAATAAAAAGATCGCTCCAGAAGGGAAAACAGATCTACTTCTTCAGAGCCGCTACCTGTTGAAGTACTCCAATGGTAACCCAGTTGTGCCCTTTGATGTACGAGGCAAAGTTCACCTTGGCGGCATGGTCAAAATGGAGTGCTCTGCCAAATATCTTTTTACCGTATTTCGGAATAAGTGTGTCGTCCAGGCCAAGGGTCAGGTGTACTATTGTTGAATGTTTTAACAACCGTTTTCAGTATCGATAGCGCCAGTTCCCGTGGATTCCATTTATAACTGTTGAGGAAACGATGGTAGTCGGTAAAATGTCTGCCATGATCGCCGAGAAGGTAGAACTTCGTCACCGCTTTGCGGGAACTGAGAAGAATCCCCTTGATGAATTCGCTAAAATAGAAAAATGAAGGCTCCGTGAAGACCCCGTGCATTTTTCCTGAAAGTTGCATGAAACTCTTCGGCAAAGATAGTATTTTACTCATGGTGAATACTCCTTTCATTGGTTATTTTGCTTAACAAAACTAAAATAACTTTCTGGAGTATTTTACCGCTTTCTACGTGCTAAAATGTGCTAAACTACAGCTATTTAAATAACCCCCCTACATCTTCGGCCGCCACCCGCACCAGTACGGCACTCCGTCATCATCCCGCAGAAGAAGCACCTTGTCGCGCCGGACAAGTTTCGAGGCCATGATCACCGGTTTACCGTTCATCATCGTACGGTAACCGCGCACCTCGATATTCTTGTCATTCACCTGCAGCGCCATATCCTGAAACAGGATATACCACGACGGTCCGAGCTGCACTTCGACATCCTCGCGATCGGTCTTGAGTTTCACCGCAATACCGGTACTCATCCCGCGCATGGGGGTGAGTGTATCGATACTTATCACCTGCCCCACTACCGACTCCTGGCCGGAGTTGACAAATATCTGCTGGTACTTGTCGCCGATACACCACTCGCCGCTGCCGCGGAATTTGATACTCATCTGAGCATACAGCGCAGATGTAATCAGCAGACACGCTGCGGCTGCAGTCAGTAAACGGTTGATTTTCATTCTCTCCTCCTTTGGAAAAGGTCGGTAAAGTAGACGCATATGTTTATTTCACCTATTTATGAATCATCTCAATGATTATTTTCTCCGGGTCGATATCGGAATGTTACTACCGTTCTTTAAGCGTGAAGTATCCAGTGTCTGCAACACTGTTTCCAATCACACCGCTTTCGGTATTGTCTGTTCAAAAAGAAAAGAACAAAGGCGTTTTCACATTTCCATTTGCACTTAACCAGATTGACTTCCACCCCACAATCTTTTTCGATACCGATGCCGACCCCATATTCCGAATAGAACGCCCCCTCTCACGCCACCAGAACGCTGTTTCCTACAATATCAACCACCTCCGACGGCCAGCTTACTACCCATTGCGCACCGTTCTCCCAGAGTTCATTCTCCTCACGAAAGCCCCAGAGTACCCCGACACGGGGCATTCCCGCGGCAGCGGCAGTCTGCATATCCGTACCGGTATCGCCAACATAGAGGCATTTTTCAGGTGCGATTCCCATGCTCGATGCGATATAGAGTGCGGCTTCCGGATCCGGTTTCTTTGGAAAAATACCGTAACCGATACAGGCGGTAAAGTGGCGGGTACCGAAAAAGTGCCGGACGGTCTCATTGGTGATCAGATGCGGTTTATTGGAAAGTATCGCCAGAAAAAGGTTTTTCTCATGCAGCGCATCAAACATCTCCTCGATACCGTCGTACGGTGTCGTCTTTACGCACCAGTATTCCTGATACCGTTTGATGAATGCATCCTTTATCCGTTTGAATGTTTTATCATCCTGGGCCGACGACGGCAATACCCGTTTGACGAGCATGTCTACCCCGTCACCGATGAAATACCGGTATGCATCGACCGGATGAACCGGAAGCTTGCACCGCTGGAGCACATAATTCATCGCCCCAGCCAGATCATCAAGCGTGTTGAGCAGCGTTCCGTCAAGATCGAAAATGACGCCTCGTATATCCACCGCATCCATAGCTGCACCTTTCTCCGCGAAGTTACTCCCGAACCGCTTCCCCGATATCGATCGCCGATGAATCGACTGGTGCCGGAACCGGAGGGAAACAGTTGTCAATAGTACCGAGCAAATACCGGGCCCGCTCCCGGTATATGGTATTCTGTAAACGAAGTGACCTTTCAATATCCGTATCGACGGCAAGTGCCTTTTTCAGCAGTTGTTCGAACTCAGCACGCCCTCCCTCCTCACCGCAGAGAGTCGCCGCGAACGACACATAGGGCGAAAGTTTCTTTCCTTCTGAAAAAGCGATAGCTTTTTCGAAATGTTCTCGTGCCACTGTTTTGCCTCCGCCGATCGCCTTCGGGGCCGTTGCCCCTATCACCGCCAGCAGCTCATGTACCGCACCCCGGTCGAATCCGTCATCGAGTTCACCTACCCGTTTCAGGATGGCGATCGGTTTTCGTATCGACATCATGAGCCCCAGGTCACTTTTATCCGCGGCTGCAGCCCCGAGCCAGGAAGCCGCCACCCAGTAGAGCAGAGCGGTATCGGCTTCAGTCGTATTTCCAAGAAGGGTATCGATCGACCCTTTCCCGGAAAGCGATGGCGCTCCGGGATGTGCTGCCGAAAAAGCACGTAACGCATATTCTCTTCCACGAAGCAACAGTCGTTTCGCCCGTTTACGGATAATTTTCATTTCCTTATCCCGTTCCGGAGGAAGGGTATCGGCGGGAAGCAGTACGAATGCCTGCGCGTAAAGCGTAAACAGTTTCGCGGTAACGAGAAGCAGTCCGGAATTGGTGGAATCACGCTGCAGCATGGTCTCGTAGAGCTTGAGGGTGAACGGCAGGGCATCACGCGCCAGCTCGACATCCTCTTCTCCCGTGAACACCACGGTATTCTGCCCGGTGAGTGCCGCCGATAATTGCCGTGTCGCCATCCGGTTCATGGAACAGGAAGTGAGAAGCAGCGAAGTACCCAAACCGAGAAATAAAAATTGGACTGATTTCATATGAGAAGGTCTTTTCGGTATATCGGTGAATTCCCCATCTGCGGCGACTCTCGTGAAAAGGGAACACACCGTACACAAGTGGTATCTAAATCCACAGCAAGTCTCTTCATCAATACACTGCAACGGGTGATTGAAACGACCGGAGTTTTCAAATAATCCGGCAGCATTCATGTACTCCCCTAAAATAATAGATTCACCCCTTGTCGCACCCTGTTTTGCCCTTTGGCTCCCCGGTGATCAAAACATATTTTCTTAATATCAGTGTATATCAGGCATTTGTAACGATTATTCCTTCCACCACCGAGGAGAGACGCATGGATCTCGATAAAGCGATCAGAAAAGTACCGGATTTTCCGAAACCGGGGATCCTTTTTTACGATATCACCAGCATTTTCACCAATCCCCCCGCTTTCAGATACGCGGTAGAGCAGATGATTCTGCGATATGCCAATAACAACGTGGACGGCGTGGTAGCGATTGAGAGCCGTGGGTTTCTGATGGGTGCCTGTTATGCGGAAAAAACCGGGGTTCCATTGGTGCTTGCCAGGAAAAAAGGCAAATTACCCGGAAAAACGCTGCAGCAGAGCTACGATCTCGAATACGGCAGTGCTACCCTCGAAATTCACGAGGCAGACCTCACCCCCGGCAAACGCTGGCTTATCATCGACGATCTCATAGCTACCGGCGGCACCCTTCAGGCGGTCGCGGAGATGATCGAACGGGCCGGTTCCGAAGTGGCGGGCATTTTTTCAATCATCGGATTACCGTTCCTTAATTATATGGATAAAATCGGCAAATACAAACCGGTTACATTGATCGATTACCACGGTGAAACCGTATGAAAACAATCCCTGTTGCCACGATTCTCGCAAGTGAGACCCCGGCCGGACGGGTCATGGTGGCAGGATGGGTACGTACCCGTCGTGATGCGAAGGATTTTTCCTTTATCGAGATTAATGACGGAACCTCGGTGGCAAACCTGCAGATTATCGCAGCAAACGCCCTCCCCGACTACGCCGAAACGGTCCATTCCCTCACCACAGGAAGCAGTGTGACCATCGAGGGCGATGTCCGCATTTCCGAAGGAAAGGGGCAGAAGTTTGAACTGATCGCCACATCAATCACTCCACTCGGCATCGCTCCGCCGGACTATCCGCTGCAGAAAAAACGGCATACGTTCGAGTACCTGCGGGAAATCGCCCATCTGCGCCCGCGTACCAATTCCATCGGCGCGGTAATGCGGCTGCGAAGCGGACTGAGTTTCGCGGTACACTCGTTTTTCAGGGAACAGGGATTTTATTACGTTCACACCCCGATCATCACCACCAGCGACTGCGAAGGCGCCGGAGAGATGTTTCATGTGACCACGCTTGACATCAACAATCCGCCGCGTACCGAAGAAGGAGGTATCGACTATTCAAACGACTTTTTCGGGAAAGAGGCGAATCTCACGGTTAGCGGGCAGCTCGAAGGTGAGATCTATGCATTGGCACTCGGAAAAATCTATACGTTCGGTCCCACGTTCAGAGCCGAGAATTCCAACACTCCCCGGCACCTTGCGGAATTCTGGATGATTGAACCGGAAGCGGCGTTCTACCGTCTGCCTGAAGATATGGAGCTTGCCGAGGCGTTCGTTCGGTACCTTGCCGCCTTCGCACTCGAACATCATCAGGCGGATCTCTCATTTTTCAATGAGCGGATAGACAAAGAAGTTCTCTGTCGGATCGAAGGAATCGCATCCAGCAGTTTTGAGCGGATCACCTATACCGAGGCGATAGACATTCTCAAACGCAACAACGAGAATTTCACCTTCAAGGTTGACTGGGGAAGCGACCTGCAGTCAGAGCATGAACGGTACCTTACCGAAACGGTATTCAAAAAACCGGTCATCGTACACGATTATCCGGCGGAAATCAAGGCGTTTTACATGCGTAGAAACGACGATGAAAGAACCGTCGCGGCGATGGATGTGCTCGTCCCCGGTATCGGCGAGCTCATCGGCGGCAGCGAACGCGAGGAACGGCACGATGTACTGCTCGAACGGATACATACACTCGGTCTTGACGAAAAAGCGTACTGGTGGTACCTTGACCTGAGGAAATTCGGCACCACTCCGCATGCAGGGTTCGGTCTGGGATTCGAACGGCTGCTGCTTCTCATGACCGGTATGCAGAACATAAGGGATGTAATCCCTTTTCCGAGGTACCCGGGAAACGCAGCTTTTTAACCGCGGTATTCTTTCTTCCATACCTGCCGGGCAGGCATGTATCCCCCTCCAATCGGAGGGGGCACGGCAGTGAAACTACCGGGAGAGATCAATCGCAAAACGGAAAAAATAATACCACTTCTCACTAACACCATCCACACAAGGAGGCACTCTATGGACATCGATGTCAACTCCGCCCCGACACCGGAACAGATCGACAAACTCGGTGTAAAAAACTGGCCGATATGGACAAAAGAGATATCGGAATTTCCCTGGACGTACGACGAACCAGAAACCTGCCTGTTTCTGGAAGGCGACGTCACGGTCACTCCCGAAGGCGGTACGCCGGTCAATGTTAAAAAAGGCGATCTCGTCACCTTCCCGTCCGGCATGTCGTGCACCTGGAAAGTCAATACACCGGTCAGAAAACACTACCGGTTCGGATAGGATACCACATGTTTATTGATCTCCTCCGCAAACGACGCAGTATCCGAAAATTCACGGACCGGAAACTTGATGAGAAAACCATCGCTCTCGTCAGGGAAACGCTGCTGCGCTCGCCGACATCACGGGGAATAAATCCGTGGGAGTTCGTCGTCGTCACCGATTCGGAACTGCTTCAGAAACTGTCCCGGTCAAAAATGTCCGGTACCGGATTCATCGCAAACGCTCCACTGGCGGTGGTGATTCTCGGTGATGAAACGAAGTCGGACGTCTGGGTGGAGGACTGCTCGATCGCGGCAATCAATGTGCAACTGCTGGCGACCGATCTCGGACTGGGCAGTTGCTGGGGCCAGATCCGCAACCGGCCGCACAATGCCGGCACAAGTGCCGAAGCATATGTTCAGCAGCTGCTTGCTATTCCCCTACACCTGCGGGTCGGTATGATCGTTGCCATCGGTTATCCGGCGGAAACGAAAGAAGCCGTTCCCGAAGCATATCTTGACGGAAGCAAAATACACCTCAACCATTTCTGAAGTCGGGGATTACCTGATGGAACACTCATCACTCATTCTTACGTTACCGGTATGGATCGAATCCTTTATCACCCGGCAGACATTTCCACTGACTACCGATGAATCCCGCATGCATTTTGTCATCGGGCTCGCACTCGAAAACATAAAGCGTAAAAGCGGAGGGCCGTTCGGCGCGGCGATTTTCGAGAGCGCCTCCGGGAAATTGATCGCTGCCGGTGTCAACCGGGTGGTTTCGCTCGGTTGTTCCATTGCTCATGCGGAAATGATGGCCATCGGTCTTGCCCAGCAGAAACTCGGCACCTACGATCTGGGCAGCCCGGATCTTCCCGCCGTTGAACTGGTCACTTCCACCGAACCGTGTGCAATGTGTCTCGGCGCGATCCCCTGGTCGGGTATACGGCGGGTGGTCTGCGGCGCTGCCGATACCGATGCGCGTGCGGCCGGATTTGACGAAGGAACAAAACCATCGGACTGGAAAAAATCTCTCCAGCAGAAAGGAATCGAAGTCGTAACCGGCATTGTCGCGAAGGAAGCTGCGGAAGTGTTTACCGCTTTCAAAGAAGCTGGCGGAGAGATTTACAACGGGAGGTTATCGGACAATTCATAGGATGATGTTCAGGCGGGTTTCAAATCCGCTCTTGCATTCTTAATTATCCCGACCACCTATTGACCGCCCCGCCTCCCCCACCGTACAATGTAACCGATGACACCACAACAACTTCAACAACTTCAGCAGCTTCTGCAGCGGGCCGAGACCCGTACAAAATCCGGCGATCATGCTGAAGCCCGGTTGCGGTTTCTTAAGATACTTGACTATGTGCCGGACAACCCGGACCTTCTTTTTGCCGCCGGTAATGCGGCACGCCATTGCGGATTATTTGAAGAAGCGGTAAAACAGTTCAGACTTGCCACGGAAATACGCACGGGTTTTTTCGCCGCGCTCTGCAACCTCGGTGCATCACTCAAAGCGGTGCAGCGCTATGAAGAAGCGATAAAACCTCTGCAACAGGCCGCTGCGCTGCAACCGGATCACCTTGCCCTTTCTATGCAGCTTGCGGATCTGTATCTGAAAACCGGCAAGCCGGATAAGGCCCGGGAAGTACTCGAGCGAGCGGCGCAGGTTGCGCCCGACAATCCGGAAATCCTCTGCGGCCTCGGCAATTGTGCGCTGACTCGGAAGAATCTTTCCGAAGCAAAAGCCTTCTATCATCGTGCACTGCAGCTTAAGCCCGACCATGGAGACGCGCATTACAACCTCGGTACAATCATGCGTGAATGGAAACATCTTGATGAAGCCGTAAGTTGCTTTCGCAACGCGGTACGTTTCAAACCTGGTACGACCGCTCCCCTCGTTGACCTTGGGGAAACCCTGCAGCTGCTCGGCGAGACCGATGAATCGGAGACGGTATTCAGGCAGGCACTCTCGGTCGATCCGCATTGCGATCTCGCCGTCCACAACCTGCTGGTTTCCATGCAATA
>JAFGHA010000056.1 GCA_016930275.1 Chitinispirillaceae bacterium
AGAAAAAAATCGGAGTGAGAGGATTTGAACCTCCGACTCCTTGGTCCCGAACCAAGTGCGCTACCAGGCTGCGCTACACTCCGATAAAAAGGCGGATCGACAGATCGTGCAGAAACCGGAAACCCGTCTGTCGAGACGTGATAAAATACCTAAAACCTCCGAAATGTGCAAGGAATTTGAAATGTACCCCGGACTTGCTACCGACGAAATTTAATTACCACTGCACCTGCTATCGAACCGGCGACAATTATGATGCACAGCATGACGAACCAGTCGCCATATTTATTGTAAATGGTACCTATTCTGTCGGAATACACGGTCCCGCTCAGGATAGTTCGTTCACCGAGACGTGTTTTTCCGGACACCCTGCCGACCGGATCGACCAGCATCGATATTCCCGTAATCGCACTCCGTGCCAGGGAGCAGCCGTGTTCAATCGAACGCATGCGTGCCATGGTGGCATGTTGATACGGACCGGTAGACCTCCCGAACCATCCGTCATTGGTGATATGAACAATACAACCGACCTGCGGGTGCATTCTTTTTTTAACGTACCCGGGATAGATACTTTCATAACAGATGAACGGGGCCACCTTGAAGGAATCATTGACCGTATAAACAGTTGACTCGGTTCCCCTTTTGAAATCCGCTTCACCGAGATTCACTCTGGAGAGAATGGGAAAAATACCCTCAAACGGAAATGCTTCACTGAAAGGAACCAGCTTGATTTTCCGGTACGGAACGGGTTCCTTCCCGTTCGGCCGGAAAAGAAATGCGGTATTGTAAACAAGGTAATCATATATCGATCCCTCGGCGGCCCGATCCCAGTGCAGCGCACCCACGATGAGCGGAATACCGGTGGAATCCACCCAGCCGGCGACACGGCGACGGTAACCGGACTGGCGGGAGAGATAACAGAGAAACGCGCTCTCCGGACCGATTATCAGTTCCGGTCGCTTTTCAGCGGCGTCGTACACCATGGATTCGGTTACATCGAACGCACCTTCGAGTGAGTTGTTACCCCAGTGCAACTGATCGATCGCCGTCTGCAGGAGTGCCACTTTAACGGGATGCGACGGTTTCCACCGGTGTATCCGTTGCCAGCCCCAGAGCACAATCACGGCCAGCACCGCCACATACGCGATACTTTGCAGCGTAATGGACCGTGCATCCCGGTCCCTGCTGATCACCGTACCCCACTTTACAGCAAGCATATTCCCGAAAACCACCAGATAGGTCAATCCCCAGACACCGGTGACCGCTCCCAACTGGCTCAGCGGCAGTATCGGTGTAAACGTATACCCCAGAAACCCCCATGGAAACGAGATCTCTCCCAGTGACCGCAGGTAGTCAATCACTACCCAGAAAGCGGGAAACACCAGCGGAAACAGCTTCGGAAGAGTGTTGTGACACCATCTGAAAAGCATCCCCACAAGCAAGAAGAAAAGTGCGAGATAGGCTCCCAGCAGCAGCATTGCGGCAATGATCAGCAGCCACAATCCCTCAATTTTTACGAAAACCAGCCAGAAGCACTGTCCGAATGCCACCGGCAGCGAAAAAAGGTACGTGTAGAGAACAGCTCTGCGGAGTGGCTGTTTCTTAGCGAAAAAAAACAGTGGTACCATTCCGAACAGACTGAACAGCGGATACAGTGAAAGTGTCCAGTGAAATTCGTGATTGAACGGCAGCAGCAACAGAGAAAACAGCAAACCGGTGGCGAGCGGAACCCACCACCGGTTATGAGAATGATAGAAATCGATAAGTTCTCGTAGTTTTATTTGCAGCATCGAAACCCGACGTAAAAATACTTTTTGTCCTTCCCGAGCTGCACTTTTGAATTGCACGAGCTTCCCTGGCGACCGTTCTGCCAGGAACCGCCGTATGCATACGGTTGCTTGCCGCCATTATCGGTCCATTCGGCGAGATTGCCGCTCATGTCAAAAATACCCGACCCTGTTTTACATTCAAAAAAATCTCCCGCATTCGCCATACTGTTTTTCACCCGGGGATTACCGAGGGTGTTGCACTTGTCGACATCATATTTTTTTCCGTACGGATAGGCATTTCTGGCTTTACCGTCGGTACATGCAGTTTCCCATTCTGAGGATGTGCAAAGACGTTTCCCGAGACTTCTGCAGATTTGTGACGCCTCGGTATAGGAAACATTGACTTGAGGTTTCGAATTCCGCTTATTGGGAAACTCATAGGTATCGATACAGAATTTTCCATCTTCAATGGTCTGCATATCATCGGGACAGATAATGATTTTAACCGTGTCCGACGCCATCGCGCCGTCGGCATCCCGAATACTGAATACCGCTTCGGAATATCGTTCGAATGCATGTTCCACAACACTGTTTTCCTTCGACGACCAGTCCGCGGTACCATCCCCGTCGAAATCCCACTCATACAGAACAATATTACTGTCGGGATCATCGGCGGTACCGGATAATTTGATCTTCCGGTTTTTCCGTGAAAGCAGGTCTTCACCCGCGCCGGCTACCGGCGGTTTATTGAGCACCTCCACGACCGCACTGTCACCACTCGTACTGCCGTCGTCTGTTTTTACCGAGAAATAGGCGATATAAGTGCCGGCCTTTTTATAGGTAAACGTTGCTTTGAGTTCATCGGGAGAAGTCCAGTCCACCGTACCGTCGCCGTCAAAATCCCAGGAATAGGAGATTATTTTACTGTCCTGATCACTCGCCGAACCGGTGAGCAGGACCGGTTTGTTCACGGATCCCCGGTACGGTCCCCCGGCATCGACTTTTGAAGCACTGTTGACCACCGTTATCACTTTCGTTATTGCCGCAACGCCGCCTTTTTCGTCGGTCATACGACAGAGAACGGAACGGATACCTTCTTTGACGAATGTGGTTTTTACCGCAGGGGTTAGAGTAGTTTTCTCGAAAATGGTATCACCGTTGAAACTCCATGCGAATTTCGTGATCTTGAACGTCCCCCCTTTCGGCGTACAGGAAATATTCACGGTATCTCCTACATGAACGGTATCCGGACAGCTGATACTTCCACCCTGTACACCTTTGCTCACGGTGATCTGCACCACGGCGGTGCTTGAGGCACCATCCATATCGGTAACTTCCGCAATCACTTTGTAGGTTCCCGGGGTTTCCCAGGTGTAGACCATTTTTTTCTCCGTTGAGTATTCATTTCCCCCCGGAAGATCCCACGATCCGTTACCATCCACATCGATACGTTTTCTGAGTGGAGTTGTACCGTTGCGGCTGTCGGCACATTCCGTCATGTCCAGCTCCACCGGCATGCCTGTCGCGGCCTCCTCCGGTACGGCCTTGAGTTTTGCCACCGGCGATGCATTTATGACAATTCGTCGTTTTGCCGCGGCAGTCTGCCCGTCATCAGTCCGGGCTTCAGCCCGTATCATATATACGCCTTCGGCGGATATGCCGTAACGGTTCACATAGGATTTTTTTCCGAACGCACCGTCTGCCGGGATTTCGAATGTTCCGTCACCGTTGCAATCGAACCGGTAGCGGACCTTTTTCCTGTCGACTCCCTTCACGATCGCGGCAATGGTGAACCGTTCCGCGGGTTCCGCCATCCGCGGAGCGGATATTCTGAGCGTCAACCCTGCCGATACATTCAGTGCCACGAAAGCGGTACAGGATTGCGATGCATTATCAGTGGCAACGATAACAATTTCATGCCTGCCGGCAACCGGAGAGGGATACATGATAATTCCCTTTCCCGTATCCATATTCATTCCGGCAGGTGCTTTGCTCAGGGTGTAGGTCAACGGTCCCTGTTCCGGATCGACAGCTTCCACCGTATCACAATAACGTTCACCCGGCATCACATTCTCACGCGGCAGACGCTGCCACTCGGGCGGCCGGTTTTCGGCGGTTTTCGATTCGATCGAACAGTCCGAACGTGCAACAGCCTCGTCGATCACCGTTGTTCCCACCCACAGTTTAACCGCCTCGATATCCGCCGTCTGTAATGATTCAAGTGTTCCTTCTCCATTGTCGCCCACTACCAGCCGGCTGCAGGCGGGGATCACCGTTTCCTTGCCATCCGCGGAAGTGAAAGTGGTGAATCCACTGAGCAGTACCACCCCCGCTCTTCCGTCGTCGGCAGAAACGGTGGCATCGGCTGCGGTAATTCTCGCTTTCCAGGAGGACGACGAGAACAGATACTCTTCGACCCCTTCTTTTCTTTTGACAACATGCACTTCGCCGGACAGAATTGTCACCGGTAAACGGCGAACCGCTTCCGACAGTGCCACGGGTTCCTGAAGTGCCAATACCGTTTTTCTGTTGACATACCATGCCGCTCCGTCAGCCAGTTCCAGTTTCACTTTCCCTTCGTCACCCACTCGCAGGGTATCGCCGGCCCGCAGTGACTGCCGGGCCAACAGAGGTGCAGCTTCACCCTTCCGGATCAGATCCGCCTCGCCCACGATGATCGAGACCTGGAGATACCCGGATTTATCTGACTCGGTACAGTCTACACATATCAGTACACCGATGAGAAGTACCACTTCCATTGTGGTCAGCCGTCTGGTCATATCACATTGCTCCGAACTGGTAAAAACAATGGAACTTACTGATTTTTTTCCAATTGTACCTTCACTGCACTGGGGAGTCAAGATCTCTTTCCATATATATGATCCCCATATATGATCCCCGTCGACCAACGTGTAATTCATTCAAACGACTGACGTGCGAAACAGGAAACCGGTACCGTTTTTTCAATGTCGCATGAGGTAATCCCTGCCGACAGCATTCCGCGATACCTACCCCAAAACGGCATTCCGGGACAACCGGATAAACATACAAATAATGATTTTTTCTGTCCGCTGCCTGTCCGGGAAACTTAACCATGCCGTAATGGATACATCAAACGGCAATACCAGGCATTGAAAGCGGGAACCGGCCCCTTTTCAATCAAACCGGTATCAGTCAACGATGAAACATTACCTGAATGCCAGCTTATAGGCATAACTGCATAATTAAAAGTGCTGTGTAATCAAGGAAAAAAATACGGTGCGGGGATACTATAATGCCTGGTCCAATGCCTGGGCAAATCCGTGACCGATATCATCAATCACGGCGTCACTGTTGTAGTAACCTGTTTTTATTCGGCTTTTTATACGGTTGAGCAGTTCAAGACGACTTTCACCTTTCTCCCTGTCTTCATCAGTAGAATCGAGTAGTGAACGATGCCTTAGACCGTTCAAAGGAGGTCCGGTTATTCCGGAATATGAAAACGAAGCTGCCTGAATCATCCATCCCTGGGTACTCATCGCAAGATCCCTCTTAAGTATTCCCGTAAAATGCCGATATTAAAACTGTAAGGATTGCCGTTTCTCCTACCTTACATGACTCAGAAGACAAAAGCGTTTGCTTTTGTCTTTTTTTTCTTCTTCTGCAAATACCGGAGCAATACACTTTCTCCTAAAAAAATTATCGGCACTTTCCGGTGAAACTTGAGAAAAAATATTTAAAACCTGTTTTTTAATTCATTTTCAGGTGTTATCATTGAATATCAGCGGAAAGGTATGTATTTTGGGTACCGTACTGTCGGAATGACGGCCCCGTACCATCAATCACTCATATTTCTGTCCATCGTTCGTACTATCTTATAAACAGCAACTATAAATAAAGAGGTAACCATGAAAGAACAGGTACAGGAGATCATAAACGAGATACGTCCCAATCTCCAGGCTGACGGCGGCGACATCGATCTCATCGACGTTACCGACGATGGTATCGTGAAGGTAAAACTCCGGGGAGCATGCAGCGGATGTCCCGGTGCAGCAATGACTCTTAAAATGGGGGTCGAGCGGATACTCAAACAACGCATACCTCAGGTAACCGGCATCGAAAACGTGCTGTAATGCCCGAGTCATCAATTGAGACCTCCGGTTCTCACCAAACCGCAAGGAGTGAGAACCGGCTTTCGTTGCAATCCGCCTGGCGATCAGCCTGGACGAAATTCCCTTTTCTGGCATTCTGCTGGACGAGTCTGTTTATTTTAGCCGCCGTTGAATTAATGATCTATTACCTGATCCATCCACGCCTTGTTTCAATCAGTCCGATTGCCAATACCGTCACGGTAGCTGTACTTGCCCTTTTTTTTCTGATTCTCACCAGCGGACTTTTTCTGATTACCGCAACAGCGCTCTCCGGAATAGATCTGCTGTATCCCCATAAGAAACAATCGATAACCGTCCGGCTGCTCTTCCCCATTGCGGCGACACTCAGCCAGTTCGTCAGATTTGACCGCAATCGCCTGCGGACCTCGTTTGTAAAAGTGAACAACTCCCTAACCAAAGCACAATCAAACCGTATCAGAGGCGATCGCATACTCATTCTGCTGCCTCACTGCCTCCAGATCGATATCTGCAACAGAAAAATCACTAATGATATCAATAATTGCGTACGGTGCGGAAGATGTCCGGTCGGGAGCCTCGTCGCCATGGGTGAACAATACGGGCTGAAGATTGAAGTGGTGAACGGCGGCACCCTCGCCCGCAGACGTGTCGCCCAATTCAGACCAAGCGGCATTGTCGCCGTCGCCTGTGAACGGGATCTTACTTTCGGCATTCAGGATGTCCATCCTATTCCGGTGTACGGAGTCATTAATGATCGGCCGCACGGACCGTGCGTGAATACCTGCGTGGATATGTCTCTGGTTGAAGATGCAATCCGTTTTTTCAGAAAGAAGGCTGCTCCGGAAAAAAAGTAACCTCTCCGCAAGAAAGCTCACATGCACTCATATCTCTTTTTTGCTCTTTTTTTCTGCACCGGAATTGCCGGCCTCATTTACGAGACAATCTGGACCCACTATCTTAAACTGTTCCTCGGACATGCCGCGTACGCGCAGACTCTGGTACTCGCCATTTATATGGGAGGACTTGCGGCCGGAGCATGGATTGCCGGCAGCAGGATTGAACGGCAGAAAGATCTTCTGCGGCGTTATGCATATCTGGAAATAATTCTCGGTATTGCAGCACTGCTTTTTCATGACGTTTTCAGACTTTATCAGACAATCTCATACGATACGGTACTCCCTCTCATTGGAAATCCGTCACTGGTTTTTCTCTACAAATGGATTTCGGCCGCAGGCCTCATTGTACCGCAGTCAATGCTGCTGGGAGCAACGTTCCCCTATATGGCTGCAGGTTTCATCCGCCGCTATCCCGGGACCAGTGGTTACAAAATCGCCATACTATATTTTGTCAATACGTTCGGCGCCTCGGCTGGGGTGGTGCTGAGCGGATTCTTCCTCATCGGAGCATTCGGCCTGCACGGTACTATCATTACCGCCGGAATTATCGATATATCAGCGGGCTTTGCGGTGTTGGCGATATGCAGATATATACCCGGATCAAAGCCATCCTCCTCCCTGCCGACACCCTCGAACCATACTACCGGACCGGCAGGCCACTATTCCTCAACCCCACGTTACCTTTCACTGATGATAATCGCCGGTGCCACGGCGACCTCGTCGTTCATGTATGAAATAGGCTGGATACGCATGCTCAGCCTCGTGCTGGGCAGTTCGACCCATTCGTTCGAACTGATGCTCAGCACCTTCATTCTCGGAATTGCCCTAGGCAGTTTTTTTATCCGAAAAAAAATCGATTCGGTCCAAAATATTCCTCAGGCCCTCGTTATTTCCCAGACGGTTATGGGTAGCGGCGCGCTGCTCTCCGTTTTTACCTATGCAAAAATGTTCCACCTTATGGAATTTTTCATGAGCGCCCTCAAAGGAAATGACGCCGGGTACTTTTTTTTCAATCTTGCCGCTGATTTCATCTGCATGCTGGTCATGCTGCCCTCAACCATCTGTGCCGGAATGATACTGCCGCTCATTATCCACTATTTTTACCGGCAGGGTTCAGGAGAGTCTGCCGTCGGGAGGATATATTCCGTCAACACGCTCGGCGGTATCGCCGGTATCATTCTGTCGGTATGGCTGCTGATGCCGGTAATCGGCGTCAGGCTCCTGATTACCGCCGGCGGCCTGATCGACATCGGCATAGGCCTTTACATTCTCTATACTTTTCGGGAAACTTCGGAGAGCGTACTGCAGCGTTTTCTACCGGCCATCTGTGCCGTGCTTGCAGCGTTCTCGCTCTCCATGGGCCGGATCGATCCCTCACTTGCCGCCTCGGGCGTGTTCCGCAACGGCACCATATCCGACGCCATCCGGATCGTCTCGCACAAAGACGGCCGGACCGCTACGGTATCGCTCTACCGGAACGGCAACAACCTGGTGCTCTGCACCAACGGTAAACCGGATGCAGCAGTCAATGTCCGCGGCGGCATATGCGGTGACGAATACACCATGGCACTATGCGGCGTGCTTCCCCTGGCAATCAGAGAAGACGGTTCCCGCGCCGCAATTATCGGAATGGGAAGCGGAATGACCGCCCACTACCTATTGTATGATACGACACTCAGGGCTGTTGACATCATAGAAATTGAACCTGAAATGGCCCGCGCAGCGGTACGGATCGGCGATAAGGTCGAACAGGCATTCAACGCCCCGCGCGCCGCCCTTCATATCGACGACGCCAAATCGTTTCTGTCCGCAAGCGCCCATACCTACGATATCATCATCTCGGAACCGTCCAACCCGTGGGTAAGCGGCGTCGCCGGCCTGTTCTCGCGGGAATTTTTCGGACGTGTCAGAACACATCTCTCAAACGACGGCATTCTGGTGCAGTGGTTTCACCGTTACGAATCGGATGTTACGATAATCGCTTCGATAATCAAGGCGCTCAGAGAACATTTTCCGCATTACCGGATGTATATGGCAGGTTCCGACATGATCGTCATCGCCGCCGCCGACAGTTCAGTCAACCTTGCATTCAAACGCGACCCATTCGTCATTGCACCTCTTGCCGGACAACTTGGAGCTATGGGATTCACAAAACTCGACGATCTCCACTCCCTGCGGTTCGCTTCGGAAAAATTCCTCAATGCGCTTGTCGACCTTTATCAGACTCCTCCCAATTCGGACTTCTTTCCGTACGTCGATCTCAATGCGGTAAAATACCGGTTTATCGATGACAACATCCGGTTACTCGACACTTTGAGCAGATATATCATCCCGATCCGGAAAATTCTGGAATCGGATACAGGGTATATCGCCTTTTCGCCGCGGAATACCGTTCCCGAGCTTTCCAATCTGGCACCGTTCATCGAGGCGAAACAGATATATCTGGATCTTGTCGCCCCCCGAACTTCTCAGGCAACCAGAGATTCCACCGACATCTCTTCTGAAATCCTGTTACTGGACTACATCGAACTCGCTCCCGACAGGGTCTCGTTCGCTATGTATTTCAGCTTCATAATCGAAATCCTCGAAAAAACACTTCCCTATCTCTCCCGTAGTGAAATGTCCAACCTCTGGAACAGTATCGCCCAAAAAACGGCGGGAGTAAGCCTGACTGAGGATGATCTGATGTGGATGCGGTATTTTAAGGCATTATGTGAGTACGATATGCCGCGGGTTCAAGAACTCTCCCGGAAACTTCTTCCGGAAACCGGACCGGTTGAGGATGAGTACGTTCACCGTATGCTTCTGACTTCACTGCTTGCCTCATCGACAATGCTCAATGATACGATTACCGCAGCCAATATTTACTGCAGATATGTGGGAAGAAACGATCCGGGGATTGTGCTGCGGATGGCAAAATGGCCAACGAAACGGGTTGCCGGTGATTGAGATCGAAAACAGGAAGGAAAAAGCGGGAGACCGGGATCGAACCGGCAACCTCAACCTTGGGAAGGTTGCACTCTACCATTGAGTTACTCCCGCGTAGTTTGTGGAAGATACTATCGTAATGACGGGCATGTCAATAGATACCCTTGAATGACAACCGGATAAAACGTATTTTCAGAGATTGTATTTTCAGAGATTGTCCGGTACCCCGGAGTTTACCGGGTTTCCGGTTCCGGATCATACAGGAACAATAGAACTTTATTTCATTTCTGCAGCCGGTGCGGATGCAATACAGATATCTGAAGGAGCTTTTTTAATGGCGGAAAAAATTTCCATGAATAATGGTACCCTCTCGGTACCTGATCACCCGATAATCCCTTTCATCATCGGCGATGGTACCGGCCCGGATATCTGGCGTGCATCCCAGTACGTTTTTGACCAGGCTGTCGAGAAGGCATACAATGGAAAACGTTCGATAGAATGGAAAGAGGTTCTTGCCGGAGAAAAAGCCTTCAATGAAACCGGAAGCTGGCTCCCCGATGCAACCGTCGCGACGTTCAAGGAATATCTCATCGGCATCAAAGGACCGCTTACCACCCCCGTCGGGGGCGGCATCCGCTCCCTCAATGTCGCACTGCGACAGCTGCTCGATCTCTATGTGTGCCTCCGACCGATCCGTTACTTTTCTGGTGTCCCCTCACCGGTTAAGAGTCCCGAAAAAATAGACATGGTCATATTCCGGGAGAACACCGAGGATGTCTACTCGGGAAAAGAAGTGGAGGCCAATACCGACAAGTCGGCGAAGCTGCTTTCGTTTCTGGAAAAAGAGTTCGGCTGGAAAATCCGTCCCGACAGCGGCATCGGCATCAAACCGATATCGGAAACAGGATCAAAGCGGCTCATCCGGGCGGCATTCGAATATGCGATCGCCAACAACCGGGAAAGCATCACCCTGGTTCACAAAGGTAATATTCAGAAATTCACGGAAGGCGCCTTTCAGGCGTGGGGATATGAACTCGCCCGCCAGGAATATGCCGGAAAAATCATTCCATGGGCCGACTGTAACGGCAAAGTTGAACCGGGACAGATTCTCCTCAAGGATGCCATCGCGGATATCTTCTTTCAACAGGCGCTCACCCGTGCAAACGAATTTGATGTCATCGCCACCATGAATCTCAACGGCGACTATATTTCCGACGCCCTTGCGGCTCAGGTAGGCGGTATCGGCATTGCACCGGGAGCCAACATCAACTATATCTCGGGACATGCGATATTCGAAGCGACACACGGAACCGCACCAAAATACGCCAACCTCGATAAAGTCAACCCATCATCGGTGATTCTCTCGGGTGAGATGATGCTGCGTTATCTCGGATGGACCGAAGCTGCCGATACGGTAACCCGCGGTATCGAGAAAGCGATCGGCGCAAAAACCGTCACGTATGATTTTGCCCGGCTGATGGAGCAGGCGACAACAGTTTCCTGTTCACAATTCGGGGTCGAAATTGTAAAAAACATGTAGGTACCACAGGGTCCGTTACCCCATAACCGCACCCACGGGAGGAATTCCATGGCATTTGCACTGATCAGCGTAATCCTGTTGATTATCCTGATACTGATCGCCATTAAAACCGGTCTCAACAGAGGCCATACCACCGATGAACCGACCAGCCAACCGGTAATTCATGCAAGTGGTATCTACTCAATAGTTAAAAAGAGCCCCCGGGAAAACGTGCATTCCAAAAAGCCCTCCAGGGAAGATATCGGCAAATATCTTTCCGGGCAAAACGTAGACAGTGAAGGTGCAGCAATCACCGAAGAGGAAAAACAGCTCCTTATCGAACAGTGGGAATCGGGTATAGAAGATTCAATAAAAACAATAGAAAAAGGTGATGTTGAGGGAATTGAATTTTATTATTATGAGTTTCTACCGGTGGATTGCCCGGTTTGTCACAACCATGTTTCCCGGGGAAAATTCGTGACACGGGAGGAAATATTCCGGTATCCGGATATCATTCCCCCGTTGCATCTCGGGTGCACCTGCAAATTACTCCCCCATCACGGAAAAGAGAAATTGCGTGAAACAACGGAACTGGGTATGCTCCCTCTCTTCAGAAATCAACAGCCGCCGCCCCTGCCGGACTGGAAAACTATAACGAAATCAGCACTTTAAGAAGGTATCTCATTATGACCCATTGTTTCAGATATAGTCGGACATTTCTGATTGTCGTAACCGTAGTGTCCGGTCTGTTCCTTGGTACGGCAACCGTATCGGGGGGTGTCGGAGAATCGGCAGTAATTACTCTCTCCTTTCCACCCGGAGCACGTGCAACCGGTACCGGAGAAGCCTTCACCGGCCTTGCCGATGACGCATCGGCAACCTATTATAATCCCGCCGGTCTGGGACTCTCACCACTTGCCAATTCGTGGAAGGCACATCTGGTCGATGAACCTGATGCCGTTACCGTAATTACCGCAAAAAAGAAACGTGATTTCGGTGCCAAGAGCACCATATGGGCCGGCTCAAAATACGGTCTTCGCAGATATAACGGAAAATTATGGGAAAAGTACGATTTTTATCTGATCGAGCAGGGTGATGACCTTGAAAGTATCGCCGAAAAATTCATTCAGACCGATGATAAAGTACTGCTCACGCGGGCGAAATGGATAATCCGACAGCAGAACGGTATCGGTATGAAACATTACAACGCAGTGAAAGCGAAGCTGACGCACGCGTTCAAACAGACGGACTCTCTGTCGGCCGACTCACTGGCCGATGCGGTTGCACGCCGGCTTATAGATATCCCCGATGTGGAACTGTCCGCCGCGGCGATTTACGGCATTATCGCCGTTGTCGATTCCTCACGGGCCAATACACTTTCCGACGATCTCCTTCCGGTACTGCAGGAAGAGGATAAGAAATTTGAAAACCTGACCGAACTCAAAATTCCCTTTACTGTTGCAGTAGCCGACAGCGTTACCGCCCTCACAATTGACAATTCAGACCATCTCTGGGTGGGAACCGATAACGGTCTGTGGAGATACAGTGACCGTCGCTGGTCACTCTATACGATGTTAGAAGGCCTCCCGTCCAATTCCGTTACCGCGCTTGCCTCAGGACCGTACGGTGAAATCGCCGTTGGAACCGATAACGGTCTCGCACTGTACAAAGACGGGGAATGGGAACTTTACGGGGATTCGTCATCCCAACTGCCGTCAACCGTGATAACCGCAGTCGCCTTCGGGCAGGCGGACGAACTCTTCGCCGGAACCAATGCAGGCCTCGTAAAAATCAGCAAGAAAACGATCACGGTATTCGATACCTCCGACGGTCTTCTCACGAACGATATCCGTGCTCTGTTTGAAGACAGCGGAAACCGTCTCTGGATCGGCGGTCCCGCCGGAATCACCGTCTTCACCAGCACCTCATGGAAACGCTACCGGTTTCCCGGCAGTATCGTATCGTCGTTCGCCGAGCAGAGCGAGAAAAATATCTGGATCGGTACCGACAAGGGAGCGATCAGTTATACTCAGGGAAAAATCCGGACCGATGATCAGGGCAACACTACCGAAGCTCCTCCGGAATGGAAAGCGTTTCATTCGAAAAACGCTCTTGTGGGTGAACGGATCAATAATCTGATCGTATACGACAAGGACGTCTGGGTAGCCACCGAACGTGCGGTGAACCAGTATGACAATGCTGAACGGCAGGTATCGATAGCGTTCGAAGTGCTGCTCCCTGCATTCAAACTGGCGGAACTGTGGCACCTGTACGGGTCACTCATCTGGCCGACCCAGGACTGGGGAACGATCGGCCTCGCGGTGAACTACATCAATATGGGGCGTAACACCATCGTTGACGCTCTCGGCCGTGACGAACGGGAAGTCCGCTCTTGGGAAGGCGTGTTCGGTCTCTCCTACGGCCTTACCGTCCGTGAAGATTTCTCGCTCGGTATCAATGCGAAATACATTGTAAGCGCTCTCGCTCCGGGGCTCGGTGAAAACGGAGAAGGTGTTGGAACCACGTTCGCGATCGACGCCGCGATACTCAAACGCAATCTTCTGATCGATAATTTCGATCTCGGATTCATGTTCCAGAACATGGGGCCGCATATTTTCTATATCGACCGCAACTCCCGTGATCCGATTCCGTTCACGCTCCGTATGGGACTCCTCTATCGTGCGGTCGAAACACCCATTCACGACCTGAAAGTACTCTTCGATATGCACAAAGAGGTGGTTAAAAACCGGTGGGATGAATCCGATCCCGACCAGTTTTACGAAGCACTCTGGACCGATCTTCTTCATGATGAGGATGAAGACTTGAAATATGAACTGCAGGAGGTGAATTACAACTTCGGTCTGGAATACTGGTACGCCAATTTTGTCGCGCTGCGGACCGGTTTTTTGTTCGATTACATCGGGGAGCGGTACGAGTGGACCATCGGTCTCGGTGTGAGATACCAGACGCTCAATTTTGATTATTCGTACATTCATGCACCCGAAGGTTTCCTCAAGGGGTTGCTGACAAAATTCGAAAAAGGAAAAAGTGGCGCAACCGGAGCACGCAACGGCCAGTGGCGGGCATCATTCATATTCCTTTTCTGATGAGGGTGCAGGCAAATTTTATCACGTAATCATCACTGCATTCGACGGAACATCGAGACGGTTCAGCGCGGACGCATTACAGTTGTAACGCAGGAGTTATGTATTGACTAAAAAGCTGCTTTTATGCTGTGCCGTCGCGGCACTTCTTTCGGCTTCAGGCGTTTTTTCCGGAACCCGGCAGGAAAAAGTAATCGGCGGTCCCCGGGGAATTCACCCCTACCTGTTCAAAGCCGTATCGGAGAAAAATCTGGTCGAAACTGCCCGTGACCATCAGTGGTCGATACAGTTTCATAAAAACCGCCCCGATACGATCAAACTCATCGCCATACGTATAGAATTCGCTGTCGACACTTCGGTCCAGACCACCGGAAACGGTCTTTTCGGCATCCGCAGCGGAGGAGACAAAGAGGAATCCCGCTACTACGATGCCGATACGGTATACCCCTACGACGATCTGCCGCACGATTCACTGTATTTTATCCGTCAGTTGGAATCGGTCAGAAACTATTTCAGTAAAGTTTCCCGCGGTAACCTCACGCTTGAGTTTTCCGTCTACCCTTCCGGTAGTGGACAGACCGGATATTCCGTAGCGGAAACCATGCCTCACTACTCCCCGGGCGGAAAAAAACGGAAAGAATCGTGGGATGAGTACTATGAACGGAAAACAATCGGGCTGATCACCTTTGTCCGCGACGCGATCATCGCGGCCGACGCGGCAAAAGAAAAATCTCCCTTCGCCATGCTTTCCTACGACAGCACCGACGGAACCATACGGGATGAAAACGGCCATAAAACCGTGTTTCTTATTTTTCATGCCGGGTCATCATATCTGACCGACGGCGGCGACCAGGGAGCGTTAGGTCAGGATACCCCTTCGGATATGATCGATGCATTCATTACGCCGGAATTTTTCAACTATTACCGGGATACACTCCATCTGGATCATGATGGTGTCACGGTCTCAAGTGCCGAAGAAGAATTTCTGCTCGATGAAATCATGATGTGTGCCGAGACTTCGAATCAGGACGGACTCAACTGGGGTATTCAGGGGATTATCGTCAATCAGGTCGCCCGACAGCTCGGCATACCCGATCTCTTCTCGACCTCAAGCGGCATTTCGGGAATCGGTGCATTCTGCATCATGGATTTTGCCGGGTACAGCGCATCAAAAGGATTCATTCCTCCTTATCCGAGTGCCTGGGTACGCGCATTCATGGGATGGGACCAGGTGTATACCGCGTCACTCGGAACACGGACACAAAGTCCCTACTCGGTGAAAGCGCTCACCTCGGCACTCGACCGGGACACCGGCGGCAATTTCTCGACAATCACCGATACGACCATTCTGCTTGTTCCGATCAACGATCATGAATACTACCTGATCGAGAACCGGCAGCGGAACCTGTCCGGCAACCGGGAACTTTTCAATTATGATACGACCGAAACCGACTCGGTAGTGATCGCCAATTATCCGTTCACCACCAATATCGATAAAAATGTACTTTCAACCTCCGGTAAAGACGCTTCGAACGTCATCCTCCGGGTACGCAACAACGATATCGGCCTTCCCGCCTCGGGGGTTCTGGTCTGGCATATCGACGAATACATCATCCGTGACCGTCTCGCCTACAACAGCGTCAACGCCGACTCGCTCTATCGCGGAGTGCGTCTTGTCGAAGCCGACGGCATCACCGATCTCGGGGTCATGTTTCAGGATATTTTCTATCAGGCTGCATTCGATTACGGGGGTGCGGAAGATGTTTTTCCTCACTGGACCACCGTCGAGAATCAATCAAAAGTTCTGAAAATAGAAGGATTCGGACCGGATACCCGTCCTTCCACCCGTGCCAATGACGGCGGTCATACCTATCTCAAACTCACTATCGCTGCCGCGGGAGGAATGAATCGTACCGAGAAGAATGTTCTCGCTAAAAATGACGGTTACCACTACGTCACGAATTTTTCCGATTCCCTCTTCACGGTAACGGCGGAATGGAACTATCTCGTTGAAGAGTGGCCCGTTGCTGCGGTACCGGAACAGTACTTCGACCCGCTGTTCGTTGACCTTGACAAATCAGTAAAGGGCAACGAGCTCTTTCTGCTGAGCAGATCCGGGAGAGTATCCCTCTGGCCGGCTGATATCTCGGCAACCGGCAGATACAACACCCGACCGGTACCGGTCAACCGGCTCGATCTTCGCGGTGATACCATTGCCGCCGCTGATACCCTCTATTATTTCGATACCCTACCCGGAGTGGTCGCCATGCCCTCGGCAATCAACGGAACGGTGTTCGTTCCCTCCGGGAATCATGCCCTGTATCTTTACCATGATGCACCGGACTCCGCCGCTCCTTCCCGGACCACACTTCCGTTGAACCACCGACCGTCAACCTACGTGTGCAATTATCGAGACAGCAGCTGGGTGGTCGGGTGCGACGACGGTCGCGTCATATTCGGAACGATGGCCGACACGATTCTCACGGTGCGGCTTGCCTCCTCAAGCCCGGTATGCGCACTCGCAACACTCCGGGAAGACGGCAGGACCATCGCCGCAGTGCAGGAGAACGGAACCATTTCTCTTGTCAACGAATCGGGCAATGCGGACACCACCGTCACCCTCCCGAAAATCGCCATCGCCCCGTTCTCGCTCCTTTCCGGTGATCTCGACCGGGCCTCGGACAGCACCAGTGAGCTCATCGTTGCCGACAGCAGACACGGGCTCTGGGTCTATACCCGGGACCTTGCACTCGCTCCCGGCTGGACGGAAAAACCAGCTGACTGGCCCTCGTATTACAGTCTCGACACGACCGGAACCCGCAGTAATTATCCTGAAAATACCGCCCCTCCGGCCCTTGCGGATCTCGACGCCGACGGGTATCTCGATATTGTCATCGGCGGCACCAACGGACTATATGCCTTCAATTACAAAGGCGCCATGAAAAGCAAGTGGCCCGCATTCCTCGATAAACGATTTTCTCACTGGTACCAGCGCGGCAGTGTCGTTTCGTCGCCGGCGGTCGTTACCGGGAAAAACCGTGAACCGCTGATTCTCTTCTCATCCATCACCGGTGAAAACGTTACCTACCGGTTCACCAAGGTTACCCGGGCCAACCGGGACCGCGGTATCATCTGGTTTGAACAACCCTCGGGTGCAATCGACAGTATTACCGAGTTGACGTCTCTTGAGATGGATACCATTCTCGACATGTCCGATTCCATTATAGCCCCGTACGTCATTCCCGGTGGATTTCTCGACGCGGTTGATCGCAACGCGAAACGCCCCACTTCGATGGTAGCATCGACCCTGCAGTCAAAATGGCCGCTCACCACCGGCTCGGCACTGATAACCTCACCCCTTATCGGCTATATGGACGATGATTCCATTCCTGATGTGGTAGCGGTATCTTCCGCCGGATGGATCTACCGGTGGGAACTCGGCGACAACATTCTTCCTGAAACACTCTTCTGGCCGCAGGCCGGATACAATAACGGACGCTCCTTCGCATTCGGCGGAAAAGCGGGATCGGTTGCGATTTCAGAAAAAGCTCCGATCACTTTTCTCAGTTTTCCCAATCCGGTCCGCAGAGCCAGACAAGTTACTTTTAAATACAAATTCAGTGCTCCGGCGACCAACGTCAGCATGAAAATTTTCAGCTATACCGGTTTTGAGGTCTTTAAACAGACAACAATGGGCCCGTCTCCCCGTAATCTGACCGGTAGTTTTCCAGACTGGAACCTTCTTACCGTTTCACTCGACGGTATCGGTCCGGGCGTTTACCGCTGCCGACTCGAAGCGACCATTAAGGGAAAAAAAGAGCACGCTTACTGGAAAATGGCTGTAATCCGATAACGGGGGCTTGATGTATCGATTTCTGCGGTTGATTCTCTGTAGTATTCTGTTTCTGAGTTCCGGTGCACTCCATGCTGCAAAATACAACGCATTCGGTCTGAAGTTTTTCACCTCGGAAACCGATCATTTCCGGATTCATTATCATAAAGGACTTGAGCACCTCATCCCGCGCGTCGGTGCTCAGTGCGAGAAACTTTATAAAATTTATTCCGACGCCTACGGTCTTGTACTCCCCGATAAAACCGATTTCGTGGTGATCGACGGCGATATCAGCAACGGCTGGGCTTTCGCCAACACCAACACCATCACCATATGGACACATGATTTCGATTTCAATCTCCGCGGCAGCCACGACTGGTTCGAGGATGTCATCACGCATGAGTATGCGCATATCGTCTCGATTCAAACCGGTTTGAAATTCCCGGCATTCATTCCTGAACTGCGTATCGGCTACTTCTCTCATCCGAATGAAAAAGGACGTATCGAGGCGTTTCAGTCGGTGGCGGGGGATATCCTTCCGCACTGGTTCACCGAAGGGATAGCGCAGTATTCAAGCATGGTGTACGGTACCGACGATTGGGACACTCACCGTGACATGATCCTCCGTTCGCTCTCGCTGTCGGGAAAACTGATTTCCTGGGACCACATGCAGGTATTCGCCGGAAAAGGCAATGATTTTGAAAAAACCTACAATCAGGGTTTTTCAATGGTAAAGTATATCGTCGAAAAATACGGTGAACTTAAACTGGTGGCACTGTTGCGGGAATGCGATAAGGTGCTGCGGATGGATTTTGACGCAGCAATGAAAGCAGTATTCGGTATTTCCGCCCGTCAGTTCTACCGGGAATGGTCTGACTATCTGTATAAACACTATCAGCAGCAGCTCGACAGTATCGGTACACAGGTGTACGGGAAAAAAATCAATCGCGACGGATACGAGAATTTCTGGCCGCGATTTTCCGGCGACGGATCAAAAATCTACTTTCTCTCCAATGGCAAAAGCGATTACGGATTCAAACATCTCTACAGTGCAATCTTGAGTGATACCGTCGATGATAAAAAACGAATCAAACCGATACCTGCCATGGTAACGGGTTTTTATGATCTTCATCCGGCATCCGGAAAGCTCTGTTTCACCAGCCCGCACTCGAAAAAATCAGTCATGCCGGCCCGTGTCGGTGGTAACGTCACCAGTGATCTCTATATTGATACCATTCCTCCCGACAAAAAGCAGTTCCATCTGTTTCCGAAGAAAACCGAGAAACAGGTTACCGTAAGGAAAAGTATCTTCAGTGCCGCATTCTCTCCCGACGGCAACCGGGTGGCCTGCGCGAAACGAGATGTCAACATGTTTCATCTCGCTCTGGTAGATACAGCCGGGAAACACTTCAAACTGGTGTATCCGCCGAAAAACAGACCGGATCTTGCCATCGAATTCATTTATTCCATCGACTGGTCTCCCGACGGGAAGCAGATCGCCTTCTCGTATTTTGATCGCCATGACCGCAAGATCGGACTCTACGATACGGCAAGCGGGATCTGCAGTACTTTCTGTGACACCCGGGACGATGAGCGTGATCCGTCATACAGTCCCGACGGCAGATACCTCTATTTTTCATCCGACCGGACCGGTATTTTCAACATTTACCGTTATGAATTCGCCACCGGTACCCTCGAACGCATTACCAATGTAAGCGGAGGAGCTTTCGCCCCTTCGGTCGCTCCCGACGGTAACCGGATCGTCTATGCTGGATACGATGAGAACGGGTACAGCATTTATCTTCTCGATTCCCTGCGTTGCGTTGACAAACCGGTAGTTGACACCGCCATTAAACAGCGTCCGGAGCAGCCGCCGGTGACCTACCATGTTTCCCTCAGCTCACGGCGGCCATACAATTACCTGCCCCGACAGTTGCTCCTTGTACCCACGATTCTTACCGAGCAGGTGGTATCGGAGGATGACAATGTCAATAACGGAGTAAGTGCTTTCAAAGCCGGTCTGATCTTCAACCTGTTCGATCCGCTGACACTTTCAGATCTCAGTAACGAGCTTGGCGGGTACCTCTTTATCGAACCCCGTCACCTCTTCACGTTCATCAATCCTGACGATCACGGTATCAATGTCAACGCGAACTACGATCTCGGTCTTTTCGGTGCAACGAAAATGCTCCCACTCACGGTATCAGGTGAGTACCTGCTGCGGGGTATCGCCGGACAGGACTGGTTTTTCAATGAAACCGAAGGTGAGATGCAGAATCTCCCCTACCGTCTCGATCTGCAGAATTTCAATGTGCAGATTTCACACTTCATCGATGGTGAATACAGTTACGGTTCAATACCGAAAAATCAGCTTGCCGTTCATCTGATCGGCGGTATGAACCGCTACGATGTCAATCTGGATCTCAATGCATTCGGCCTGCCGGTATGGACCTACAATCTCAGTAAAGGATACCGGATTGGTGCAATGGGCACCTTCGGCACTTCGATAATCGAACCGACCCGCTATATATCTCCCCGCGGCCTTATCGCAAAATTGCAGTACGATTTCTGGAAACAGAATTCACTGAAAGAAGAGAACAGTTTCGATCCGAGCGGAAGGGAACGCTATAACCGATACCTTTTTCATCAGGTAACCGGTCATGCGAAAATGGGACTCGGCGTTCCTTGGGCAAAACGGCATGCACTCCATGCCGATCTTCAGGGAACCTGTCTCCAGGTGCTGAAACAGGATACCACGTTCCCGTCGTATTATCTCCCTGCAGTGTGGCTGCCGGGATACTCATATTATTACCGCCATTCACGTATCGTGGAAACCGATGCGAATCCCGCATCGGTACAGACATTTGATACACTGGTCATTACCGGACATGCGGTGATAAATGGAGAATTATCCTACAGATTTCCTCTTTCTCCCAAGTTGATTGATAAAAAACTCGGATTCCTTTATTTCAAGAGGATTTACGGCGCAGCCAATCTCGGTTTCGGCGCCGGATGGGACAATCCCATGGACCTGCTCAACTTCGAACGTGAGGACTGGTTGCTTGCCTACGGTCTTGAACTGCGTGTCGAGGCCATTTCCTTCAACACATATCCGTTCGCCATACGATTCCGATGGGATTACGGAGCCGATCGCTTGGCACCTGTCGGAGGACACCGGTTCACTTTCTCCATCGGATATGATTTCGATAACTGGGGTCTGATTCTTTCTCCTGATTACCGACAGTCGAGCATTCTCCAGAAAGGTCTTTGAAATCGCTTATTTTTTCGGCATTTAATCAGTTCTTGTGCAGATTAGCAAAAGAATAAAACGAGTGTCATTCCCGCAAAAGCGGGAATCTATGAAATTCAGGTAGAAATGATTGGATACCCGGTCAAAACACAACGGTACCATAAAAACAGAGTAAAACACTGGAGACCGTTATGTTTAATGAACCTAGCGGCTACTCGCGTATGACGAATACAGGTTTATTTTGAACAGGTACTAATTTCAGAGTTCCTGACCTCTCGTAAAAAGAAATCACACGTTTTATAGACGAGGCGCAGATCTTTACCCGGAAAGGGTGTTTCCGTTTCGTTTAAAACTTTACAAAGCACCTTAGCCGCATTATTAGCCCGAGGAGTGGACAAGGAGTGAAGGCGCACCGTCAATGTTTTATTCTGTATGTCAGGAATAAGGTCCGCATCATTTTTGATGATCTCCTTTACCAGCATCCGCCCCTCTTCGGTCGCCCTGTTATACCAGGGTGACAACACATTGGCAACTGCGGTTTCTACCCGGTAAACAATCATTCGCATCGTATTCATGAAAAGCTTGCTATCTGATCTGAGCTTATTGTACCGGCAATCGGCAGGCATATCTTTTACTTTCAAACGTCTCACCGTTTTTTCCAGCTCATTATGACAAGCAGTCATGATCTTTTTTATTCTTCTTCCCGCAACCACGGGTGCCTCTGAACTCCGGCACGACTTCCGGCATCTGCATCTGATTACCGAATTCAGCTACGGCGGTGCGTCTGTTTCCATGCAGAAAAAAAACGACTTCTACCTCGACAAGTTCGCGATCCCGGCCGGCATGTTCGACTCCCGGTACCACTGGTGCCATTTTTTTTCACCGGAAATCGGGCTGATTATCCGGAAAAACATTGTCAGTATTGTCTATCAGCACTATTACGGTAGTATGAGAGGACCTGCCTTTACAACCCCAGAAAACAAAACCGTCAGACTGAACCTTTACACGCTCAATGGCAGCATCTTACCGGCACCTTTTCAACTGTCGATCACCGGTACGATTGGAGACGGCATTTCGGCCGGGAGAGGCGATATGGCAATCAGTTACAAACAATCGTCGATACTCCTTCCTCCGGTAGACATGTACGCCTACGGCGGGGGTGGTTCTCTTTTCGGTGATGTCTGCCATGTGTTCAGAGGGAACCTGCTGCGAAAGTAATGTCGGCGGTAACCAACCAGCCTTTCCGGTCGGCAATGATGCCTCCCAGTATCTTTCCCGAACATGCGGCGATACCCAGAACCGCAACGGCAGTTGTATGGTGCGGAAGAGTTTTTAACCCGATTCCCGAACCTGCCGCACGAACCGCAATAGAAAAAAGCAGCAGACCTGTCGCGATATAAATTTTCACCCCGGACGGAGCGCCGGGAAGCATTGTTATGCGTGACAGACTCGGCAACGGCGGAAATACAGACACCGAAACAGCTGCCGCCGCAAGCGCGCATGAGAGTTACTCGATGGTTTCATCTGCACCGCCGTCATTATACCCGAGAACCCTCTTGTTCAATTTCAGAACTACCATCCCATCCGAAATGGTGTCGACACGGTAATAAAAGTCTTCGGAAACCAGGGAGTAGTTGTCGGAAATACGTGAGGGCCCCGTGATCAGCGAGACTGAAGGAATATCACCGCCCAGGCCAATGGGTGTGCGCTGCAGTGAATTTATCCCTCCTAACAATGTAAGGCTGGAATCGGAAATTGCGGACAGATATACCACGTCACCTAAATCGGAAGTATCGGAAACCACTCCCCATCTGTGCGTTGCACCCCAGGCGATCAACCGTATTGCACCAAGTTCGGTAGTATTGACAATAAAAATATTTCTGGCAACAGAATGTGTTCCGCTTCCAAGCGGTGGTGCGACATCGGGTATTACCTCTACTGGCAGTATGACGATGAGTAAACAGATACAGAATATTTTTTTCATGGCAGTACCTCCCCGGCCATGGATGAGGTGCTGTCGCTGACGATCGGCACTTCGATTGTCTCGGGAAGGTCCAGCGGCGGAATATGGCGTTTAGGTCCGCAACAAAGAAAACAAAGCATGAACGCTGCCGCAGATAAAATCATTCGCATAGATCTTCCTTTCCGGTTGAGGAGGGGTGAAGCTTTCATCAATAAACGACACGGGAAAGTGATCCAATCGCTCAAATATGGTGAACCGGTACACCGTAACCAGCAATTGAACGCTGGGGATGGATCTCTGCACTCAGGGTAATTACCCGGTTGCTGCCTGCACATTTTCAGTGAAGTACAAACGGCACATTCACCGAATACAGCCTCTTCTCCCTCTCATACACTTCCCTGTTGAAAAACGAGGCATAATCCTCCTCTATCCACGTATCTATTTCATCGATGGTGCGCAACGAAGGAGGAGCCATTTCGCCGGTGATGACGGGGAGGTTTAAGTCATTTTCCATGCCAACCTCCAGAAACGGTACTAACCCGCTTATAGATTTCTGTCAATTTGTACTTGTCAAACAATTCCCTGATCCGTCCATCCGTCAGGTCGATGGCGTTTGCTTTCAGCAATTGTACGATGTCCGGAAGATCTTTAATTTCACGCATTTTGTTTCCGGCGATCGAATGAAGTTTCATGGCAATAAGATGCAGCGGACCGGGGACTACAAATGATTCTCCGGCAATGGTTACCTGTTTGCCACCGGAAATGATCGTATCGATAGTATGCCGGTCTCCAATCAGGAAATCGATATCCCGTAATCCGGGTGTATTGCTCCTGAATTGTACGAATGCGTCCTGCCGGCTGAATATCGAATAACCGGCACCCAAAATATCCGGCTCCATTTTCTCCAAATCAGCAGCGGTAACCATGCAGTCGATATCGAAGGTCATGCGTTGCACATTATTTGCAATGAGTGCATAGCCACCCACCAGAATACCGCGTACCTGGTGCCTCTTAAAAAGCGCCGCAATGAATTTGAATATCGAGCCGTCTACTTTTAAGGGCGTGTCCATACCACAAAGATACTACATCGCCTGAAAGACTTCACTATTCAAGCGAGCGCGACAGCGTCGCGTACTGGTGGCAGCAAGATGGACTCTGAGTGGCCCTTTTCCGACGACAAAAAATTGTCGTCCACTGATTCCCAACCCGGATTAAGACAGGATACCGCAGATTTGTTTAACTAATGTAGCAGAATATTCTGCCTAAAAATGTCAGAATATTC
>JAFGHA010000057.1 GCA_016930275.1 Chitinispirillaceae bacterium
AATAGTAATAAGCCCTGTAAGGGCGGAACAACCTTTCAGTATGATCATCATCAAATGTCATTCCGTTTCCAGTTTTTCGGGGTGTGGATTGAAGTATACTCGAAACGGAATGAGTGGTAACTTTATTACAAGTAAGTAATGAAAAGCGCGGCTTCGGAATATGGCCACAATGAATAACAAGGCGATCGGAGCAGTCTTCCTGAAATACTTTCAGCAAGTACTCGATGGTGTTTTGACGATGTTTACGAACCTTAGCGATATATTCACGTAGCCTGTAAAAATATGAGCTCCTGACATATTACAGAAACAGCCGGATATTTTCTGCTTAACCTTGTTCATTCTCAGATCTCGTTCCGCAAGGTTATTATCAAAGGTAACCCTGAGATCATACATAAACGCCAACGCATCAGCTTCAAATTTGCTGAGCCTGTTCAACAAATTGCGAGCCGGAGGTTGTTTATGGACCCGGGCCTGCAGCCCAGCTTGCGGTGTAGAGCAATTTCAGCGCGCCGGCCTGCGCTTTCTGTAATGCAACCTGTCCGCAGGCTCTTGCACGTATCACTTATACCCAACTGCGGAATTCAGGATAATTTCACTCACTCTTAATCTGAACGATCGGAGCCTTTTTTTTCACTAAAACTGCTTGAAATGTCTTTGGAACTCCGCAATTCCGCCCAAGGAACTCCTGTTGCGGAAAATCCGAAATATGCGCGGTATTAACCTGATTTCAGCCCTGAGAGAGTAACTTCCAATGATTCGACCTGCATGCAAAGCCCTCTTCGGTATTGTTGTTTTCTGTTTTTACGCTTCGGCGGAGATTCTGCCGTTTCCCTCCACACTTCCTTCTGTTTCAAAGAATTACGACACCATTCTCGTGAAAACCTGGGAGGGAATAAAAAAGAGAATGGTCGATCCCTACGAGATCCCGCTGGTGCACCGTCCGCGATCCGAGGAACCGCACGATGCAGTGTCGGAAGGGGTCGGCTACGGGATGCTGCTTGCGTTGTACTGCAACGATCAGACCTATTTCAATAAAATATGGGCTGCCGGAGAGCAGTATCTCTGGGACGACAACAGCAGGAGCTACAACTGGCGGGCTTCCAGCGACGGAACAGTGATCGGACAGGGGCCGGCGAGTGATGCGGAGCAGGATATCGCGCTGGCGCTCATCTTCGCCGATGCGTTGGTGAAAAAAGGAACATGGCAGCCGTTCACCAGTCCGAAAGATGCCGATTATGCGACCCGTGCCCAGTCGATCATCAACAGTTTCTGGGGAGCGCTGATCGAAGAGGGAAAGTACCTGCGACCGGGCTCCAACTGGGGTGGCAGAGCCTTTCTCAATCCCGGTTACTTCGCACCGGCATTCTACCGGGTATTCGATGAATTCGAAGAAGAAGATCACAACTGGGACGCCGTGATCGATCAGTGTTACCTGTCGGTGAGCCTTTCGCCGGGATACTCCCTCGGCCTGGTTCCCGACTGGATGCAGCCCGACGGCAACTACGCTGCTGAGGGGCAACTCGGGTACAATGCGTATGCCGGTGGAAATTTCATGTATAAAGACGCGATCCGGGTTCTCTGGCGCCTTGCCACCGACTACCTCTGGTACGGCGAACCCCGGGCGAAGAAATTCTGCGATCAGGCGTATAAATTCATCGGGGATGCGAAGAATGCGAATTTCTTCCAGATGGACGGCAGTGTCGTGACCGATTCGTTCGAACTGGGTAACGGGGTCATGCGGCCGCGTTCCGAGCACAGTCAGATGACGGTCGGGATGTGGGCCACTGCGGCTATTGCCGCGGCGGATGCTGCAGGCGCGGAACCTTTTAGTGAAGAGCTTCTGACGTTCTACGACCCCGGTGCGGATTACTGGGGGAGGGCAACCGATGCCGCCGGTGAGGATACACTGCACAACGAGATGTACTTCGAACAGTTTCTGGCCTGGTTCGGTGCTTCACTTATTTCAGGGGTGTTCACAAATTTATGGGAGGATTTCAAGGACCCCAATCCGGAAATCGCCGTCGCGTTCGCAGGTACCCCGAAGGCGGAGCCTTTCGATATCGATGCCACGAAACAGCCACTCGAGATCTCCGCACGATTCACAAAAAACGCCCGATGGACCGTTTCCATGCAGCATCGTACCGTGGATTCCGCATCGCAGATGTGGAGCGGGAGCGACTCGATCATCGCCATCCAGTGGAGCGGGACCTCTTCTTCCGGAACCACAATGCCGCAGGGTGCCTACGATATCACCATTACCGCACGGGGGCTCGACGAACCTTTCAAAACGGTGGTATGGCTCGGTCGGGCCCGTGACCTCAAAAGCGGCAACCGGTTGATCATCGACGACTTCATGGACGGGGATCTGCGTCCGTACTTCGGTCTTTCGTGGGGTTCCTATACCGAGAGGAACGATGGAAAGAACGGGTTGTCGTCGCTAAAGAAGATGGAGATCGGCGACGACGGCGGGAAATCGGCACTGTACTGGGCCTACCGGCTCGACGGCAGTCAGCAGATCGGATTCAATCCCTACGCGGCGCTTGAATGGACGTGTGCCACCGGCGAGGGAACATTTTCACTTGTCGGACTCGATACGCTCGTGTTCAATGCTCGCGCCGCCTCGACGCTCGAGGTCTCGGTACAGTTCATCACCAGCGATATCGGAGATTATACGTACTTTGAGGATTCGGTAACGCTTGAGACATCCATGAAGGAGTACCGCCTGCCGGTCAGCGAGTTCAAACAGCGGCTCAACGGCGGCGGACGGGAACTCGATCTCTCGAAATGCACTTCCATCCGGTTCCAGGTCCAGGATGTTGACGGAACGGAAAACGAGATCGTCATGCGAAGCATGCTGGTGAGCGGTGAACCCGCTTTACTGTACATGTCACCGCCCGATTACATTCCGCCGGAGCCCGGCATCGGGGCCATTACCGCGCCGCGGGCGAGAACCGGGAAACTGCAGTGTGTCATTACGGATCGGCTGGTGCGGTTTAAGTTTCCGTTTACGCATGCACATACGGTGGTGACCATTTTCACGGCCGACGGTCGCCGGGTGGATTCGCTGCCGGTTTCAGCCGGAGGGCACGCCGTGTGGAAGTACACCGATCACCGGGGGAATAAGGTAGCTCCGGGGGTATACTATGCAGTGACCGGTCATGGTGCGACACGTTTCAGCAAAACGATTTACCGGCTACCCTGATCGTCTCATCCGGCATGCGGGCAGCTGCCACTGCTGCAGCAGCTCGCGGGGCTTGCACATCCCGACGATCCGCATGGCGTACTCTGCGAACCGCCCATCGAAATGCCGCCTATCGCCGACATAAGCTTCTCGGTATCCGATGAACCGCACTGCGGGCAGGGAATTGTTCTATTCCGGTCTCCCTGCACCAGTTCCTCGAATTTATTTCCGCATTTACCGCAATGGTATTCGAAAATCGGCATGGTTATGGTTCCCTGATGTGTTGTTTATTAAATGCAAGTCGTCTAAAAATAGCTCCCAGTAGCGGATGTGACCAGAAGAAATTTACCATTATTAGTTATCTGCACCCCACCCCTTGCCCGGTTCGAGTTACCTCACCGCAGGCCTCCCCTGTTTAGGGGAGAGGGGAATTGATCCGGCTGTAGACGTTCAATATAATCACCCCCTCATTTTCATCGTCGGGGATGTATTTTTATGCCTCCTGTAGAGGTTTCAACCGAAATAATCAGAACGAACCGAAAAAAAAGAAATGAGATTTTCCGGATGAGCAGCCAGTTGCAGCAGATTATTGAAACCGTACTTCTTCCTCATGTGCAGAAACCGATGCGCTATGCGGGAGGGGAGATCAATTCGGTGCGGAAAGATCTTTCAAAGGTTGCCGTTCACGGTGTACTCTGTTTTCCCGATCTGTATGATATCGGTATGTCGCATACCGGTTTGCAGATCCTCTACCACATCGTCAATGCGCATCCTTCCTGGGCGCTCTCGCGCTGTTTTCATCCCTGGCTGGATGCGGAAGAGATCATGCGGCGTGAGGGGATTTCGCTGTATTCGCTTGAATATTTTTGCCCGCTACGCGATGCCGACTGGATCGGTTTTTCGGTGCAGTATGAACTTCATTTCACCAATATAGTCAATATGCTCGATCTTGCCGGGATCGCTCCGCTGCGCATTGACCGTACCGGCGACGACCCGCTTGTTATCGCAGGAGGACCGTGTGTCGGCAATCCTGAACCGTTGGCTCCATTCATCGATGTATTCGTGATCGGAGATGGGGAAGAGGCACTACCGCAGGTGATCGCAGTTCTGGAAGAATCGAAAAAGGCTGAGGAATCACGGGCTTCCCTGCTGGAACGGATAGGTGCGCTTCCCGGAACGTACGTGCCGGAATTGCACCCTGTTTCCGCCGACGGTGTTTTCATGGTACCCCGGCAGGGGCGTAACGGTAGGATCAGGGCGGCGAAGGTGCCGCTTCTTGAAGATTCCTTCTACCCGGTAAAACCGGTTGTCCCGCTTATTGAGGTTGTTCACCGCCGACTTGCCGTCGAGGTGATGCGGGGATGCACACGCGGCTGCCGGTTCTGCAGTGCGGGTATGTATTACCGGCCGGTCCGGGAGCGCATGCCCGAGGCGGTTTTCGGCCAGATCGAAAACGGCATCGCCGAAACCGGCTGGGACGAGGTCGGACTGCTGAGTCTTTCAACCGCCGATTATTCATCTTTTCCGGTTCTTCTCACTGCTCTGCAGAGAATCAGGGAACAATACCCCGTTTCATGTTCACTTCCCTCCACGCGGGTCGATGCACTGGGAGACGAGGGGCTCGATCTGCTCGAACGGGTATCATCGGCTTCGTCGTTCACCATTGCACCGGAGGCGGGAAGCGAGCGTCTCCGCCGGGTTATCAATAAAGATTTCACCGATGAGACGATCCACGAAGCAGTTGCGACTCTCATGCGGCGCAACGTTCAGACACTCAAGCTCTATTTCATGATCGGGCTGCCGACGGAGCAGAAAGAGGATGTGGAGGCGATCGTGGAAATGGTTCGACATATCGCGCAGATGGTGCGTGCCGTTTCACGGCGGCGTCAGATCAATGTTTCGATCTCACCGTTTTCTCCGAAACCGCATACACCGTTCGAACGGGAATCGATGGATACCATCGAGACACTGCTTTCGAAAAGCCATTTCATCAAACACCAGCTGCGGCCGTACCGGAACGTGAAAGTCAGTTACCGCAATCCCGAGCAGACACTGCTCGAAACATTGCTTGCGCGGGGCGACCGTTCCGTGGGAGAGCTGGTGCTCAATGCCCGGCGACGGGGGGCACGGTTTGACGGATGGGATGAGTGCTTCGATCTCCGGAAGTGGCGTGAGGCTGCAGAGGAACTGTCGATTGACATTGAAAAATATCTGAAAGAGATTGCATGCGATCAGCGTCTTCCCTGGTCGGTAGTGACTCCCGGAGTATCCTCTGAATATCTGCTCCGGGAACGGGAAAAAGCGCAGCGTGGCGAAACGACCGACGACTGCCGGACCGGTGCATGCTCCTCCTGCGGTGTTTGCGATACCGATGTACGGCCGGTTTTCGCCTCCTCTCCGGCAGTTGTACAGGAAACGGCACCACCGGTAACCAATCGACAAACGGAGCAATCAGAAAAATTCCTTTATCGGTTCTACTATCGGAAAGCCGGTTTGATGCGTTTTCTCGGTCATCTGGACATGGTCGCGGTTATTCATCGCGCCTGTCTGATGGCCGGGCTGCCGCTTGCCTATACGCAGGGATTCAATCCACACCCGCGGATTGCATTCGGTCCTCCGCTGCCGTTCGGCGTCGCCGGTCTGGAAGAGGCGTTTGACATGGTGACCAGCAGCCGGCTCGGTAATGATCCGTGTAAAATGAACTTCTGGCTTCCGGAGAATCTTACGGTTGATCGCTTCGAGGAAATTCCCGTCGGAACAGCTTCCCTCAACAGCTCTATTACCGCCGGACTGTATTCATTCCGTCTACCCTCAACGGTGTCGCGGAACGAGCTTTCCGATCGGTTGACGACACTTCTTTCGCGAAAGGAATGCGTCATCAGTGTGGAGAAAAAAGGAAAAACCACCGAGAAAGATATACGTTCCGGTATTCTCGAAGCCCGACTCTCGGAAGAGGAAACACCCTGTTTCACCGCGTTGCTGGCGATGAACGCCTCGATCAGCTGCAAACCTTCCGAACTGATCGGTACCCTTTTTTCACCTTCGGTTTTCACCGCGACCGCTGTTTCCAGAGTAAAGTGCCGCATCGGCTGACGAACGCTTGCCGTTTCTCTGTTCCCGTTGGATATTTGTAAAGCGAAAAGAACGCTCTTTCGGAGTTCATTATTTCGGGTTTGTAAAATAGTGTGGAACAAGAAAACTGTAGAACATGAATAAGTTATTGAAAAATAATAAAATAACGTGTTGAACAAGAGGCTGGTTTAGCTGTTCTACTCTAATTTGGGGGAGGTTCAATGATTTAAAAAAAGCAAATAAATTGAACTTTTATATATTAGCAGTTAACGAATTTCATCAGTTAACGGTATTCCTTTCTTACCCGGCGTTGAAAAAGTGATCTGTCAATAGATGCAAGGATTAATCGCTTAACAAACACCCCCCTTCATAGGAGTACGCCATGGATCCTCGAAGTGGTTTCTTTAAGCAGCTCCGGCCTGATACAATGATGGTCGTGACAATTCTTATTTCAGGGATGTTCATGTTTCCCGGTGCACAGACGGTTACCATCGACGAAACGCAACCCGGTACGATACCGGAGCAGTATGTTGCCGATTGGGAAGCGCAGGACGGTACCAATTACGACGGGAACATAACCAAAATCAAAAATTCCCTGAGTTCCGCCTATGCCGCAAAAATAACCGGGACCGGTAAAGCCGGTTACCTCAGTGCGGCCCACTGGCGACGGGTAAGTCGTATGCAACCGTATGCCAGGTATCTCAAAAAGCTCATCTATGCCCGTCATCACGATATCGGTGGTGTGATTATCGGGTATACCGAAGACCTCAATTCAGACGGCTCCCGCGGACTCGGTGACTGGGGTATGGGGGGGATGAGCAAAAGCAGTGACTATAATAATGGAAACAAGGGGGGAACGGCGATTCATCTTCTGGAATTTGACGATTATTATCCGCAACCCACCGACATTATTACCGACAGCAAGGGCGTTTTGAGAGATCCGTGCCCGTCGTACGACGGGAAAACGATCGTATATGCACACTCCAAAGACAATAACGGGTATCACATCTGTGATATCAATCTCGAGACCAAAGAAACCCGTCAACTGACGGACGATCCGAGTACCAGTCTGAAGGTTTCGGATATGGAGCCGTGTGTCACTCCCCGGGGCGATATCATTTTCCAGTCTTCCCGCTGTTTCGGACATGTGGACTGCAACATCAACCTCGTCAGTAATCTTTATATCATTAACAAGGATGGAAAATATCTCCGTCGTATCGGATACGATCAGGTAAGCACCTTTTATCCCACGATGATGGAAAACGGTCAGGTGATGTATTCACGCTGGGAATACAACGACCGGAATGTCGCCAATGTTTTCGGTATTTTCACGATGAACCAGGATGGCACCCGGCAGAACGAATTCTTCGGAAACCAGACTTCATGGCCGGCAACCTTCAGTCAGGCACATCAGATTCCCGGAACCGGCAACGAGATGAAGGCATTGGCGATTATCGGGGGACATATGGGCCCGTATGCCGGCGATCTTGTTCTTGTCGATGCCTCGAAAGTCCGTAACGGTTCAAGCGGTGTGAAACTGATTGCGCCGGAGCGTGCAAACGGTACGGGGAGCGTTTACGATATGAACGGCGTTCCTGACGAGGACAAACTTTTTCAGAATCCTTATCCGCTCGATGAGGAGTGGTTTCTTATTTCGTACAGGATAACACGGAAAAGCAGGTTTCAGATTTTTCTCATGAACATCAAAGGTGAGCGGGAACTCGTCGCTACCGGTGGAACGCAATCGGTCAGTCAACCGGTTTCGCTCGCACCGCGCGATATTCCCATAGTTCCCGCATTACAGGCGGATTATACCAAAGACTATGCGGAAGTCGCTGTCGCGAATGTTTACTATGGTGCAGGCATTACCGGGGTGACAAGCGGGATTAAAAAGGTACGTGTCTGCGCGATGGAATATCGTACCGACCCGGCTTTCGGCAATACCGGTTCACAGTCATATCAGATGACTCCTGTCGGAAGATTCGGCTGTTCATGGGAAGCGAAATGGATTGTCGGTGAAGCTCCGGTCGCGGATGACGGTAGTGCGGCATTCAAGGTGCCTCCGCGGATCCCTCTCTTTCTGCAGCTTATCGCCGACGATGGTACCTGTGTTCAGACCATGCGGAGCTGGATGACGCTTCAGCCGGGTGAACGGTTCGACTGCTACGGATGTCATGAAAACAAGAACGCGGCACCTCCGTCGGGAGTCAATCCTGCGAACCTGGTTGCCAAATCGCTGGAACCGTTTTTCGATCTTTCCGGGAAAAAGGGATCTTTCTATTACCCGGAAGTGGTGCAGCCGGTTCTCACCAAGAACTGTGTTAAAAGCGGATGTCACGATAATTCACACGCGATGCCGCTGGTCGATACGAAGGTATGGTCAGGAGACCTGAGCGATCCCGATGATAAACCGGCCTACCGGTTCTGGAACAAATCGTATATCGGCCTCTTCGACAAGATCAGCTGCAACGCGATTTTCGGCGGGGCTGAAGGTCTGCGCCCGCGTTCAGTCGGCTCCGCACGCAGCAAGGTCATCACGACACTGAAAGGCGGCCACAAGAGCGTGAGCCTGTCGGAAGAGGAGATGGGAAAACTGTGTGCCTGGATCGATCTTTCGGGACCGCACTCGGGGACGTATACCGATGATATGCGGGAAGAGGATATTCCCAAGTATCTGGAACGTCTCAAACGCCGTGAAACCGAAGAAGCGATTGAAGCGAAAAACATTCAGCAATTCATTGAAGACGGACAGTGGGGAGACGTCGGAGTGCTGGACCCCGGGATGCCGGGAGCTCAGGTTACAAGGAACGGTAGTATCACCGGATTGAGCGTCCGTTTCTCGGTTACGGAAAACCTGCTTTCATTCACCGTGCCGTCGGAGGGGAACGTCAAACTGCTCGACCTGCAGGGCCGACAGATTCTTGTCAGAACGATCTCACGGGAAGCGTTTCTTGAGAGTGCTGTCCGGACGATCAGGTTGAATATTCCGGCCGGTACGTATATCGTGAAATTCAACGGTGTTGAAAACACTTCGCAAGAGGTGGTTTCCATACTGTAAATCATTAATGACGTCACTCCTTCAAGATGCAAGAAGCCTGCAATCGTTTGATTGCGGGCTTTTTTTGATTTCAGCTGTTGTCCCGTAATTGGTGGCAGAATATAGATATTTTCCATTTTTACCTTTACTACAACCCCTGCCCAGGCATTCTGCTTCGATCCCGTCCTGCCTGGCGGGAGAATCAGTGCAGCGCTCCCCCGGTTACGCGAGAGGAAAACTGATTTTCACTCTGGATCCGTTTCAATCGTACTCGTTTTTTCAGATTTCAGAGCTGTTTGACTTTCAATTCCCCTCTCCCGTAACCGGGGGAGGCCTGCGGTGAGGTAACTCGAACCGGGCAGGGGTGGGGGCACGGATGAGGCGATGTCATAGAATCTGCCGTCAACTTCGGGAAATTGTCTGACGTTAAGCTACATCCGATACACAATGGGCCGATTTGCACGGCATTTGCAATAGAAGTTGTAAGTATCCGACATTTCCCGAAATGAAGTGTCTTGAAATACAGTGTTGTTTCAGTTGTATGTTTTGAAAAATGTTATTTTGAGGTGAACCGAATCGGAATTGAGAGAATCATAAAAATGTTATACCCTCAATCAAATCGCCTTCTTTATCTCCGGGATGGATATTGTACGAAAATTGCGATAGCAACGGCAATGATTCTGACGATCGCATGGTCGGGGTCCGGTCAGTCGGATTCGAGTGAGGAGACGGTAACCATCGAAATCGTCAGCGAGGGTACGGTCGATTCCTCCACTGTCAGTGCTGCGGAAAGCTTCGATACGGCTGCCGCCGATACCACACTCCCGCTGCTTGAGAAAGAACCGGTACTTAAAAAATTTATTTCCGCAGAATATCCACCGGAGTATGCGAAACTGGGAATCACCGGCTCGGTGCTGCTTGATATTCTTGTAAATGAAAACGGGACGGTTGACAGTGTCGGTATTGTACGTGGTCTGGACAGTATGCTTGACCGGAACGTGGCGGATGCTGCGCGTCAATTCATATTCGAGCCGGCCGAAGCGGGAGGGCAACCGGTCCCCGTGCTCATTACCTATGAATACCGCATCACCCTGGATGCGGTGCTCGATTCCATACAAGAGGTGATCAATTTCACCGGAACGGTGGTGGAGCGTGGCACGCGTGAACCGGTGGGAGGTGTCGAGATCGCGGTAATCTATGCCGATTCGGTCGCCGATTCACTGCTGCCGGTTCCGTTCCCGGCGTATATGGAGAAAATAGGCTCATTTCCCGGACAGCGGGCGGAAGGTGCAAGTATCATTACCGCTGCCGATTCCGTCGGATGGTTCCGGTTCAGGTCACTACCGGCCGGAAGGTGCAGAGTCGTCATAGCCGCGGTCGGATACGAACCGTTCAGTTCAGATGAGGAAATCCGCAGCGGAGAACTTCTCGAAGTGACGTACCGGCTGCAACGGGTGAGTTATTCGGAGTACGAGATTGTCGTTTACGGGAAGGAGGAGACCCGTGAAGTCGCCCGAAGAACGTTATCGGTGGGAGAGATACGGAAGATCCCCGGTTTCGGGGGTGACGCGGTGAAAGTAGTGCAGGCGCTGCCGGGAGTAGCGCGTCCCTCGTTCGGCGGCGGGGCGGTGGTGGTCAGAGGAGCACCGTCCTGGGATTCAAAATTCTATCTTGACGGAATTCAGATTCCTCAGCTCTATCACTTCGGCGGGGTAAAATCGACCTATAACAGCGAGGCTCTTTCGACCATTGATTTCTATCCCGGTGGATTTTCCTCGAGATACGGCGGTGCAATCGCCGGCATCGTCAATCTGGAAGGCAGAGCGGCAAAAAAAACGGGCCCGCACGGATTCGCCGATGTCAGCCTTCTCGATGCGACCGCATTCGCGGAGGGACCGGTCGGAAAACATGTATCGGTGCTCGCGTCGGCCCGTAGAAGCTATGTGGGTGATCTGCTCGGTATCGCCACCGAAAAGTTATCGCTCATACAACTTCCGGTAACGGTTGCCCCCTTTTATTACGACTACATCGTCCGTACCGATATCACTCGCGTTCCGGAACACCATATTTTCTTCACACTGTTCGGATCGAAGGATTCACTCGAGCTGATCGTTCCGTTTCTGAGCAGAGGGAGCGCCGAAGTCGATTCTCTCGCCGATCGGGTGCGGCAGATGCGTGAGTTCGTCATGGGAATCGGCGGATGGGATTTCACGGCTTCATCGGGCTGGAAGAATTCCTTACGCACCTCGGCGGTGTATGGTGAAGGATACGGATCGATTTTCGGGTTCGCCCGTTTTTCCCTTTTTACGTGGGAAGGAACCGTCCGGGACGAACTTTCGTACCGTGTCAATGAGCGACTCACCCTGAACGCCGGTTTCGACCTCTGGGGGCAGCGACTTACCCAACGGGCGGTGTTTCCCAATCCCGACAATACCTTTCAGAAAACGGATCTCGTTGCCGATTTCGGGCTCGTCGGTCCGTGGGCGGATGCGGAATTCCGTCCGGTGGAACGTCTGCTTTTTATTCCCGGAATACGCTACGATTATTATTATGAACTTGACTACCGTGGATCGGTGGTGCCGGAATTCTACGATTACCGCTCCGACCGGTATCGCCGTGGATTTTCAGGAGAACCTTCATTGCGGCTTTCTGCCCGTTTCGAGGCCGACGAGCGGCAGACGTTCAAAGCCTCGGTCGGCACCTATAACCAGACGCCGCAACCGCAGGGGTTCGCGACAAACGATGCCGTCGGCAATCCGTACCTTCCCGCAACCAGAGCCCGGCACATCGTGGCAGGGTATGAACGACGGTTTACCGATCTTATTTTCGCCGATATCCAGCTGTACCATAATCAGCAGTGGGGGATACCCGAATTCGCCACCACCGCCGATCTGCTCGTCAATCCCGACGGCCCACGTCTGCTTCCCGACGGTAAGGGCCGGATGTACGGTCTCGAGCTGCTGCTGCGCCATGACAACAGCGAACGGTTTTTCGGCTGGATCGCCTATACACTCGCACGAAGCGAACGGTACAGCCGGACCGAAGGAAAATACGTCCTCTACAACCGGGATCAGACCCACAATCTGCAACTGGTAGGAAGTCTGCGTCTGCCCCGGCAGTGGGAAACCGGACTCCGCCTTCGTTACGTATCGGGAAATCCGCGTACTCCGGTCACCGGAAGAATATTCGATGTCACCAACCGCTTCTATCGTCCACTGTACGGACCCGAAAATTCGGCACGGAACGACCCGTTTTTCCAGCTGGATTTCAGAATAGACAAGAAGTTCATCTACGACCGGTGGATGTTTTCACTGTATCTCGATCTGCAGAACGTTCTGGTATTTCTCTATAAAAGTCCCGAGTTCACCGTGTACAATTACGACTTTACTGAAGAAACCTCCGTCTCAACGCCTTTCATACCGTCACTTGGATTACGGGCGGAGTTTTAGGAGCTGCTATGAAACGTAGGCGATTTTTGATTCTCATGCTTCCGGTACTCTATTTCGGATGCGGTATCGATTTTTCCACCCGGTACGATCGCGTCGAGGAGAACCGGGTGCGCCCGCTCGCATTCGTATACGACAACCACGGGTACGCGGAAGGGGCTCCCGGTGATACCGTGACGTGTACCGCGTACTTTGCGGGGGAGAGCGTGCGGTCCATAGTATGGACGGTGGCGACTTCCCTGATTATCAATCAGTTCGGAAGGGATACCTTCGCCGATACGGTTTCACTTGACGAATACCTTGTACCGGGCTCCTACGAGAAGTATTTCAGTGAAGACCGGGCAAGTACGGATTCCGTGGAATTCCGCTTTGTACTCCCGGCGGATATCATCCGCGACCAGTTTCCCGACAATCAGACCATCGCCGATCTGCTGCCCGCGGGCGTTGCCGATTCGCTCCTGCCCGAAGCGGTGCGCACCATGTCGCCCTCGGCGCTTATCGATTTCGTCGAACTGTTCAGCGGTGGAAATGACACGGTCTCCGTTACTGCTCTTCCCGACGGTGCGCTGCCCGACAGCGTCGTTTCGATGCTTCCCGTACTGCTGCAGGCGTTTACCGTCAATATGAAACTGTTCGCCCGTGTCAACGGAACCTATCTGGTGGAATCGACGTTCGCCGTCCGGTACAATACACGGCTGCACCGGGTGATTCCGGATATTTCCGTCAACAGGAATCCCGTGATCGAATGGATCCGGTGTTACCGGGTGACAAAGGAACAGGTCGTTTTTGATCCATTGATTGACAAAAGCATTGTCGATACGGTGTTCAGACTGTTTCCGGAATCGGATACAATTCTCATAGAGCCCGGTTTCAACTATTTTTTTGTCGCCGACAGTGCGGTCGCTTCACGTGACAGCGCTGTCAGTCTCACCGATCCGGCGCTTCAGCGGCGTATCGAGGAATATTCCTACGAGTGGTTTTTTGAGAATACCGGTATTGATGCCGATCCGGCTTCCGACAGCCTGATGCTGCTCGATAACAGCTTTCTCGGACCTTCGGTCACCCTGCTTCCCTCACTAGACGTCAGTTTGCGGAACTTCACGCTTTGGCTCGTTGTTTACGACAGTTTTCTCGGAGAAAAACTGCGTCCGACGGGCTTCACTCTAAAAAGTATACAGGGAACATTCGCCTACAGCGACGCTTATGCAAGGTTACATAAAAACAGGTAGGATACAAGGGTGAAACCGGAGGTGAAAATGTTATTTCCGGTCGATAAACGCCGGTCCGCCGTAGATGCCCATATCGTTCCGGGAACCGTCGGTGTCCTTGAGTTTGGATGAAGGATCTCCCGCATCGCGACAGGGAGAGTATCCGGAGAGTTCATACCGCTGCACCGGTGGTGGCGACGGGGGAGACTTCGCGGTATCCTCAGCTCCTTCATGGATAATGGCCGCGATTGCACGGTTTTTTATCCGCACTTCGTCGGTGGGGACGGATAGATCGTTCAGGCGTGAGGTCGAATCTGCCGGGGAACCGGTGAATACGGGATTCTGACGAAGGTTGTTGAAAATGTCAATCGAATCGCCGTTTTTGTTTTTTTTCGCCGGCAGCCCGATTTCCGGGTCACAATCGAGAAGGTCGCCATCCCCGTTTCCGAAAATGCAGTTGTAGGCGAAGTCGATCTTCGAACGGCTGTCGCACCAGACGCCGTTGTTGCGGTTGAAAACAATTATCGAATTGCGCACTACCGGATTACTCCCATCGAACCGGATTCCGGCGGCGGTATTGTAACCGATGAAACAGTTGTACACGCGGACGGATCCGTGTTCCATGCAGAAAATCCCCGTATGATTTCGTTCCAGTGCGGTATGATGGATGAGGGGAGAACATCTTCTGATCGTAACGGCGTTGTACGCACCGGTAATATCCGTGTGGCCGATTTCAGTGAACTGATCATCTGCACCGTCGAGGAGTATACCGTACCAGGCGGGAAGCGCCACATCAGCCGTATCGGGTGAGAAGACGGTTCGTTTATTCCAGTTGCCTACGCAGATAAGGGTTCCGTACACCTTGATGGAGGTGTATTTCATGTCCATTTTATCGTACTGTGTTATTGTGGTGTCGACCGGCCGGGAGGAACTGACGATGATTCTGCAGCCTGGAGCAATGGTCAGTCGGACATAGCGCTCGACTACAAGATCTTCCGACAACCGGTAAGGGTTACCGTCGGCGTTCCAGCGGGTATCCCGGGTGAGAATACCTCCCACGTCGGTTTCCGCCAGAACGGCGGTGCATACTACAATGATGATCTGGATCAGTCGCAGGCTCATTTTCAGCATCCCGGAGTGAGGCTGTTGAACATGTTCAGAAGGTACATACGTTTCCATCCGTTATGGTTGAGGCGGATGGTGACATCGGACATCGGTCGTTGACTGCCGCCTCGCGGATTGCGCTGTACGATACAGAGGCCGAGACCGGAAAGAATCTCGATAACGTCGGCATGATCTTCGTTGAGTTCGTTTGATTCGAGGAGATGATAGAAATAATCTCCCTCGACGCTTGTTGACGATGAATCCTGCTTGATGATCTGCGGGTATTTTTTTATCAGAACTTCAGCGAGTGCACTGACTTTACTCGATGGCAATTCGAGTCCTTCGAGCTGTTTTCTGATGAGAAGACGGAGAAATTCGCAGTAGAGCCCGAGACGTTTCTGATCCAGCGGGCGGATCAGGTCGTCCCTGATTTCGACGAATTTGTTGATATGCAGAAAGTCGAAGGTGCGCGTTACCGTCTGATAGGTGACACCGAGAAGCTGAATCAGCTGATGTTGCGTCGATTGAATGACAAGGCCGTTGCCGGGTTTGTCAAACCGTTCAAAGAAGAGATACAGGGTCATGGTGATATGAGCTCCCTGATGCTCTCCCGATATATTCTGGAGGCGGCGGTTGGCCTGACGGATCTTATGACTGGTCATCCGGATAATCGACATGAACCATGGAGGAACTCCACGTATTTTTTCATGAAAGGTCTCGGCATCGATAATAATAACGGAACAGTCATCTACGGCACGTGCCGATGCACTGCGCGGCTTGCCGTCTATCAGTGCCATCTCTCCGAATACCGATCCTTTTTCGAGTGTGGTAAGTTCAATTTCTTTACCGCCGGCCGTACGATAAATCCGTATTTTTCCCGACTGAATGATATACAGTTCACGGGAACGATCATTTTCCCGGAATAGATGCTGCCCAGCTTTAACTGCTTTTTTTATTGGTGTCATAGACTGATTCTTTGGCTACTCGTCGGATAGAGTCGCCATGAAGATGGATTGCCTGCTGTACTGATAATTACCGACGGGGAACAGCAGGTTTTCAAATCTTTCTAATTGTACGCTCCAACAGGAGGTAATGCAAGGTAAACGTGACCTTTTTCAGGCACGTTAAACCGATCGTGTACAATGGTAAGGTCGTTTATGAAAACAGTTGACTTGAGCGGTTAAATGTGATAAGCTTTCTGCAAAAGGTATCGACAGGTTCCTCAACCGGAAATGATACTGTTGTAGGTTCTGTTTCAAAGGAGGACGGAATGGCACATCTCATCCGGTTTCTGTTCTGGAGTGTCGGGTTTGCATGTATCGCATGGATTATCAAGCAACTTTCTGCTGAAGTAGACACATCGGCACCGGAGACACTGGTAAACAGATTGCGGGAAAATGGTTTTTAACCGATAACCGCCTTTCTTTACTTTAAAAGCCTGCCTGACAGTTTTCCGAAATCGACGATCCTGGATTAGGATGAATCTCGGAAAATGCTTATATTCGGAAATTTACCCAATATCATCCCCCTTTTCTCTAAATCATGTCTGTCCGAAAACACCCGTTATCTGCGACTTGTTGCGGACGGGTTGATCCGTCGTCATTGCGTCTCGAAGCAAAGGATAGTTTCCGGACAGACACTAAATAAACCCTTTTCGTAAAAGATACAGGGATGTATATTTGACCATTACAGATTTGCGGAAGTGGTGGAATGGTAGACACGCTAGTTTCAGGAGCTAGTGGGTGCAAGCCTGTGGGGGTTCAAGTCCCCCCTTCCGC
>JAFGHA010000058.1 GCA_016930275.1 Chitinispirillaceae bacterium
TCCAGTTTGTGATCTTATCCGGGATCCACGGTGGGGACGGTCTGAAGAAGCGTATGGAGAAGATCCCTTCCATGCCGGAAAACTGGCAGTATCTTTAATCAAAGGTCTACGAGGAAACACCCCTGGCTATTTTATGGTTGCTTCAGAGTTGAAACATTTCGTTGGGTACGGTAACGAGGCGAACCGGATGAGCTCATCATCCAATTTTGACCGGCGCCTTATGCATGAATACTACGCCAGGCCCTTCGAATCAGCTTTGTTGGAAGGCGAAGCACAGGCTTATATGACCGCATACAATGCCGTCAATGGTGTACATTGTATTTACAATACCGAATTAAAGCGTATTACGAGGGAAATATGGAAATGGGATGGCGCCGTGTGCTCAGATAATTATGATCTGGAAATGTCACCCGGATACTCCACTATGGCTCAAAAGGCTGCGGCTGCGATTAAAAATGCAACAATCGGTTCCTTCGACGATCCTAAATTGGGAAATGCACTTGAAGATGCTTTCAAGCAGGGATTAATTACTGTCAAGGATATCGACGCACCTATACGAAACACCATGCGTGTACGGATACGCCTGGGGGATCTTGATCCTCCGGAAAAAAATCCATTCAGGAATATAACCGGTACCCCGTGGACCAGTGACTCTGCAAAGGCCCTGGCCAGGCTTGTAACTCAAAAATCAATAGTACTTTTAAAAAATACCGACGGTGTGCTTCCACTTGATAAAAACAGTATAAAATCGATAGCTATTATCGGCAATATGGCCGATTCTGTTGTAAGGGACTGGTATGGGGGGTATCCTCCGTATAAAATTTCGTCGCGTAAGGGAATCAGCGATAAAGCAGGGAGTGGTATTACCATCCGGTATGCTGCAAATAATAACAACAGTGCAGCAGTAAATGCTGCCCGTTCTTCCGATGTTGCAATCGTGTTTGCGGGTAACCATCCTACCTGTGCTGCCGGATGGGATGTCTGCAATCAGGCCAGTAACGGTAAAGAGGGAATCGATAGAAAAAAGCTCAATCTGGAGGCCGATCAGGACAGTTTGATAAGACAGGTGTATCGTGCCAACACTAAAACTATTCTGGTCCTTATCTGTAACTTTCCTTATACAATCAAATGGCAAAATGATACTCTTCCGGCGATACTGCACATGACACACTCAAGTCAGGAAACCGGAAGTGCCCTTGCCGATGTACTATTTGGTGATTATAATCCTGCCGGCAGGCTCAACATGACCTGGCCTGTATCCATCTCCGAACTGCCGGATATGATGGAATATAATATCCGTAACGGCAGGACTTATATGTACTACAAAACAGTACCGTTGTATCACTTTGGACACGGGTTGAGCTACACAACATTTTCTTATGATAATTTTACGACAAGCACCGATAACTTCTGCCAGGGGACATTGAATGTAAGTGTGGATATTACCAATACCGGCAACAGGGCCGGTGAGGAAGTTGTGCAGATGTACGTAAAGTATTCGGGATCAAAAATATCTCGTCCGGTCAAACAGTTGTGCGGGTTTAAGCGTACAAAGCTTATCACGTCGGGAGAAACCAGAAACGTTACCATACCACTTGATTTAAAGGATATCGCTTACTGGGATTCCACACAAGCCAGGTGGGTTGTGGAAGCCGGATCGATTCAGATTCTGATGGGTGGCTCATCTGCAGATGATGCTCTTAAGGTAAGCAAAGAGATTTCCGTCTGTGGCGGCAGTGTGGAAGTTAACAGGGAAAATCAGGGTGCGAGCAATCAGAGCACTTCACCCGGGCATGTCCTTGCGTTACCCATTGTAAGTCGACATGCAAGTGGAATTTCTCTAAAACTTAAACTGAATGATACTTATGATATCGCTGTATATAACTTGAAGGGTATGCGGATTCATCAGCAGAGTGGGATTGCAAAATCAAAAGAAAATAAATTAATGACAATTAATTCACATATGTATGGAATGGGTATATACGTCGTAACCGGACGGGTCAATGGCAGGCAATTCACAGGCAGAATTTGTTTGAAGTGAAATCGAATTGCCTTTAATTGTCATCATAACTGTTAGAAAATGCCCGGAAAATGAGAAATAATCAGTAATAATATTCCCATATTCGTTAAAGAAAACGTGCTTAGAACAGCCGGAGATATGAAGTGTGGTTTTACGGTCGCCCTATATACACTCAAAGGTAGTGCCTGTCCGAAAACACTCTTGTTTGTGACCTGCGGCGACACGGTCTGGTTGTCACTGCCGTTATTGCAGCACAGGGAGTCAAGCGCAGAGTACTATTTTGTAATAATTGATGTGCCACAGTCGTTCTCCATGTGTCAATAATTAAGTGTTAACTAAGGTATCCATTCTACTAAGATAGAGGTACTATGAAACTATTCCGTTCTAAACCGTTGGAAGAAATGCAGGTAGTCGTCTTCTGGGCGTTGCTCCTCATGAGTGCCTTTCCGGTGTATCCGATTCTCACCGCGCGCTCCGTACTTTCCATTAATGACAACTGGAAATTCTACAAAGGCAATTCCTCCGGAGCAACGGATGTTTCCTTTAACGATAACGCGAGCGGCTGGAGTACGGTTCACCTACCGCATACCTTTGAATACCTGACGTATAATCCCGGGAATTCATTTTATCATGGAGTCGGAACCTACCGTAAACACCTGATAATTGCCCCCGAATACGCCGGAAAAAAGATCTACCTCACTCTCGAAGGTGCGAGCAGTACCGCACGGGTGTATGTGAATGGAACGCAGGTTTCAACCCATTATTACGGATGGACCCCCATCGTGATCGACCTTACCGAACTGGTAACCATCGGAACGGCCGACAACGTCATAACCGTGTTCGTCGATAACACGGCGCAAACCGATATTCCCGGAACGGGCGGTCCGCTCGATTTCATCATCAACGGTGGATTGTACCGTGACGCCTATCTCACTATTACCGACAAGGTGCACCTGCCCGACCCGGTATTCGCGAAGGACGCAGGCGGTGGTACATTCGTCACCTACTCGAATGTTTCAACAGCCTCCGCGGGAGTTTCCCTGAAAACATGGATAAAAAACGACGGCAACGCTTCCGGCGATTTTACGGTACGGTGGTCGATTCTCGATGCGTCAAACGTCTCCGTCGGTACGGCGCAAAAAACTCAGACAGTGAATACCGGTGTTACGGTACCGTATCAGGGTTCGATAACCGTGGTGAATCCCTCGTTGTGGGAACCGGCACAACCCTATCGTTATACCATGCGTACCGAAGTGCTGAGCGGCGGCACGACCTTGCTTGACGATCATGAGGAACACATCGGAATCCGCACCCTGCGGTGGGACGTGAACGACGGTTTTTTCATCAACGGCAAACCGCTCAAGCTGTTCGGCGTCAATCGTCATGAGATGTGGCCGTTCGTCGGCCATGCGGCTCCCAATAACCTGCAACTGTTCGATGCGATATTTCTAAAAAACATGGGCTGTAACATGCTCCGGCTCTCCCATTATCCGCAGGATCCCTCCTTTCTGGATGCGTGCGATTCACTGGGCCTCCTGGTGTACGAAGAGGCGCCCGGCGGGAGCAACAACGGGCAAACGCCCCCTTTTTCCAATGTATGGGATACCCGTGCAAGGGAATCGATGCGGGAAATGGTGCGCCGCGACCGCAACCGTCCGAGCGTGATCTGCTGGGGTACACTCAACGAGCCGCAACAGAACGCGGCTTGGGATGCCGAAGCCAATGCCCTGCTGCATGAACTCGATCCCACCCGTCCGACCACCATGTCACGCAATTACTTTACCAACAATAATGTCTATGATGTCTATTCCATGAACATATTCGAGAACCTGCCGGATGAAAATCCGGATACCCGGACGAACGGTTTCCTCAACAGCGAACATACAGGGCATACCTTTCCGACCAAACGCGACACCTCCGAACAGCGGCTTCTCGAACATGCCGGAAAGCATGAATTCATGAACGAACAGGCAATGAGCAGGAAATGGGTGGCAGGCAGCCTGGGCTGGTGTGCTTTTGATTACAACAGTGCCAACAGCTGGAACACCGGTTCGAACATCATGTTTCACGGAGTATGTGACTTAATGAGAATTCCAAAATTTGTTTACTGGTTTTATCAATCGCAAAAAGACGCCGCCGAACCGATGGTACATATCGCCAATTTCTGGCAGAAAAATTCTCCCCTGAGTATCAGGGTGTACAGTAACTGTGAACTGGTGCGTCTTTCCACCTGGAACGGGAGCGACTGGAGGCCGGTCAGCACGCAAAACTCCAAACCTGGAAGTACACTGCTTCACCCGCCTTTCATCTTCACTCTTCCAGACCATTATAGTGACCGGCTGCGGGCCGAAGGTCTGATCGGCGGTGTTGTTCAGGCCACTCATATTGTCAGAGAGCCGGGAACACCGCAAAAACTTGTCATGGAGATCGAACCGGATTCGATCATCGCAAATGGCGGCGATATGTGCCGGTTGCTTATTTCCATTGTCGATGTTAATGGAACGGTATGCCCCTATGCGACGGGAACTATAGACGTCAGTCTCTCGGGTCCCGGTATCCTCATCGGCGACAATCCCCTTACCGTCTTGCATCAGGCGGCCAGCCACCAATGCGGATGCTTCGGCTTCCTGATCAGATCGAAGTATGGCGATCCGGGTACGATTACGGCAACCGCAGCTTCGGGTGGATTGACTGGCGCATCGGCAACGGTAATCTCGCTGCCGAAGGATTACAGGGTGGGTGTTGCCCGGAAATCGATGGGAGCTGTTTTTGCATCTTCAGGCATTGAAATGCGATCGTATTCGACGGGGACATCGTCATTGATGCATTTTTGCTGTCGCGCCCCGGAAGGTGAAAAACTGCTGCTGCAGTTATTTGATGTTAAAGGACGGTTGGTAAAAACTCTATTTAACGAAAAGACCGGCCGTTCGCCTGTTACGGTAGTGTGGGATTCCGGCTTGTCCGTAAGGGGGATGTATGTACTTACCGCTAAATCCGGACTTCAGGCTTTGGTTTCACGAATAGTGGTGAGATAGTATACCGCCCGGAAACGGGTTCTGCTTGCTGGAGAGGGGTACGGATGATCAGGTTAAGAAATCTGAAAATGAGAACGATTGTACGGTAAAAATCATTTCTTCTCTCCCGTAAACGGGGGAGAGGCTTGACGCAATTGTCAACTATAAACAGAAACAGATCAATACTTCACAATAACACCACTCTTCATCACACTCCCGTCATTGCCCGCGATAAGCCTGCCGCAGTAGATACCGCACGGAACGTTTCGCACATCAATGTTTCCCTTACCGGGTGAAACATTCCAGCATCGTACCAGCCGCCCGAGCTGATCGTACAGAGAAAAACGGTACGGTGAGGAACCGGTGGCGGCATGCGGCATCCCGATTGTCAGCGATGATCCGTTTATACGCATGCTGCTTCGCTGTCGTACGGGAGGCATTGAATGTGGTGTGACGGTACCGGTGGTCGGCTCGGACATCGGTACCGACTGCACGGTCGCGTTTCCCGCAGTGAGCCCCTCGGCCGATGCGGTAACGGTTATAAGGCCGGGTTCGGCATACTTCGTCTGAACATAGACCGCGGCGATACCTCCTTCGGCGGCAACAGGATTGCCGTCCCCGCTCAGGATTTTTCCGGGACCCGCCACGGAAAAAGTCACCCGGTTGGTCGCACCGGGCAGTACCGTTCCGTTCGCGTCGACAACCGACGCGTAGACAATGGCGAGATCCGCTCCGTCGGCAAGCAGCCGCAATCCTGCGGTATCGACCGCAACGGCGACCTTCGCCGCGGCTTCGGGAGTGCGTACCGTATGGGATACCACCGCGGTCCCGCCGATGAGCCCGTCGGCTTTCAGGGTTCCCGCCTGGAATGACGGGAGGGTGAAGGTGAAGGTCGGGTTGCCGATGGTGGCGTATTTGTTGTCGGGAGAACGGGTTTCCACCAAGGTATTGTTGAGGTAGAGCGCCACCTTTTCGCAGTTACTGAACACCCAAACGGATTTACTGGATGAACCGGTCCAGTAGCTGGCGATGAACACCGCCGGACCGGAGTTCACCCCCGGAAAAACGATGGAAGGATCCCGCTGGGCACGATAACAGTAGTAGGAGAATTTCGGTATACGGAACAGGTCGATTACCCCGCCCGAACAGAGTGACCGGGCGTACTGGCTCATCCCGAAATAGTCGTTGAATACCCAGACGGCATCAAAGGCAAGCCACGACAGCTGATGGTTCTGATCCATACCCGATACATGGTTTTTCGCCTGCTGGAGTAACCCGGCTTCACCGTCGGCCCGGGTTCGGTTGCTGGTGCTTTGAAACCCTCCCTCTTCCCAATGGGCGTACTCGGAAATCCCCGCCGGTTTACCGGTCGAATAGGTGCGCCCTCCCTGCTGTACCGCAGCCTGGTAGATGTCCATGATATTGTTGGACTCCTGGCCGGTGGTGAACATCTGGTTCCCCGGATACTCCTCGTGAGCGGCCTGCTGTGCGCTGCGGGCGAAACTTTCGGGGGGATTGCTTTCATTATGGACGCTCTCCCACATGATTATTGACGGATGGTTGCGATAGTATCGGATCATCGTTCGCAGGTCGCGCAATGAATTCTGGACGAACGTGCTGTTCGAAAAACCGTTGTGCTGCCAACCGACAAGCGATGCCTGAACGACGATGCCGAGCCGGTCGCATGCATCGAGAAATGCCGGGTGCTGCAGATAGTGGGAGAGACGAACGAAATTGAATCCTCCCTCCTTCAGGAGCAGCGCATCGCGGTACTGTCCCGAAACGGGAACCGCGTTGCCGATGGCGCCATAGTCCTGATGCCGGTTGGCGCCGCGGGTGAGCAGACGCTTTCCGTTGATGGTACATCCGCCCGACCGGGAAAACGCTATCGTCCGGATGCCGAAGCTCGTGAGCAACTCGTCGGCGGGCCGCTCGCCGTCGTATACGCGGGAACGGATCCGGTACAGATAGGGATGGTCGGGATGCCAGAGGTTCGGACCGTTTACCGTAACGCGCTGGGTAATCGTCGTGTCGTCTCCGGCGGCAAGGGTACATCGAATCTCGTTGCCGGTGCCGATTGTCGCAGTAGCCGCCGAATCGAGGACGGTTGTCGTGAGGGTTACGTTCCGGGAATCGGAATACTCATTGATAATATGGGTTTTTATCTGCACATCGGCCGAACCGGTACTCACCGAAGGCGTCGTCACGAATACGCCACCGCCGGCCACTTTATCGGCGAATATCGCATTGGTGATATGCAAACGGTCGGACAAGTGCAGATTGACGTACCGGTATAACCCGCCGTAGTAGAAGAAATCGGGAGCGGGATTGCCCGGTGACACGTTTCCGTTTACTCTATTGTCCAGTTTGACCGCGCAGACGTTCTCGACACCGAACTGCAACGCATCGGTTATGTCAAACAGAAAGGGATTATACCCCCCGAGATAACCGCCGATCTTTTTCCCGTTGAAATAGACCTCGGTGGACTGCATCGCCGCCTCGAATTCGATCAGGACCTTTCTGCCTCTGAACGATTCGGGAGGAACGAATGATTTGCGATACCAGCAGTACCCCTGGTAATAGTCGTAACTGGTATGAGTTTTCGCCGATTCAAGGCGTACCGTGTGCGGCAGACAGACGGTCTCCCATTCGGCATCGTCGAACGACACGGCTTCCGCACCCCTGGCGTCGCCACGATAGAATTTCCACAGTTCACTGAAGTGTACTTTCTGTCGCGCCGTTACATCGTTTCCGGCGAAAACCGGAACCATCGCTGCAAGGCCCGCCACGATTACAAGCAGACGATACCGCTTCCGCATGCTGCGGCTAACGTGCACGAAACGTTTTTTGTGTAGATCCTTACGAAGTGGAAACATGGTAATTCCTTTTGCTGTTTATTATATGTTATTCGACAAGATTCGAAACTGACGAACGAACCTGTGCGATCTTGCTATCGAACGGTGAAATGCCGAGCCCGGACAGATCACGTGCCGCTTTACTGCCGGCGGTACGGTACATTACCCTTCCTTCAAAAGCGAAAATGACGATGTCGACCGGTCCGTTGCCGGTGAGGCCGCTGGCACCGTTATGGTAGAGTTTCACCTGTTCACGGTTATGGCAGACGTCACGGTTGACTGGAGATGCACTGGTGTACCGGTTGGCTGTTTTCAGAACCGGATGGAGCGAGCCGTTGTAATTGTCGGCGGCACTCCGGCTTTTGTAAAACCGGAAGGCGGATTTCGGATAATGCATCAGATCCATGACGTCGTGAAAACGGATACTGCCGCCGGTATAGTAGTCGAACGACAAAGAACAATTGTAAGCAAGCGCTGTTTTTTCACACTCTGCTCTTCTTGACTTTACCGGGCATTCCATTCCCGTCATGACCGGCATCACTTTACACAAACTTTCCCGGAAATACATCTGTCGTCGACCATTACGTTAACCATGTACACACCCGCTCCCTGAAACTGAAGGTTTACGGTAGCCAACTTATTGCCGGCTGTTTTCACATCCCCTTTTTGTTGACATATCAACACGCCCTTCAGATCGTATACTGCGACATTATAAAAATAATTCACTTTAAGGTTCAGTGAAATTCCTCTCGAACGTCCACTTACAGAAGCTACTGCGAGGTTGTTTTTAAATGAAGTACCCTGATAGCCGGTCCCCCGGTTTTCACCGTTGATTCCCACGCTGCTGTCGCAGACGGAAATCTCCTTGCTTACCTTAAGGGCATCATCCGCAGATGAGCCCCCCATCAAAATCCGAATCGATCCGGCTTCCACAGCCCATTTGGCCTTTGTGGAATCCCAGTAAGCGATATCTTTAATATTGACTGGACTTATCCCAAATCTGAAACATGAAAGTTTGTAACCGATTTAAAAAATATGGTGTTGCAGAGACAATAAAGTGAAAAA
>JAFGHA010000008.1 GCA_016930275.1 Chitinispirillaceae bacterium
CTATGTGCCCGATAGTGCCTCATGGTTAAATATATACCTGAACGGCTTGACCACCGCCGCCTACGGTATTTACGGCGCCGATGTCGCGAGCCAGGCGAAATACGGAGTGTTTTACAACTGGTATGCGGTCGGCACCGGTAAACTGGCCCCGAAGGGCTGGCGTGTACCCTCCGATGCGGACTGGGATACACTGGAAAATTACCTGATTAGACATGACTATAATTACGACGGAACAACGTCGGGTAACCGGATTGCCAAGTCGATGGCGGCTCAGTGGGACTGGGATTCATCGACGCTTGACGGGGCCATTGGCAACGATCTGAGTAAAAACAATGCCAGTGGTTTTTCAGCCCTTCCGGGCGGTCTTCGTCACTGGGGCGGCAGTTACTACAGCCTTTTTTCCGAGAGAAAAATTTCGTATCTGTGGAGCTCTACGGAGTACGATTCGTTAAGTGCATGGCACCGTTACCTCGATTGCCACAACAGCTACTTCGAGAGGATCTACCACCACAAGAATACCGGCTTTGCGGTTCGTGTCGTAAGGGACGCGAATTAGGAGGTTCCGATGAAACGAATGAGGACGACCATCTTCACGCTTCTGGCATCAGCAGCGATATGCCATGCTCAGACCTTTAACATATCCGGGATGGTGAAAGACAGCGCCGGAAACGGCATGGAGGGGGCAACGGTGCGACTCGGAAAAGCCGAACGGTCGACCGCAACCGGCCCGGATGGAAGTTTCACGCTTTCGGGAACTTCGATCGGCGTTGGACGGCGGGACAATCATCCGGGGATTGACAACGACGGGTCATTTACCATGAAGAACAATACGTTTTTTTTCAACGGAGCGGAGCCGGCAAAAATCAGGGTGAGGGTATTCGACTGTAAAGGATCGCTTTTGACATCATGCCGCAAGGATATCTCGAAGGGAGACTTTTCAATAATGCTTTCCCATAGTGCAAAAGGCATTCATTTCTATCACCTATCCGCACATCATAACGAGCATACGTTTAAACGCGTTATGGGAGCGCCTCCCGAACTCAGGCGCGCATCATCGACACGGAGCAACCGTGCACCGTCAGGGGAGGCGAGTGCGGCCGCGCAGGTCGACGACGCTCTATTGTTCACCAAGGAGGGATACCGGCTGTCCCGTCTGACGGTAACGAACCCCGACACTTCGGGCATAACGATAACCATGATGCGATTCGAAACCGGAACGGTAACGGATATTGACGGAAATGAGTACCGGACGGCGCGGTATGGGAATCAGGAGTGGACAGTAGAGAACCTGCGCACGACGAAGTATAACGACGGGACCGACATTCCGCTGGTGAACGACAGCGCCGCCTGGAGTGAATTAACCACGCCCGCCTATTGCTTCTTCGAATACACCACCGACACCGCCGAACAGAGGAGATGGGGTGCATTCTATAATTGGGACGCGGTAAACACGGGTAAACTGGCGCCGGCGGGATGGCACGTCTCAACCGATGAGGATTGGGATACCCTGCAGGATTATCTCATAACGAGCGGCTATAATTACGACGGCACGACAAGCGAAAACATGATAGCGAAATCCATGGCCGTAAAAACGGGGTGGCTGGAGAGTTCTGATCCGGGTGCGATCGGCAACGACTTGCTCAAAAATAACTACAGCGGCTTTTCAGGTCTCGCGAACGGGTATTGTGACTACGCCGGCTTGACCTACTACCGGAACTGGTACGCCTTCTGGTGGACCGCCACGAGGCAGGATTTATCTTTTGTGAAAATTCGCGGCATCTCCTACCACGGCAACGATCTGAAAAGCGCCGCCTTTACCAAGGTTTATGGACTATCGGTCCGGCTGGTTCGGGATTAGGAAACAGTCGTCGTCGGGAAGGGATTCATCTGTTTCAACGGTTGCTTTGCTCTCGATCCGGCCTTCGTCCGAAACATTCCAAAATGCATCATGTGCGCTTGTAAAGCAAGTGGAAACGGAGCCCCGCCTCCGGTCATGGGATACGTGAATTCCCCGACAGTTGAAAGGTGTAGGGGCGGATATCGTTGAGGATAACGACCGCATTCGCAGCCACTTTTAACGGTATTTACCATGCGTAATGGCTTCAATGTCCTTCGATAAGCCTGGTTCGATGGCCGGCTTCCTTATCGCCACCGTGCGCACGTTATCCTCCGTTGACCGGAAGGGGGTTGCGATGGTCCGTTGAGATCTGATTTGCCCGGTTACTTGTTTTTGACAACCCGGAGTGGGGTGGTCGATAAATCGGGACCGGTTTTTGGCGCACGTAAAGACCGGTTTATTTAAGCCGCCCGCTTCAGGGGGAGTGCTTTTTTATGAGGGGGAATGGACTATTAATTGGTGAATATATCGGCGCCGGCAGCGGAATCCTTGCTTAATTTTAAATAAACCTGCGTTGATCAAATTTTAACGGTTACTACCACCTTTTTTCATGAAAGAAACATATTATACCTTTATAATCAAATAGTTACGTGTACTATTCACGCTAAAGTGTTGCATAATAATGCAACACTTTATTCTGTTTCCTTTGGCGGGATGCCGGTTTTTTGATTATGTTATGTATAGAAAATACGGTACCTTTATGCTCAGTATCTTCGAATATTTCGATTACCGGCAGTATCTCAAGGACTTCTATGAGAGCGAGAAGAAAACCAAACCCTGGTTTTCGTACCGTTATATATCATCAAAAGTCAATCTGAACCCGGGTTATATCGTAAAAGTGTTTCAGGGTAAAATCCATCTGGGTGTGAAAAATATCGGTTCATTCGCCGACCTTATGAGACTCACGGGAAAGGAGCGGGATTACTTCGCTGAGCTGCTTCTTTTCGGGCGGGCGAAACATCAGAACGAAATCGAACAGCGGTTTGAGCGGTTGCAGTCCATTAAAGGCGTGAGGTTCCGTACCGTCGCCGACAGCAAATCGGACTTTTTCGCGCAGTGGTACCACATGGCCCTGCGCTCGCTCATAAGTATTTTTCCATTCGACGGTAAGGATTTTCGAAAGCTTGCATCGATGTTTTCACCCAGGATCACCGCACGGCAAGCCCGGGAATCCCTGCGGCTGCTCGAACGGCTCAAAATGGTCGTCAGGGGCGAAGACGGGATGTATCGTGTGACCGAGCAATTCATTTCAACGGGCGACAAATGGACCTCGGCCGTTATTCGCAACTATCAGAAAAAAAACGTAGAGCTGTCCCTCTCGGCGATTGAAACGCACCCGAAAGAGTTCCGCGATATTTCATCCGTAACCATGACCATGGGGCTCAAAAACATGGATGCAATAAGGGAACAGATAAGGCAGTTCAGGCAGGAACTGCTTCTCATGTCGCAGGACAGCCGGGATGACGATGCCGTGTTTCAGCTTAACATCCAACTGTTTCCCGTTGCTTTTTGCGAAAAGAGGGAGGGGTGATGGGTGCCCGCTTTTTAGCGACAGCAATCGTCCTTGCCTTTTTAGCCCGCTGCTCGCAGTTCGACGGAGGCGCGGGCGGAGAAACGACGAACGGCATCGTGGGCTCAATCCGCAACCACGACGACACCCCGGCGGCGAACAGTATCGTCAAGCTCTTTCCCGATGGATACGATCCCGTAACGGACGATGCCTCCGGCGCCGGTTTCATCGATACCGCCGATGCGAACGGGACTTATCGATTCAGACGCATCGCATCGGGAAGCTACACCGTTCTGGCGCGCAACCGTAAAGCGGCGACATGCTTCCTTAAAAGTAACGTTGCCGTGTGCGACGATTCAGTCACCACGGTACCGGCGGGAATCCTGAACGGGTCCGGTTCGGTCACGGCCGATTTCTCTTTAAGCGGCGTGGTTGCCGAAGGGTATGTATATATACCCGGTACCGATATTTCTTCTCCGATCGGGAGTGACGGATCGGTGTTTCTCGCCGATGTTCCACCGGGTGCCATCAGCGTGGTAATACTCGCATCCGACGGTAACGAGAAACGAAACATACTCCGCGACGGGATCATAGTAATCTCAGGCGATACGGTAACCATCGAACAGCCGCTCTGGAAATACAGCCGCAACCTCGTACTCAACACCACGGCCTCCGGCGCAGAAGTGCCGGGAGACCTCTACGGATTCCCGGTGCTCGTCCGGCTTGACGGTGAGAATTTCGATTTTTCACAGGCAGATGCCCATGGTGCGGATATCCGTTTTTCCACCGGTGGTGGCGTGTCCCTTTCCTATGAAATCGAGCGGTGGGACCGGATTGCTGAACGTGCTGAAGTCTGGGTAAAAGTCGACACGATACATGGGAATGATGAAGTTCAATCAATAACGATGTACTGGGGCAATTCCGGCGCGACTGACCATTCGAACAGCGCCGCGGTATTTGACACGACTGCAGGTTTTCAGGGCGTGTGGCATATGGGACAAAAAGGAAACACGACCGCGTTCGATGCCACGGCAAACCGCATTGACGGTACTCCAATCGGCATGAAGGA
>JAFGHA010000059.1 GCA_016930275.1 Chitinispirillaceae bacterium
CATCAGGGAAAGAATCGATGCTGAGCGGGCTGAAGGATTAGCACTAGTCGCTTAACAGGTGATTAGTGAAAACTCGGGACTCTTGAGATACTCAAGCAATGTATTATTTTCCTGAAATTAATTTTTCTGTTGTGCTATCAATCTGATAGCGTCGGTAGAATGATTTTTCAATAATGCGTCGAAGCGCATCCACACTTCGACGTATTGCGGAGATCTCACTTTTAACCGCTTCGATTTCATCAACCAGTTCCTGTTTCCCCTGCTGTGGCAGGTCAGGTCTGCTTATCGTTTTACTGTATATCTTAACCCATCGGTACAGGATACTCTGTTCAATACCGATTTCTTTTGCAAATAAATGAACCGATTTTCCACTTGTTGCATATTCCCGAACGGTATCACGTTTGAATTCATCACTGTAAACAGCACGTTTCTTTATTTGATCAGTTGCGTTCATAGTTTCATTATCCTGAAATGATGTTGCATGGCTACAGGCTTTCAGTTTCTTTCAGGTGTTCCTGAAGCAAGAAGTACCCGCATCTTGATTTTCACCTGTTCCGGCAGCTGCATCCCGTGATGTCCTCCGCCGGGGGGACCGCCTCTCATTGCGCCACCGGGAGGTGGTCCATCGCCACCTCCATGTCCGGAGAAACCTCCTCCAGGAGGACCGCCGCTGCCACCACCGAAACCTGACGGTTGACCGCGACCGGGTGGAGGCCCTCGCCTTTGAGGTAAATCCGGAACCGTTGATTCAATGACAACGTCTATAATGGTGTCTTTTTCGATACCGAGAGAAATCATCCCGGAAACATCCTTATGGAGCGGTATACTCATTTCAAATACAAGAGGTTCCCGTCCCGGAGTCATTTTGAAATATATTCCACTTGCAATCGCGGTTGTGGTTGTAAACATTGTACTCGGTCCGGAATCGGAACCGAGGACTTCGACATTTCTGAATGCGTTCTCCATTTCCGGTGGCTGATGCTCTGAATGGTTACCGAAACCGTTGCCCCTTTCTCCGGGAGGAGCCACTTCCGGTTTGTTACCGGCCAGAAACCGTATACCCGTTCTGCTGTCGTTGCGCTTTCCATGTCCGAACCAGATGGTGAATCCGCCGTTTTGCATCTGCATGATAAGTTCACGGTCGTACGACAAGATACAGAGAAAGAGATCCTGCCCGTCGTTCATGAAACCGACTGCGGTATTTCTCTTGCTGTGATAATACAGGCAGTTCTGCCATTCGACGGGGTCACCGTCAATCGTAACGATATCTTCCACCCATTCGCTTCTGATTGCGGTGTTGTTGCAGCCTGTTGAAACAGACAGCAGAAACAATACCGCCATTACAAGGCTGCTACCCCCAGGATTCGATTGGCGCTTATGGTCACGGTATCCGCGACGCCGGCTATTGAGCAAGGAAATCATCAGATTCTCCGGCATATTCTTCTATGACTAATCGGTTATCGTGAAACAGCGGGCTTTCGTAGTATGATGCGACAATATACTCCCGATCGGTCACCATTTGTGAAGTTTCCCGCCGGGAGGTTAATTTTACGAATTGTGAATGGACCGTTGTTCCGGCTATTTCTTCATAATAAACCAGTGCGCTGAGCGGGCTGCTCATTGTCGACGGGAAGGAACTCTCCAGAATAACTGTCGGCAACGTCAGGTCGCTTCGCGAATTGTGATAAAAAATTCGAATACCGATGGCACAAAGCAACACAAACACGCAGGCAAAACCGAACCGTACGACCCGTATACTGTTCTTCGGTGCCCCGGAAACGATCCGTACCGGCAGCAGAGAAGCCGGCAGCGGTCGGTCGGAAAAGCTCATTGCCACAAGCTCTTTCTGCTGCAGGTAACCGTTACGGATACGGGAGCATTCTCTGCATACCTCAATATGCGCTGCCGCCTCACGTGCCTCATCGGCAGTAAGATCCCCATCCACGAAACGACTGATTATAAACGGCCATTTTCGACATCTTTTCATACCGGATACCCCAATGCTGAAAGTTTTTTTCTGAGTCTCTGTCTGCATCTGAATATTCTCGTACGAACAGTACTGATATTGATCTGTAAAACATCGGCGATCTCTTCGTACGACATTCCGTCGGCCTCCGCAAGAACAAACGGCACTTTAAAATGCTGATCGATATCCGCAAATATACGCCGAACCAGATCTTTTACCTCGTACACATTATCAGGTTGTGCATACCGTTCGTGAAACAGCAATTCCCTGATCTTTGCGAACCGGTTCCGGCGTCTCTTCAGATCGATACTGCGATTAATAACCATCCTGTAGAGATAGGTTTTAAGATTCGACGAATTCCGGAACTTTTCCGATGATTCCAGATATTTCAGATAAACATCCTGGACGATATCTCTTGCCCGGTCATTATCTCCGGTTATTCGAACCGCCACATTTACAAGCGACTCCTGAAATTTGGTAATAGTAGTATTTTCACGTCGATCCGGTTCTATGCCGGATTGATCGATCGTGTTTGCGGATTCCGGTTTCGTACCCCGGGCATTTGAGGTTATGAAAGTCATTACGCCGGTTAAAACCTCTTCCCTTCACGGCCGGAGGGCATGTGCTGCTTTCCTTTATCCATCATCGACGGCATCAGGGATTCGATTCTTTTTTCGGTAAGCGATTTGAGTTTTTCATATTCGTCCCGGGTCAACAGGGCCTTGATTTCCAGATCACGTTTGATTTGAGCAAATTCTATTTCCGAGAAGATACTCGACTTTTTCGTAATACTTTTCCTGATTATCGCGAGATCGGGCTTATTTTTAAGAAGTTCTTCCTTTATGTCGAGTTCTTCACGCCTGACTTTGATCAGATTTCTTTCAAAATCGGCGATAAAGGTACGAGTTATTCCAACGATTTTATCGATAGTCTGATTCTTTATTCCGATCTCTTCCAGTATGGTGTGTAACTCCGAAACATCCATTATCATCGGAGGCGGTCCTCCCCATTTCCGATGTACACCGGCAGGACCGAAGGTTGCTATAACCGGTTTTTCATCTCCCCCCTCCTGCTTTTTCATCGTCGGTTGAGCGAATATCCCACCTGAAATGCCAATTATTGTTAATCCTGCCAAAAACCATCCATATCGCATTGGTATCTCCTTTGTATGTTGTTGATGAATTCTGTTTCCGTTGTGGCCTTTCAGGTTCCGATAAAATATCATCTTCGTAACGTTTGTCACTAGCCTGACCCCTCGGTTGCAATACAATCCGCATCCCTCGGTTTACCAGATTATAAGATGAACCCCATCCCGGAACAGGTACATAAGAACCTTATGAGTAGCCACCTATTTTATGATTTAGACGAATGAACGTTATCCAAAGTTCCCTTAAATAATTCGACTGCCTCGTAGCACCGCCTGCCCGTGTATATCAGTGAGCACTACCGACAGGTGCAAGGTTATGCCACCCGTGATGACACAAGCAAAATAAAGCAAACCGACAAATCTTCCGATTGGTTAACAGAAAACGGTAATTCCTACTTCAAAAAAGGGGGTACGGTGATGCAACCATTTTATTAGATGTTTTAAATTTCTCAACGTTTCAGCAGATTAGCATTGTATAGCACTATTTTGAACTGGAGGAAAAAATGATAAGTGGAATTGGAAGCACCGGCGGGTACGACCTTTCAGCTATGGCTTCCCGAATATTCAATCAGCTCGATACCAATAGTGACGAAAGTATCGATAAAGCTGAACTGCAGACCTTAGCCGATACGGGAACCCATTTTAACGTCGAACAGATAATGGCCGGTCTGGATACCAATGCGGACGGGAAAATCGACGTATCGGAAACGGAAAACTCACTTAAAAAACTCGGTGAGCAGATGCAGAAGCGTTTATCCCGTCACATGCAGCCACCTGATCCGTCCGAACTGTTTTCAAGGACGGATACGAACGGAGATGGCGGAATCGACTTGTCGGAGTTTGCCGTTGCCGGTCCGAAGGATGTGGATGAACAGCAGGCTGGTGAAATGTTTTCGGTATTCGATGCCAATGGAGATGGCAGCATTACTGAAGCGGAATATACGGCGGCAATGGAACAGATGAGCCCCACGCCAGGAGGTATGCCGCCGCCGGGAGGACCGCCGCCGCAGAATATGGTGTCTGATTCTTCCGATGATAATGCTTCAACAACTGTTGCCGCCGCGGGAAGTACAACAGACGGTAATTCAATCCGGCAACTGCTTGATGTACTCATGTCCTCTGAAACGGATGACGACGATGAGGATGATGAAAGCGTGCGGAGCATAAAACAGTTGATCGAGGAACTTCAGAATGGAATGACCTACGGAAACCGGGGAAGTTTGAGTGTCGGCATGAGCAGCATGACGACGCTTTTCAGTATAACGGGCTGATGCCTGTTTCCGTTAATGGACAAGGACGTCCATTTATTATTGAGTGATAACATGATTGTCGGTAAAGCAACAGGTGCGACCGTTCACCGTTGAGCCTTCAAAACCGGAAATGTTAATGCACTCTTTGCCGGGAAATTCAGGTGTTGATCATGCATATGTTCACATAGGTCCGGGTGAATTCGGGAAATGGTCCCTGGAACGCAGTTGTCAATTATTGACGTGCGTTCTCGGTAGAAAAAAGTGTGCCATTTTCACCCATTCGCAAACAATCGTCGGATGGAAACATCCGTGTGTTCGGGTTCGGCGCTGAACGTAGAATCTGATGTTTCTGTAACACCTCCCGCGACATGTCGCGGGGGGGGGGAATGGTCATTCACCGGCAGCTGTTTTATCCGGTTTTAATTATTACGGCTGGTGGGCGAAGCAGTAAAAGCCACCGTAACCACCACCGTTTCCAATAGTATACACTCCCGGTGTTCCGGCACCGGTTTCGATAAGCTCGTATCCCGCTTCGCATCCCCACGCATTCATGGCAGAGATCCAGTGTCCGCCCATACCTCCCATGCTTACTTTACCGGTTCCCCCGGTAGTTCTCCCGAACGACCCCCGCGGCCAGGACAACCCGACACGCGGTCGGTCCCTTACCGTGGTTGACGTCCAATCATCACAGGTATTTCCTTCTGTTTCTCCTGAACCGTCCGTGTACAATTCTCCGTTTTGGTTTGATCCGGTCACCGTCATATGGTTGTCAACCGCCGCCACGGTCGGATCGGGACGATGGTTTGGAATACCGTACTCATTGGGAAGATCATTTATAATAGCCTCATCGGCATTGATCGGTCTTTCATTCAGCAGCTCTCCCTTATTGTTCGCGACAAGTCTCCCCATACGGTCGTACCAGGGTCCTTCACCGATACGGTCAATTGCATTTACCTGATTGCCGTCTATCCCATGCAACACACTGAGAAATGCACTCCATTTCTTCGCGCTCGATCCCGGCATGCTCATTTCGGCAAGACAGGCGCAAATGCTGTCGGCACCCAGAAGCCCTGCACCGGGACCGGTTTTACCGAACCGCAAATCTCCGCCGAAACCGTTGTCACTCCCTGAAAGTGTTCTCAGTCCCTCAAGGCTGGTAACAAAAAAACTGAATTTTTCAAGATTCGCCACCGTTTCCTTTTCCAGTGAAATATCATTCACCCCTTCGTATGATTCAATACCCACCTTCTTCTCGATATATCCCGTGGCAACCACTTTGATCGTATCGACAGCCGCCTGCATTTTCGCCAGTACAGCTCCTGAAGAAGTGGAAACTTCCCGGTTGCCGCAAAATCCGTTGAAAAATGGCAAATAGCGCAAAACGGTACTTTCACTGCCTATATTCACCCTGAGCAGCAGCATCTTTGAACCGTACGGTTGCTCTGCAATATTAACGTGGTATTCACCTGCGATTGTATTGTCCCTGATTATCCTGTCGAGAAGACGACCGCGAAAATCGAACAGTTCAATCACCACGGGAGATGAGCCGGTTAGACAGATGGTAAGGATCCCTTTTACAAGTGCGATGTTCTGATGCGATGGAAGAATCGGGAAAACGTTTCTATTACCGACTTTTATGAAAGAGTAGGCACCGGTCGCATCGGTGGTTACTGTTAAATCATGGCTGATAAGGGTAACCTTCGCTCCCTGGACTGGCTCCTGACTGCTGTTGGTTACAACACCTGAAAGAAGGATATTTTGTGCGGAAACCGTCAGAAAGGCACTGATGATATAGATTACAGACCATTCGGGAACTCGTGGCATGATAACCTCCAGCAAAGCGGTGAAATTATTGAACGTTTCATTTGTATTGCTCTCGAATTGATGATGATGCGAATGTGTGAATTTCCGTTACCTCACGTCTCGCTACGGGCTGGTTTAATGTACTGTTGAGTTCAGAGGTGTTTATTCACCCGCTGATTACTGTTATCGGGTTATTAACTGATGATTTTGTATAAATATATTCATGAAATTGCTGAGAAAGATCATATTCGCAGATCCTCAGTAATTCTATGTTCTCAAAAAAGAACAAAAAGCTCTTGAAAACATGCTTCTGTTGTTTCTGCAAAAGATGATTGTCCGTTAATCATGTTACCAGCTTCTGCGACAGGGAGTGGATTCGCAAAGGCATAAAAGATACCGGGGAAGACTTTGCCGGGATAGCCTCCGTCTTGCGCAAACAACTCCCGATATGTTTACTTGGAAACGGGACCGAAAATTCGGGCGGGATATTCCTCTTAACAGGCAAGTTACCAATTACCGAACCTATTCGCCCATTCTTTGAACTGGTTCGTATTGTGCTGCTGGATCAGCCGGTTTTCTATGCAGTAGGTAAAAACCGATATCAAATCGGTTTCGAGCAGATTCCGACACTACCTGTAACAAATAATACAAATATTACAATAAGTGATCAAAAAAATGGACACGCAGTTAAGCTAAACAACACCCGAAAAAACTATATATTGGGGTTACCTGAATCAAGGGGATACCCCGTTAATGGATATCTTCAGCCGTTTTGTGGTGAGCTGGATGATCGCATTTCGGGAATCTGCAACGCTGGCCGAAGACCTGATCGCCGAAACGTGTCTCAAACAGGAAATCGTACCCGGTACATTAACCATTCATGCCGATAATGGCAGTTCAATGAAATCCGTAACGGTAGGGCAGCTCCTCATGGATCTCGGGGTTACCAAGACGCATTCACGTCCCCATGTCTCAAATGATAATCCGTATTCAGAGTCAGCCTTCAAGACACTGAAGTACCGTCCTGATTTCCCTGATCGTTTCGGTTCGATTGAGGATGCACGGTCATTTTGCCGGGGCTTTTTCCACTGGTACAACATGAAGCATCGACATTCCGGCATCGCCATGATGACCCCCTATAGTGTCCATTATGGCACCGCTGAAAAAACATTAGAACAACGAGCGGTAGTCTTGATACAGGCGTATATGAATCACCCGGAACGATTTGTGAATGGTATTCCATCAGTGAAAACCGTACCCCGTGAAGTGTGGATCAATAAACCAAATGTCAAAGAGCAAGTAACTCAATCCGTGACTTAGAACGTTATGAAAAATGTCTCATTTCTATTGACAGGTTCCGTAATGAAGCCTCACCCCCTGAACACGCCACCTCGTCCTAATCCCCTGCACGCCGTCGCTTTGCAGAAAAATACGGGTCTCATCCTCGGTCTCAGGCCCTACTCCCGGCCGCCTCGCGGCGTACCGGGGAACCTACCTCAAGCAATCCCGCTCGATGAGTCGGCGGAAAGGTATAGCCTTGAGTGATAATCCTGCTGCGGTCCCTGAGCCTGCCGAAGGGTTGACCTCCTTCAACTTTTACGGTCGTTGAAGGAATGGACTACACCATCACTAAAGAAAACAGGGCTGCAAGTCGCCCACTAGATGCCGATGAACTTGATGATGTCGCCCCGTCGGAGCTGATGGTAATCGCAAAAGATGATTTCGCGGCGGGGCAGCACATTTCTCATCTGTATCCATCACTCGATCATGCGATCACCGGTTGCACCGCGTGGATTGAGGTACGGGACATGTTTCTCAATGAACTCTACCGTCCGCAGGGTTCAACGCTCAGGGAAATCATTTTCCGTTTCGAATATAATGAGAAGTGATTTATTTCTCACGCTGGTATACGCTCACACGGTAACCGTCGTTTTTTTCCGGCTCGCATCTCGCCTCACCACAACGAAAACGGGTGATTGTCATATAACAATCACCCGTTTATAATGAATCCGTAGTTTATTTTTTAGAATCCCAATGTGACTCCGAAATATGCGGAAGCCCCCTGAACTGCCGGTACGGTAAACTGTTTCGGCATACCGGTTGCAGGCAGCCAGATTTCCTGGTTCAGAAGGTTGTAGCCTTCGAATTCCAGAGTTATCACTGGTGCCTTGAGCTTGAACAGACGGCTGATCTCATATTTCATATTGGCATTGAGGAGATCGAATGCTTCGCGGGTTTTATTAAACGGAGCATCATAGCGTGAGTCCAGATTACCCTCGTATATATTGAACACACTTACGGTAAATCCATTACTGCTGTAGCTGATGCCACCCTTACCACCGGCTTGAGGAACCGGCATCATATTGCCCACCGAATCGCCGTTGGTGTTATATTGAAGCAACCCCGAACCGGTGATCATGAGTTCTTTTGTGATAAAGATCTTTCCTTCGACTTCCAGACCGAAAAATGTTGTGGAACCATCACTGTTCACATACTTGTTGGGGTATGGTCCGGTGGTCCGATGGATGATATTGGTAAGTTCGCTGTAGAAACTGTTGATACCGAGTGA
>JAFGHA010000009.1 GCA_016930275.1 Chitinispirillaceae bacterium
GGTTTTGAACAGGTGGAGATGCAGTTTCTCAGCGACGTCTACCTCTCCTGCCCCGACTGCAAAGGCAAACGGTTCAAACCGGAGGTACTCGACGTCACCATCGGCAGCACGGTGCCGGGTGAAACACGGTTGCTCTCTGTTCATGACCTGCTTTCAATGACCGTTGACGAGGCATTTTCCTTCTTTGCCGATCGTAAAGACATCCTATCGCTCCTCGAACCCCTCAGGGCCGTCGGCCTCTCGTATCTCCCGCTCGGTCAGCCGCTGCCGACGCTCAGCGGCGGCGAAGCCCAACGTCTCAAACTTGCCGCACATCTTCCGTCCGGAAAGAAGGCATCCCGCAATCATACCCTGTTTCTTTTTGATGAGCCGACCACCGGACTCCATTTCTCGGACATCGCGGTCCTGCTCGGCGCATTTCGTCAACTGGTTGCCGCCGGACATTCGGTCGTGATTATCGAGCACAATCTCGACGTGCTCCGCGCAGTCGACTGGCTGATCGATCTCGGCCCCGAGGGAGGAGCGAAGGGGGGAGAAGTGGTATTCACCGGCACCCCGGAGGCATGCATGGCCTGTACGGCAAGTGTGACCGGCCGGGCACTCGCTGCCTTTGCCGCCACCGGAACGGAACTTGCCGAACCCGCGCCCCCCTGGTCTCCGCAGCCTGAGGAGCGTGCACCGACCGGCATGGTCATTACCGGCGCACGTGAACATAATCTCAAAGCGGTTGACGTCACCATTCCCCGCGACAAATTCACGGTCATCACCGGAGTAAGCGGCAGCGGAAAGAGCACCATCGCGTTCGATCTGCTCTTTGCCGAAGGTCAACGCCGGTATCTGGAATCACTCAACGCCTATGCCCGGCAGTTCGTGCAACCGCCCCCCCGCCCCGACGTCGACCGCATCTCCGGCGTTCCGCCCACCGTCGCGATCGAACAGCGCACCAGCAGCGGCGGCAGGAAAAGTACCGTTGCAACGGTAACCGAGATATATCATTACCTGCGTCTTTTATTCGTCAAAATGGGAACACAGCATTGTCCCGACTGTCATATTCCTATCGGTGCGCAGACTCCCGAAGCGATTTTTTCGTCGCTCTCCCGTCTGAAGAAAAACACCACGGTACAACTGCTCGCCCCGCTGGTTGTCAACCGTAAGGGTATTTACAACGATCTTGCCGAATGGGCGGCAAAGTCCGGGTATGAACAGTTGCGCGTGGACGGCGAACTTCTTTCCACGCGTATATGGCCGCGCCTTGACCGGTACCGGGAACACACGATTGAACTTCCGGTCGCCGTGCTTACAATCGGTTCCGCATCCGGCAGAGAGCTGCAGCGGGCGATAGAACGAACCCTGGAGGCGGGCAGGGGGATCATCCATGCACTGCAGCGAAGCAGGGGGCGTCAACCGGAACTGGTCATATACTCCACCAGTCGTACCTGCCCCTCATGTCAACGGGGCTTCGAGGAACCCGACCCGCGCCTCTTTTCCTTCAACTCCCGCCACGGATGGTGTCCGCGCTGTTTTGGAACGGGACTCCTCATGAAAGGCTTTGATGAAGAGCAGAGCGGAGAGGAAATCTGGTGGAATGACTGGTGGGACGGCGAGGCCCGTACCTGCCCCGCCTGCAACGGAAACCGGCTCAATCCTGAAGCACTGGCCGTACAACTGGACAACCGTTCGATTGCCGATATGACCGCCTTTTCAATCGGCGAGGCGCAGCGCTATCTCAAAACGCTCTCCTTTACCGGACGCAATGCGGAACTTTCCCGGGATATCCTTCCGGAGATTACTTCGCGACTGCACTTTCTCGCGGCCGTCGGTCTTGACTACCTGACGCTTGACCGTTCTGCCCCAACGCTGAGCGGCGGCGAGGCACAACGGGTGCGCCTTGCCGCGCAGCTCGGTTCGAACCTCCGCGGCGTCTGCTACATTCTCGACGAGCCGACCATCGGACTTCACAGTCGCGACAACCGACGCCTCCTCGATACGCTCGGTGCCCTGAAAAACCTGGGAAACACCGTGGTGGTGGTTGAACACGACGAGGAGTGTATCCGTGAAGCCGACTACCTTATCGACCTCGGGCCCGGCGGCGGAACGGAGGGCGGAAACATCACGGCGGCGGGGACTCGGGCGGCGGTGCTGCGCAACCGAAATTCAATTACTGCCCGTTATTTGAAACAGGATAAAAGTTCCCCGCATGCCGCCAGACCAGCAACCGATACCGGCATTACCGTCACGGGAGCACATCTGCACAACCTCGGAAGTATCGACGTAACCATCCCGCTCGGCCGTCTGGTATGTGTGACCGGAGTCAGCGGCAGCGGAAAAAGCACCCTCGTCCGCAACGTTCTCCACGACAGCCTCGCCGTGCTGCTCACCGCCCGAAGGAAAACATCCTCCCGAGTCATCGGATGCACCGCCATCACCGGCTGGGAACATATCGGCAGAGTACTTGAAGTAGATCAGCGCCCGATCGGAAAGACTCCCCGTTCCTGTCCCGCCACCTATGTCGGGTTCTGGAATGCGATCCGGAAACTCTTTGCGAAATCGTCGGAGAGTCTGCTTCGCGGCTATAACGCAAGCAGGTTCTCCTTCAACACCGACGAAGGCCGATGCCCGGTATGCAAGGGGCAGGGAATGCAGAAAATCGGCATGAACTTTCTTCCGGATGTAACTGTTGCCTGTGAGGCATGCGGCGGCAGCCGCTTTACCGGAGAGACACTTGCGGTAACGTTCAAGGATACAACCATCGCCGAGGTGCTCGCCATGAACATCAACGAGGCGCTCCCGTTCTTTGAAGCCCACCCGACCATTCACCGGCCGCTGCAGCTGCTGCAGGAGGTCGGTCTCGGCTACCTGACGCTCGGTCAGCAGAGCCCGACCCTGAGCGGCGGCGAGGCGCAGCGGATAAAACTCGTTACTGAACTGAGTAAAGTAAACCTCAACGGTACCGGCGGCCGGTTCCGCAGCGCAACCGGCAACAAACCGACACTGTTCATTCTCGATGAACCGACGGTCGGGCTGCACATGGCGGATATCGAACACCTCATGACCGTCCTCCACCGTCTGGTTGACGCGGGCAATTCAGTCGTGGTGATCGAACACAATCTCGACGTGATCGCGCAGGCGGACTGGGTGATTGACCTTGGTCCGGAGGGGGGCGATGAGGGCGGAACCGTTGTTGTGGAGGGCACCCCGGAGAAGGTGGCGAAGGCGTGGAAGAAATCGTTTACGGGAGAGTATTTGAGGAGTCACCTCACTCAATGACTCGCACCACCACGGGGAGCTGATTGCTAAGACTGATTTCTCCCGATTATTCCGCCGACACACTAAAAATATCAGATATTTTCACGATTCTGACATGGGTTGCAGTGATAAAGTGCGTTTACAGAACCGGTCTTTCAAAGTGTCCGGTATGCGGGAGAACTATGCAGATGTTGGAAAAAAGTAAACACTTATCAGGTCGGGTATGCATTTATTTCAGAATCTGATTACTACTCACTTCGACACGCAGCACAGCAAAGTTTTGCGAAATCTCCGCGAAGGAAACGTTTAGGAATACGTGAAATTGAGCAGATCCTGATAATTTGTGCACAGTGAAAACGGGATTTATATTATTTGAATATTTTCCACTTTTATTCTATCGATACTCGCCGATATTTGCTGAACAACGACTGTCATGATAACTTACCGTCTCTTTTTTCTATTGTTGCTTTTCACTGCGTCATTTGCACGACCGAGAATTCCTCTTGTGGAGATTGATACTCTGATATTTGAAGAGTCACTATCCTTTGATGCGAAGATAACGGTTCAACATAAAATTTTTCAACAGATTGACGGGCTCAAAAAACACTATGCTGAACTACTGATGAGACGCAAAAAATGTCGCGGTACGGTATGGCTTGAGTTCTGTTCCGATTCTTCCGGTATGGTTGATTCGGTGCAGATAACGTATGTCGGGAGTGTAATGGGATTTATCTCCGGATTTTCCGACAATAACTCGCTGGGGGAGGCTGCATCCTACGTTACGCTTGCGGGAGAAGTTGCATGGACTACGTCCACCATTATGTCACTTTGTTATTCGTCAAAGTTGCTGAAAATAGCCCGCTACCGTTTGGCGGTCTCACCGTTGTATTCTCAGGGGCACGGTGTCAATTGCACTATGGCGTGGAGTTTTTAAGGTGCAGGGAGTGAGGCGAAGTCTTGAGTACCTGTGACAGTTCCCGCTTCAACCTTCCAGACCGAATTTATAACCGATCATCATTGAGAAAACTCCGTTTCTATCTTTAGCCACATCATCTCCGGTCCACCCCTCAATTCTCATTGCATTATTCAATCTGAATATTTTCACGAACCCCAAGGTATATCTGAAATCTATCACCACACTCCCGGTACCGGCTAAAATTTCAAATCCTCCTCCCATGGCCAACCCGAAATCAACAGGATTGGTATTGTCTTCGAGGATTTTTTTATACTGATCACTGAACTCGCTTCTCTGATCACCATATTTGTTGTAACCCCCTACACTCACACGGAACCCTACCGCCGGTCCCGCATACAGGTTCGGCACCGCCCGGTCCACGGGAATATTCACTTTTAACAGTAACGGGAATTCAATATAGTGAAAACTTGTTATTCTTGTATAGTCAATCCCGAAACTTGCTTGGGATTCAAAGGCGCCTTTCATCGAGAACAGTATTTCCGGTTGAAATGATAACAGAGAATTTCCTCTGAATTCGATAACAACACCGGTTATCAATCCCGGTTTCATTCCCAGAGTATCGTAAAATGCTGATTGCGATTTATCGGGACACCAAGGTCGGGAAAGATTCAATCCGGCTTTTATCCCGACCATATTCCCTTTCGCTGCAACCGGTTCTGCGAAAAACAGCCCTGCCGCAATCATCACTGCAAATGGTAACAATAAACGCATTCCACCTCCGTTGTTTTCTGAAATAAAGAATATACAATTCAATCAGCTTACGCGCCCGTTCAGTCAGAATATTTTCAGTGGTGATACCGTTTCGGTTTCAGCCATCGTGACACATTACCCGTAAGGCAGCGTTTATGGAAGAAGTACATTCTTAAGCATTTTACTGCCGGTCAGGTTCATGCTCTTTTAAGAAAATACCTGTAAACCAGTTAAAACCCTGAAAAATCCCCCGTCCGCATATAATTCCCCCGACCCGTCGGCCAGTCAATCGTACTCTTCTTCGCGGAGGAAACCTCCCAGACCTGCACCCCGCCGACACCGCCACCCAGAGCGTCTTTGAGCGAAACGACGATTTCAATAACGCCGTCACCGTCTACATCGGCAAGCGTCGGCGCGGCCATGCTCCCCCGTCCGGCGATCGGCACCCGGTGCATCAGTGCCCCCCGGTTGTTCAAAACGAACAGATGCGAAACATCTTTCGACACGGAATAGGTGGTAAACACCGCCTCGGGAATGCCGTCATTATCCAGATCGCCCGCGACCGCCTCCCCCGCGCCAACGAACGGTTCACCGGCAGCATCAAACTGCACCCGCCACACCTCCATGCCGCCCGCGGAGTAACAGTACATCCAGCCGTCGTACGAGGGCACGATGAC
>JAFGHA010000060.1 GCA_016930275.1 Chitinispirillaceae bacterium
ACGAAAGCGAGTGTCGGTGAAGAGCCCGGTGCGGGAAATCTGCACGCCGGGATCCGTGGCGGGGCGGTCGGGTAACCGGCCGTCCTAGTGCGCTCACAAGCGTACATAATCAGAGAGGTGGAAGTCCTCTCCGGGCATACGCTCTCCGGCCCGTAATCAACTGTAACTGCGTCACCGTGAGGTGGGGTGGAGAGCAACAGAAGATGAAAGACCAGTCCGTAAGCCGTAAGGTTGAACTCGATTCGGCCAGCCTGTTCGGCGAGACTGCTAGGAATGATCGAAGCCTAAATATCCCTCGATGTGGATTTGTCTGTGGCGCTGAGGGGTAGCGTGCAAAAGCGACGACAGAGACAGGAGGGTGGTTGGAGACGGAATGGTCGGAAGGTTATGTACGTGAAGTGGGGAGACCTGCATATATCAAGACCGGCGTTCATGGCACTAGCGCCCGAAGAACCGGATATGCAGGAGTCAGAGTACCCTTACGAGCGATGAAACTGGGTAATGCCGGTAGAGCAAAGGGGTACAGGAAGATGGATGCGTTATGAACAGGCAGATGGAATAAACACCGGTGTCAGTGTCCTTTATGACTAAACAAACCGGAGAAACTCATTCTCGCTGGAGCTGGGTTGAACCGAATGTCTGGACAGAACGTATGTTGACGGCTCTCGAAGAGGGAGTGAAAGGAGGTAAATGGTTCAGCCTGATAGATAAGGTCTATTCCAAAAGAACGCTCAGGGCAGCTTTTACAAAGGTAAAAGCGAATAAAGGCGCGCCTGGAGTGGATCGCACTACAATAGGGATGTTTGAAGTGGAATTAGAGAAGAATCTGGAGCATTTGCGCCAACAACTCAGAGAGGGTTCATATCGTCCACAAGCCATACGTCGCAAATATATTCCGAAAGTTGGTAAGCGACGAGAACAACGGCCGTTAGGTATACCGACGGTTCGTGATCGGGTGGTTCAGACAGCACTTCGTTCCGTGCTTGAACCGATATTTGAGAAAGAATTTGCAGCAAACAGTTTCGGATTCCGCCCTCAAAAGGGATGTAAAGACGCGCTGAAGCAAGTGCAAGACCTTCTTCATGAAGGATATTCATTTGTTGTGGATGCCGATTTACAAAACTTTTTCGATACCATTTCACATAAGCGGCTAATAGTCGAGGTACGGCAACGTATTGCAGACAACCGGATTCTAAAGCTCATCGAACTGTTTCTTAAACAGGAAGTCATGTACGGAGTGGAACGGTGGACACCGGAAACCGGATCGCCGCAGGGTGCAGTTATCAGCCCACTGTTGAGTAATATTTACCTTAACGAACTCGATCACCTTATGGCTGAGCATGGGTTCAAAATGGTAAGGTATGCAGATGATCTTGTGATTCTCTGCAAGACAGCGGAAGAGGCGAAAAGAGCCTTTGAGCTTCTTGGCAGGTGGGTTAACAACGCTGCGCTCGGACTCCACCCGACCAAAACACGGATAGTTGACGTTTCCAGAGGTGGCTTTGATTTCTTGGGCTATCATTTTATTTATCACCTTCGTTTAGTGAGTGATAAAAGCATCAATAGGATCAAAGAAAAGCTTCGAGATAAAACAAGGCGTTCACGCGGTGACAGCATTGATACGATTATCAAGGATGTAAACAAGTCACTGAAAGGCTGGTTTGAGTATTTCAAACACAGCCGACCGAGCTCGTTTCGTTCGATCGATGGCTGGTTGCGAGTACGACTTAGAAGTATTTTAAGGAAACAGAATAAGCTCCGAAGCGGCGGATGGGCAGGAGAAAACAATATCAGGTGGCCGAATTCCTTCTTTGCTGAACGCGGGCTCTTTTTCTTGGTTGATGCCCGTGCAGCAGCCAGTCAATCCGCTTTGCGGTGAACTATCGACCGGAAAGCCGGATGCGGGAGAACTGCACGTCCGGTTTGGAGGGAGGGGAGATCGGGAAACCGGTCTTTCCTACCCCTATCACTGACGACGCAATACCTTATCGCAAGTTAAGTTTGCCGAAGAGCCCGCCATCCATGGCGGGAAAAAAGAAGGAAAAGAATGAGTAAAAAAATAGTAATTGTAGGCGGAGCGAACGGCGTCGGTAAGACTACTTTTGCTTATCAGTATAGAGATGAATATAAAATAGACTATCTTGGAGCAGATGAAATTGCTGCCAATATTGATAAAAAGAACAATAGGGAAAACATTGAATTGAAAGCAGGAAAAATATTTTTCAGAAGACTTGAAGAATATCTGGAATTTGGAAAATCGGTGATCATTGAATCTACGCTCTCTGGAACTGGACTATCAAGGCAACTTGAAAAGTTTAAAGAAAATGGATTTTTAATTCATCTTGTTTATGTTTTTCTTGATGACTTAAAGCTTTGTAATAGAAGAATATCCGCAAGAGTTAAAAAAGGCGGACATAATGTTCCAGAAAAAGATGTTGAAAGGAGATTTTATCGTAGTATTTTCAATTTTCATAAGATTTATCTCCCTTTGGCCGATACATGGCAAATTATATATAATGGATTGAAAAGACCTTTGGAAATTGCAGTTGGAGATAAAGATTCAGAATTTATAATGGATGAAGGATATTATAGAAAGTTGATGGAATTATCAAAATGAATAAGAAAGTAAAGAAATCGGGTTCAACTTCCAAAATCAGTAGCCAAGCATTACGACAATTTGCGGAAAACAGAAGAATATTCAATAAAGCAGTTGAAAAGGCAATTGAAGAAAATAAAAAAGCAGGGATACCTGAAGATCAACTTTACGCTCATTAAAAGAAGTGCAGGTCGTCTGAACCTGCACTTCTAAAATATGGCAAACTTAACTTGCAATAAGGTACAGCCGCCCAACAACCAATTTATGCGGCGGCCCCAAAGCGGGCCTTGGCCTAGCGGCAAACCGCTCTCTACGTTCGCGGCTTCATAAATTGGTAAACGTTATATATCCGTCAAATTCATTGATTTTAAAACACTTTTATCCAATCCATTTTGCTTCAAGCATATTTCAGCCAACTTCTCTTCATCTTCATAACCATAATAAATGCCGATGGTATTGGGCTTGATCATCGGAAACATGAATATGGCCGGTTTGTTGAACGGATATTCATAACCGGGAAACGGATGCTCTTTCATACGTTTTACTCTCCCGAATGGTTGGGACAACAGGATTGTGATCAGAATTATGGAAAATTTCAACTTCATTTCATGATCCCGGGGAAATCGTCGATTGAATCGGGTATTTCATTCACCCATGAGCTCAGATCGGCATCGGTTTTCCCGAGCGTCCTGCGCAATAGATCGATCTTCGGCGCGAGTTTCTTGAGCCCGAGAAACCGCTTGATAATCGTCATTTCCTCATATCGCCCTTATTTTTCTCCGGATCGAACTGCGATAAATCCCAGTAATGAAACTTCTTATTGGTGTAAACAATCAACCCTTCCGGCACCGTCATCCAGGTAAGGTGCTCCGCGGACTGTGCAAGGTCGATCTTGATAGGCGGGAAGGCGATGTTGGGTAGCGTCGGATCGAGATACACGAGATAGCTCCCGCTGTATTCGTCATGCACCCCCGTCTCGCCCTCGAAATAGAGCCATGTTCCGGAAGGCGAAAGCGAAAAATGGTTGAATACCGGTGCAACCGGAGGCTTGAATTCGATCGGCACCGGGATGACGGGCTGCTCGCGGTCCCAGGCAATGAGTAGAATACGGGCCGTGCGTTCTTTCCGGTAAATAAGCGCGGCGATCTTCTTTGGTTCACAGATCGCCATATCAAATAGAAAAAAGGTCTCGCTGAAAAAGAGCGCCTTATCGTCGTTCAAGATCGTACAGAGCGGATGCTCGATCGGCTCGAGATTGTTGTCAACGCAGAGCCAGTCGTAGGAGGGACTCTCACGGTAAACGGTGAAGGTGGAGCCGAAGAAGAGTTGGGGAGGGGAGGGGAGATCCCCTTTTGTGGATGTTTTGTAGTCGCCCGATAGAGTAGCGACGGGGATCTGCTTGACGCGAGCGCTGTCTTTCAGGTTTTCGATGGTGAGGACGTAGGAATTGTTAATGACCTGTTTAAATGAATCATCATATTGAGGTCGGAAGAGAGTAAGGATTAATTGCCTTTCAAAATCAACGACTTTTGACTTCTCATAATAATTATTCAAAACATTACCGACACCCCAATAACTGCAAACTTCCTTTTTTCCCCTAATATCGAGAATGGTGATGATTCTATTCCCCAATAAAAAAAGAGAGGATGAATTTATTGCCTTTTCCCCTCTTTCGGACGCCGGCTCGAATGCGGATCGGGGGATCTCGTCAATGTCGAGACGGTCTTTCTTTATGGTGACAATACTTACCGTCGCGTCGTCCTCCTTTTTTCCCGCTATCATGCCGAATCTGTTTTCTTCAGGCAAGGGGTAGACGGACCATACCGTATTTTTATACGGAATGGTGACCTTGATCAATCCGGAATTTTCGTCCATTTTTAGTTTCCCTTCGATACTTGGAATTAAAATAAACAGGATAATGGTTAATACAATTAAGCCACATCTATTCATCTTATTTAACGCTCTGTTTGAATCGATCGATGGTATCAGGCAGTTTCCCGACAAACTCTCGCATGTCGCACGTTGAGCCGAATTGCGCGAAAAGTTTCTCCGCCACACTTTCGATGTTAAGAAACCGTTTCGGATTGATGACCGTAAGATATGCGAGCAACTCCTTGTCCACCTCCGCTATCGTTTTATACATTGCCTTCACACAATTATCATATTTTCCGAACCGGGCCTCTTCCTTTCCGATCAGATACCAGTCGGTGCCGAACAGCAATTTGTTCCTTATTTTGGGATGCGTTTCGATAAGCTGCCTGAATTTCTTCTCCTTATCTTTCTTATCGAATATGAAATACGAGAGGTCGACGTAGAAATTCTCGTATCGTTCCATAAATTCGACGAGTTTCTTTACCCAGCTTCCGGGTGCGTTGATGTCCTTTTCCCACTCCTCATCACCTCCGAAGTGTGCAAGACAAAGATACAGGTTCGGGAAGTCGTGCAATACCTGTTCCCATGCAAACGGGCTGATGAAGACTTCCCCGAAAAAATCCAGTTTGTCTTCATCCGAAGTACCGTCAGCCGGAAAAAGGTAATCATAAAATAGCGCATAATCATGCGCGAAAACACCTCCTTGCGAACCGTGGCAGATAATAGGGATTTTCTTTATCTGGCACACTTCGTAAAAATTACGGAGATACGGCAACTTCGCTTCCATTTTTTTACGTTGCACCGGTTCCGCTCTGCTGCGGACTTCACGGATTCGATAGTCATCGGGACGATAGCCAAGGGCGGTGTAGAGTTTGAAGCCGATGGAACAATACTGCTTGAGTAACTTTGAATCCTTTCCGATCTGGATTAAATGGTTGAAAGGCTGATTCCATGGTCCATCATATGTCAGTTTATTCGTACCTTGCCACCTTCTCGGATCATAAGGAAAAAATGAAATAATTTTTCCCTGAAATTTATTGAAAACAATATTCGTTTGTTGTAATTGAGTTATTAAGTCTACTTGTTTTTCAACCTCACTCTTCTTTATCTTTTCCCACTCCCTTTTTCCCTCCTTTTCATATTTCCAGTACCCCGGCTTTCCGTCTTCTCCCTGTTGGTAAATCGTCTTCCCTTCATATCCGTCATGGCAGCCCAGTTCCATATCCATTGGCATAATTATTTGAATTGCATCCCTGTTCCCGGCAGGGCCCATGATTTGGTCGAGCTCCGGATCTTTCAGCACTTTCTGGCATTCATCGTTAAGCATTTTCCCGAGCGTCGTCGTGTCTTTCGAAGCATACTCCGGCAGATCGTGTTTGAAGAGCGAGAGCAGGGTTTTGACCACTACATTTTCCAACTGCTCCCAGGTCGGTTTTATTATCCTGGCCAGCAGCATCTGCACCCAGATGGTCGGTAACGGCGCCGCCTTGGGTGCATTGACATGCGCATGCACGTCAATAAACCACGGCACCACGATCTCCTCTTTCCTTTCGGGGAGCGTGATCGATTCGCTCTTGAAGTTGCCGTCGGCGTAGTTGTTTTCGATCTCCGCGTAGTATTCGACCCGGGCGTCGGGGGGGCGGTTATTTTCTTTTTCGTAAGCGTTCGGTGTGCGCAGGGTGAATTCCGTCTCCCACGTCCCGTCGTCGCGAAGGCGGCCCTCCTGGATCTGGTGCATGTCTTCGGTCTTGTCGTTATAGACCGCGTAGAGCTTTGCAGAGACCCTGCTCTCACGCGGATCGGGCTTGCGGTTGATGGTTGCACTGAAGCGGACCTTCGCCTTTTTATCGAAAACAAACCCTTTCTCCGGTTTGACGAATGTTCCCCCGGTGAAGGTCACCTTGAAGAGCGTGAAGAGCGTGGCGTCGGCTGCAGTGGAGGGTTCCTCCTCCTGCTTTTCCTTTTCCGAAAAGTCCTTTTCATCCTCTTCGCTGAAAAACCCGTCATTCCAGATGTCGGTGTGGAGAATATACCCCTTTTTATAGAGCCAGGTGATCTTCTGATAGCGGAAGCCGATTACTTCGAGGTGGCCGTAGCGTTCCAGATGCGGGTTGTTGACATCGGGAAGAATCGTCCGTATGAAATCGGTCCGCACGTGTTCGAGGGTGATGCGGAAGTATTCAGTCTCCCTGCGTTTCTTCCTGTCGTATTCGTACCACCGGATCTCCAGCATGGGCAGAATGGTGCCTTTTATCAAATACTCCATGAGCGGGACGGAGAGCCGGTCGATGGGTTTGGTGAGGCGGAGCGGCTCATGTTTGCGGATGGAATCCACGCCGTAGAGAAGCCGGTAGAAGAAGTCCTTTTTTATGGTATACACATGATGGAAAAACTCATGGATTTCGCTGCCGGTAAGGCTGTTGATCTTGACATCCTGCAGCGGCACTGATCCGACAAGCGGCTTTTTTGCCGGATCGAAGACAGCAAGATGCGCTGGAAGGGGCATAGGGTAATCTCCGCGTAAGCGAATAGAACGTCTCTATCAGCGTCAGTTCCAGTAAGATACCACTCTTTTTCCGGCTGATATGTGACAGCCGTCACATAGTGCGTTTTTTTTGGGATTTTTTTTGGGAGCTATAATCCGGGGCTCCGTGCCCGGCTCCGGCCTGTCAGTTGGAGCTGCGTCTCCGACTCCCACCTCAGGCCGGAAATTATATTATTTTCCATTATCCGGCACTCGGGCGGCCGTTTGCCACGGCAGAGACGGCAACCCGTGTGCGATAATTCATCCGGAAGGAGAGGGTATGCCGCCGCTGATTTTGTACCGCAGAAAGGCAACTCTTCTCATTGCGGCTTTTTTATTCTGCACCCTTCCGATCGATCCTGATAATGATCCGAAGAACGTTTCCATCGATGCCGCGTTATGTCGCGACACCCTCTGTCGCAGCGACTCCATCTCCGCCTACATCAGCGATACGGTATTTTTCTCACTTACCCTGAAGCTGCCCCATCTGATCGATTCCCTCCGGGTTACCACCCTGTCGGATTCCATTGATACGCCTTCGGTGCTCTGTGCAATAACCGACCCGCCCGGCGATACGGCATTTCCCATCAGTGTACCGCATCCCTGCATTCTTCATATCGCCGTCAACGCGATCCTCGACGATAGGGACCATCGCAGTGATACTGTCCACCTCTTCATTGAGGAGAAACCGGGGAGCAACACCCCTCCTGTCCTCTCACTCACAACAAAGAGAACGTACGCCACCCCTCTTCTGCCCTGCACGGTATCGGTGTCGGCAACCGACGACCAACCATGGCAGACTCTCTTCACTACCCTTGAAAAAGAGTTCGAGGGCGTACGATTCGTCGAAGACACGCTTCTCATTTTGACACCGCCTGTTTCCGACACCGGCTCGATCGACACCCTCATTTTCATCACCAGCGACAACAGCTCCTCCTCCAAAGCCGATACCGACACGGTCATCATTGCGATCATTCCCGATGAGACCCCGCCCGGCACTCCTCAGGAATTCAGAATTCTCCAGCGGAAACTTAAGAACGTCACCTTCTGCTGGAACCGGGTCGCCAGTGCCGACTATTACCGCATCTATCGCAACAGCATACCTTCGACGGAAGGGTGGCAGCTGATCGACAGCACGGCCGATACCAGCTATACCGATGAAACGGATTCCGTTTATTTTTACTCCATCGTTTCAGTGAATGTGTTTTACTGGTCGAAGCCTTCAGCTTTCATCGTGGGAAAAGACACGCTCTTCCATGGGCTCTCCTTTGCCGAAGCCGCTTCAGCCGTCTCCGAAACCGACTCGATACACCGCATCGAAGTGCGACTCTTCCAGGACCTGCCCGAAACACTCACGGTCCCTTATTCGATCGTTATCGACAGCTCATCCGCCGATTCTCTCGACTGCTTTTACATCGATACTTCCCGCGCGCTGAAATTCGCTCCAGGCGACACGTCGGCGTTCATCCTCCTCGGTATCATTGACGACTCTCTTCCGGAATCGGGTGAAAAGGTCCTGCTGACACTCGGCACCCCTTCACTCGATCTTCCGTTCCGCGACAGTATCCATCGATGCACCATCCTTCCCGACCGCGATTCGCTTCGTCTGCGCCTCAGATTGCTGCTTGTGCGATTCGTCTGCGAAATGGCGGACGATGAAGGCACCGACAACGATATTGAAATGGACCGGCTCAATGTATTCGTTACCGCAACCGAACAGACCGCCGACACGTTGCTGAGGCGGAATATCATCGAGAACGAATATCTTATCATGTACTCTTCCGGCGGCGACGGCATCATCATGGCTTCAGGCACCAACTGGGCTCCCACGGATGCCGATACCGCCGTCGTTTCCTTCGACGCCGACCGGTTCGATCAATCGAAAGCCTCCATTACGTTCGGCTGCTACGGCAGGGAGTACGATCCGACAAGCGCTAATGAGGAGGGAAGCGGGAGCCTGACTCTTGCCAGGGATCACTTCTTCGACAACAGCGGTAACCACAGCTTCACCATGTCCTCAGCCGATTTCAGGATACGGGTGGAAGTGCGGATCGAACAGGTCGACTGACCGGTTGATGATTTTTTTACTCCCTGCGGGAAAGATCTTCATCAAATCTCTCTTTTTAAATACAAAAATGCCTCCACTCGAAGAGCGGAGGCATCCATCCTATACATTTACCGCGAATCAACTACGTATCATTGTATAACCACTGTACGGGAAAATTGAATAGTGCCCTTTTCCAACCGTATCAGATAGGTCCCCGAACGCATCGGCGGCAGCTGCAATCTGATCGACTGCCCGTTCAAAGCAACTAATTGTTGCGGGTTCCAACGCATGACGACTCTTCCTTTGAGATCATAGAGCACGATGCGTGTTTCGGGCGTGATAGCGGGAATAGTGCCAAGCTGCAATTCGATCCATCCGTGATGTATCCGCAGCGCTGTTTTGTTTTTGCATATCGGAGTCTTTTCAGATCGTATTGATGCGATGCTGAAAGATTTTTGGGTATTCGAAGATGATTTGTCATAAAGTGTCTCCACCACCGGATTGGCCCAGCGCGCCTTTCCCGTAGCGGCAGTAGTATCCATTCCTCCGGCAAAATCGCGAATGGTAACTTCAGGGACAATGCCGTTCTTCCAGGTCCACGGCACATACATTTCCTCGCGCGGATTGGCGATGAGCCAGTCGGCTACGGGAATCGCCGGTTGTTCATCCTCAGCCGGGAAAATATCCGCTGTGGCAAGGAGCGGAACCCCGCTCTCTTCATAAAGGGCCGCTTCGTCACGATCGAGGGCATCCTCTTCCAGCGCAACAAGTGTGTACTTCATGTCAATAAATCCGAGTGTTGAAGCCAGTGATGTCGGCATTGTCGTTGTCATGGGCCGCATGCACTTGAGCGCTCCGATCATGCGTGCATACTGCATCCCGTCTTCATGGACCGTCACCGAAGGGGTCTCGGTGAATTCGGTGAGCAGTTGTCCTTTTTGATACAGTTTCCAGGTTATCTCGTTTATTATCGGTTTATCACTGTAAATAAACCGGTCTGCAACAGGGTTGCGTACATTGTTCGTCTGGAAGCTGTCGGTCTCGGCACCGTTGGTGATACAGACAACGATTTTCAGGGTGGTATCCGTTTGCGGAACGATTATCGGCAGGGCAACTCCCGGCCAGCTCTGCCGGATGATGGAATATGCATGTGCGCCGCCGACGTATAGGGAGTTGAATAATCCGACGGTGATATCGTTGTTGCCGATGTCGTGGGTGTTTATGTCGTAATCCGTTATGGTATTCGGACCGGCGGTGAGTATGAGCACGTATTTGTGCGCCTCGCGGTCATCGAACATCGCGACGGCGGTTTCCAGCGCCTGCTTGAACTCCTCAAAAGAGTCTTCCGCCAGTTGCTTCAGCTCACTGTCGGAGAGCGTCGTGGAGGAGGTCGGATCGGTCTGCGGCAAATCCAGTTCGCAAAGTTCGGCAAGATATGCTGTCATTTCATCAAATACTTCGCCGCCCCTGTTGTCAAGACGAAAGCTCTTCATCTCCCCGCCCTGTTTACTTACTATTAATGCCCCCCGCTTCGATGATTGATTGAGTGCGGAGAAGAATGTTTTAAGCAGCGCAGCCTGTTCGACAATCTGACGGGTATAGAGGCGAAGAACATCGATGTTGTTCCATCGCCAGATAACGACATAGTCCTCTTCGATCGATGATTTCAGTAGAACATCATTGCCGCCTGAGGTGCTCAAATGCGCCATTGTTCCATTGAAATTGAACGTTTCGGTTGAAAAGTCGCTTACGAACAGACGGGAGCCTTCGGGCGCGGGAGAGACTATCGGAACAATACGCATGAGTGCTGCTCCGCATCCGCCGGTTCCTCCATAGGGTTGAAAGCAGTAATCGGCTCTGGAGAGTTCGACAAAGTCGCTGTTGTCCAAAATAAAAGGGAGCACTTCCGTGGTTTCGAGGCGGTATCCTTCGACACCGGGACCTTTTTTGACGGCAACGGTCGCATCGGAGGTGAATGCATGCGGATACCCGATTTTGATCACTCCATTGACGGTGATTCCGGGAATAAGATACCGGATGCGTACTTTACGGGTACCCCCGAATTCAATCGGAAAGATGGATATGTCGTAGTTGTCGTCGCGGATCATTTCCAGCAGTACCGGATCGCGCGGAGGCGGAGGTGCATCGGCATCGCGCTCGACGACCTGCTCATATTCGTCACGTGCAACCTCATTCGTCTTCAGTTTGCCTTTGAGGATCATATCCTTGTACCACACCAGCATGCTGACGACAACGGAATTATCCTCGAGATTGAGATTGCCCACGATTTCGAGCGCATTCTGAAAAGAGTCCGGTTCAGTGCCGCCGGCTTTGAAAACCCATTCGAGCTCGACATCGAGATAATCGGCATACACGGTTATCTCGTAATGCTCGCTGATGATCTCCGCGGTCCCCATCCACTGCTCACCCTGTGTCGACTGACTGCGGAACAGTCCGTGCTGAAGTCCGATCGCATGGGATAAAGAGACGAACACCGGCAACAGGATACTGAGACAATATCTTTGTTTCATGGAAGGCCTCCTTTTTCGGGTGGATATCGACGCGTTTTTCATTATGTAGTTAATATAGCGACAATGGCTGAAAGCGTCAATACATCAGTAAAAAAAATGTATTCTTGAGAATACAGAGACTTATTAATTAATAATGGCTTATGTATGCAATTGAATTATATAGGCAAGATATTGGTTATCACCTGTCGTCACCTTCGGTTGTACTGCTTGAAGTGTTCCAGCGGTTTCCACGGTACCCGAGTTGCAGTTTTTGAGCAGTGAGATATATGTTGAGTTATCCCGCTTGGCGGGACAATGAAGGCATCAGGCGAGAATTATCCGCCTCAATGAACCGTTATTCACTATATTTTCAGTATACCTGCGTTTAACGGCAGGGAGTGGATAATGCTTCATCCACGAGGAATATTAAGAATGAGGGCACACCGCGCACAGGGCACGATCGCCTATATTTTTTCTTTCCTATTTTGTTTAAACGGGAACGTTTTCCCCGATTGGACGCAAACCGCCGGACCGATAGTGCCGTCCGGCATACACGTGCAGTCACTCGTTAAAACCGAATACGGATTTTTTCTCGGTACCGACATGGGAATGTTCCGCTCGACGGATGACGGTGTCTCGTGGATGAAGATAACGAAAGATTCCATGGGAATGATCCTTTGGGATATCAAGGATATCGCGCAGCTGGGTGATACGCTTGTTGTAAACACCTTTGCCGGGGTCCATTTACTCCTGAACCATGGCACGGCATGGCAGAAAACGACATCCTCTCCTCCGCAGCAATGGCGCCGTCTATGCGTGACAAACGGCTCCACGATATTTACCAATGCACTCACCGGCCTCTACCGGTCAACCGACTTCGGCACAACATGGGAAATGGTTATCGATACTTCTGTGCAACACGATACCATCCAGGCGCTGGCGGTTACCCCGTCCGGGAAAATCATCGCGGCCGCACAGGACATGCTGCTGATTTCGTCCGACAACGGCATACGATGGGATACCCTTTCAGCCCCTGTTCCACGATATGCAATCGTATGGAAACTTGTCGCAAACAGCGGCGCCATTTACGTTTGTTCCAACCGAGGTCTTTTTATGAGCCCGGACGAAGGCGTTACCTGGACAAACCTGACGCCGGCAAACGACAGTAACGTCACCGCGCTTGCGGTTGAAGACACGCATATTATAATTGCAACCAAGAAAGGTTCGGAGTCGGTTCAACGGGATACCTTCATCAACAGCATCTACCTGTCCACGGACAACGGTGCTTCATGGCAGCGGAAATACAGCGAGCAGCCATGTTACAACTCGGTCTGTTTCAGCACCGTTCTTTTGGATAAGCCGGTTATCGTCGCCGGAGGAAGCTACGGAGGACTGATTCGTTCGACCGACCTCGGCACAACATGGAGTGCGTCAAATAAGGGCATTGTGCTTTCCCGTCCCGAATGTCTGATAACGCTTGGAAACACTATAATTGCGGGAACCACCCGCGGACTTTTCCTATCGTCGGACGATGGGGATACATGGCGTACAACTGAAGACACATTGATGCGGGAAGCATTCATTTCCCGATTCGTCATGTGCGGAAAGCGCCTTTTCGCGCGTGTCCATCAGGGGCTCGTCTGTTCGGACGACAGCGGGACCTTATGGCGGCCGCTCCCCACCCCATCTCTGCCGGCAGGATGTTTCTCGCACCGATCAAAAGTATACTATACATCAGGTAGCGGGCAGATCTTCCTCTCCGACGACTTCGGCGCAACCTGGCTGGCGCTCAACACGATACCGGGCAACGCCGGTCCGGTACATTCTATGGAATTCCAGGGTAATACTCTATTCGCCGCAACCTCCGCCGCGGGGGTTTTCAGATCAAACGATAGCGGCGCCTCATGGCAACCGGTCAATAAAGGTCTGCCGGATCTGGAATATATGCCGCTTACCATGAGCGGCCGCGGATTGGTCGCAGGATCGAGGGGGCCGTTTATATTCATTGATGATGGTGACAACTGGCAACCACTGGGAACGGGATTTCCGGAAAAAATCGACATAAACCGCATCGTGACCTTCAATGGAACCATTTTTTGTACGATTACCGCCAACAACTGGATTCCGGGCAATCTTTTCTGCCTGAGCCCGGATGACCGGTGGGTCAATATCAGTGAAAATATCGCCGAACACCTCATCTACGATATTGCATTCAACGACCGATACATTTTTATCGGTACCTATGGCTACGGCGTCTACCGCCGGCCGCTTTACGAAGTGACGGATGTGTTTCCGCCCCGCCGGGAAGCGGCACCGGTCGTCCGGGACGGTGCCTGCATCTCAAGCGCGCCGGGCAGTGCCGCCTTCAGCGTGAAGGTCTCGATGAGTAAGGCTTCGACACTCGCAATTTCGATCTATACCCTTTCGGGAATAAAAATCGCCACCCTCTTCGACGGCCGTAAAGGGCCGGGATTTCACACGTTCAACGGCAAAAGTGATTTTCTTTCCCACGGCATGTATCTGGTAGTGATCAGGGGTGAGGAATTAAAGATGATGAAAAAAATACGCGTCATTGATTAGTCGTCTTCACCAAAGGTGAAACTGAACATCATGCAACGAAAGCCCATTATCCGATTGCCGCGGAAGAACGGGAGTGCATCCTCACGCGGAGGGTACCTGGTGGGGGCTTTGCTTTTTACTCCGGAGACCGCCGGAATCGCCATTCCTTTCGCTGTCGTCATACTACTGAGCATGGCGGTCGACCTCTTTCCCGAATGGAAACAGGCCGGCGGACCGATCGAGCCGCAGCGGTTCGGCATTCTTTCAATCATCAGTAGGGGGAATGACTTGTATCTCGGAAATGCCGACGGAATATTCCGCTCAATGGATGACGGCAGGTCATGGAAGAGTGTGGCCGCCGGGTTGTGGAACTGTTCCTTTCGAAATTTCGCTCTGATCGGAAACACGATATATGCCGCCATGTCATGCGGACTCTATGCCGTGGAAATCGAAAACGGCGAGTGGCGTACGATTGACGAGCCGGACCCGGTCGCTTCGTATTCGCGTCAGGTCTTTTCAGCGGGTAATGACCTCTTTTTTGCAGCCAATAGGGGGGTGTTTCGGTCCGGCGATCGGGGAGGAACCTGGTCACCCTCCAATTCGGGGTTGGACGATTCCTCCTTTATCAGGAAGATCATACCCTACACCGGCGACAGAGTGTTGGCGCATTCATCATACCGTCTTTACCTGTCCGCCGATCGCGGAGCGTCGTGGAACGAACAGAATCCTCCCGCGACCGGACAGGCCCTTCTGAATATGGTCACTACTATGGGCGACATGATCGTGGCGGCAACCGAAGCGGGGCTCTTCACAACGACGGATCCCGCCGCAGGCTGGATGGATATTACTCCCCATGCCGATGACACCGTCATTTCATGCGTTGACATTCATGGTTCTGCGATCATCGCCGTCGCCTCACCGGCGTTTTCGCCTCGTGTCAGCCTCGGCACGGTTGTCCAGAAGTGTTACCTGTCAAAAGATTACGGTAATTCCTGGGAAACCGTTCACCAAGCGGAAGTCAATCCCTCCGGCCGTTATCTTACGATAATTTACCTGAAGGATTCCACTGTTCTCGCCGGAGCCACCGGTAGCGGGGGAGTGCTTCGTTCAACCGACCTCGGCGCCACGTGGGACAACGCCGATTCCGGTATCGTCATTTCAAGCATCAAGTCCTGTGCGGTGATCGATAATACCGTATTCGCCGGGAGCTGGTCAGGATTATATTTCTCTTTCGATAATGGAAGCTCATGGCAAAAAGCGGCTGATACATTATTGAAAAACAGCGGAATACTTTCCATCATGAAATTAGGCCCAGCCGTTTTTGCCGGTGCGTATCGGTCGCTGTTTTCCACTTCCGACATCGGAGGCTCATGGCATTCCATTGCCATACCAACGGATGATGCATCGAATTCACCCGGAGCATCCTGTTTTACCATTGCCGACACGACTATTCTTCTGGGAATGGATAATGGCCAGATGTATACCTCCATTGATCGGGGCACCTCCTGGCATGAACTCGCAACCATTCCGGGAAACACCGGACAGGGCATCACACGCAAAATCGTATCGATGGTGATTGATGATACGGTACTGTTGGCAGCAACCGCCTCCATGGGTATATTCCGGTCAATCGACAACGGTGTCTCATGGCAGCCGGCCAATTACGGCCTGGCGAACCTGTATATAGGCGCGCTTCTCCTTGTAGAATCCGGCCTGATCACCGGCACGCAACAGGGAGCCTTCTTATCAACCGATAAGGGACTTCGCTGGCGGGCGATCAACGCGGGATTGCCTCCCGACCTTAAAATCACCGCTCTTGCGGCAAGAGGATCCTCTGTTTTCGCTGCCACAAAACGTTATTCCACCGACACCGCCGTGGGAAGCATCTACCGTTTCGAAGCGGATTCGCAGTGGAGCGACATCAGCGGCAATCTGTCGCCGCAAACCGTCACCTCAATCGCTTTCAGCGACAGTCTCGTTTTCGTCGGCACCGATCGAAGAGGGGTTTATTATCAACCACTGTCCGAGGTGGCATCAATTGATTCGCCGCGGAAACGGGTCTATTGTACAGAAAGCCGTTTCCGGCTTGGCTGCATTTTCAACAGGGGGATTCTGACAACAACGGTAACGGCCTGGAAAACCTCGACACTCTCCCTTTCGCTCTACTCCCTTTCGGGAAAAAAAGTCGCATCGATCTTCAACGGAACCATGAACCGGGGCACCCGCTGTTTCCATTCGGGAACAGGGTCTCTTTCACCGGGAATCTACCTGATGTCGCTCAAAGGTGATAATGTCGATGAGGTCATTAAAGTTCGGCTGGACAGATGATGTATGTTTCGCCGTTTTGCTTAGCCGCATCCCGGCGCTTTCCATTGAATCCAACAGGTCCGAAGCCGATACTCCCTTTCTCAAACAATTACCAGGCCGGCGATCTTCCTCCCGGGATGTATCTTCTGAAAATACAGAATAACGATATAGCGTTTTTGGAAATGTTACTTCTTCGAATATGATGCGTTTATGGGCCGGCCGGGGATGACTGCCACCCGCGCGCTCCGGGCAAGGTGTCGCACCCAATGCAAATGGGGCGGAAACAGGTTCGTATCGTATGCAGTGAGGCGGGGAGGGATAATGGATGGGCCGGCGAGAAGGTGGGGAAGTGACGAGCCGGGGTATTGTATTCTTCGGGAATACGAAATTGGGAAATAAAAGATGAAACGGCATTTTCTTCGGGATATATTAAGAGTTGAAAGAAGTTTTCCGCCGGAATAAAAAGGATGGTCCAGGGTAAAAGGCCGTTCACGGAGCTTCGTCAAGGCCACTTTATCCGGTCGAGGAGGCGGTTCGTTGGAGCTATGTCCGCATGCCCATTTACAATAGCAAGGGAAAAAGGGTACATGATGAAACCGAACACTGAGAGACTGATTCCATTTGCGTTTATTCTCTTTTTGTGCATGGATTGCAATCCGCCGACCGCAGGCGACCCGGGTACCGCGGCCGGTCCCACCGCCGCAGGCAATCCACTTATCGTGCATGATGTTATACCCGAAAGCGGGCCTTGCGGAGAGCTTGCGGGAAGCCAATACGTTTCCGTTGCTCTGGATGGGATACTCTGCGCGGCGCGTGATTCAGCAGGAGTCTTGTATGTGATAGACGAAAACGGAAGCCGATTCCGTTGCTTTGTCGCTGAAGGCGATACGCTGCACCGCAGAAAGGTCACGGGAAGCAGTATTGTCGGCGAGGAGTACTATTTCATATCGATTGAAAACGTAAACCAGTTGATATTTCATCACCAATCCGGCGTATGGAATGATGTGTATCTCAATGTCGGCGGCCGATGCGATGAATGCGATTCGATTCTCGCCGATCCAGTCAATAAAAATCCACGGGAGATGTACAGGGAGAGTATAGCAGCCGGGTGGAGTGCGGTATGCGGATACCTCGATAAAGAAAAGGACGCTGCGTACAAGCTTTCCGTTACCGATACGACGGGCATGGGAAACATGGCAACAAGAAACTTTTTACCCACCACTCGTATCGAATATCTGGCCCGTCAACAGGACGGTCATAATATTCTCGTCACCCGGCCGGAATATGACTGGAACGGCGAAGCGGTTGTTCACTTCGGCATGCCCGGCGAAATGGTGTTGTGCGAATGTCTCAGGTTTATACGGGCGCTGGACGGCGGTTCGACATGGATTCGATACCTGATTGATTCAACCGAAGCGGAGGCATACTTCGGGGTAATCATGGATACGGACGCCATAAAGCCGGGCGCTGCCTACAATATCATTGATGGTGATACGCTGGAACTCGAGCGGGTAGTACCCGATGCGGACAATATGAGTGCGCTCGGGTTTGTATGTTCATGGGAAACCGAGTGAGCGCGACTGCAGGATTCGCAATCGTATCCCGTTCGATCCGTATTACGGCCTGACTGAATCTCTGTCGGGCTCCTGCATAAAAAAGCCATCCGGATGCCGGTCGACGGGTATGGCCGCTTCTCATGGATGAGCCCCTGTCGCTATAGCGGCTGAAAAGGTCCAGGATGAATGCGAGATAGTGCAGCCCTGCTGGTGTCGGAATCTCGGTAATGTCTCCCGCCCAGATGGAATTGGGTTTTTTAGCCGAAAAATCCCAATTAAGAAGGTCAGGAATACTGCTGGTATCCGCAAACTTAACATAAGGTATCTACTCACAACAGAAAAATTGGTATCATGCTATTATCTGATCTGCTAGTAGCTTTTTGTATGAAATATTACTGATATGAGATAAATTCGTTTCCAATTGGCGACGAAAAATAATATTAGCTGTTGCGAAAAATGCTTTTATCGGTTATAATAACGGATAAATGAGGATTAAATCGTTTCCAAATTATTATAAAATATGCTGTGGAGGGCAAATGTGAAAAACCTTGTTATAGTAATTACAGCTCTTTTCCTATTCCTTTTAATACAGTGTACTTCTGAAATGAACGCAGGTAACGGTTCCAGTGTCGGTGGTGGTGTGATTTCCGGCCTGCTCTTCGAACTGGGAGGTGACAAACCTGCTGAGGGTTCCCTGATTGAAGTGAGACGGTTCAATGAAACGGCACTGATCCGGAGTGGAGCCGGAAAAAGTAAGGACGCTGAGTATACTACCCTTACCGATAAAAACGGTCGGTTTGTTATCAAAACACTGGGAGAGGGCTTGTACGTTATTGAGGGAAGTGATGGGGCCGGTAACATGGTCCGGATTGATTCCGTAACCGCCGGCACGTTAATGGAACCGCTGGAGCTTCCGCCGGATACGCTTATGCCTGCGGGCTTTATCCGTGGTGAAGTGGAACTGGAAGACAGCGGCAGCTTCATCGAATGTTTCGTGCTTGTTTTTGGAACCGACCGGTTCCGTCAGGTCGATGAAACGGGCTCTTTTCTGTTTAGCGAATTAGCCCGGGGAACGTATACGTTGAAAATCATTTCGGTGAATAACCATTACGGCCCGGTTGATATTGACAACATTCTGGTTAAAAGCGGCGACACAACCGATATCGGAACCATAACCCTATCGCTTCGTGGATCGGATAAACCGGAACTCAGCGTGACGTACGATACCCTTACTGAAACGGCAACATTGTCCTGGGATACCATACCGTCGTCCCAGGTTCAGGGATACAGAGTTTACCAGATGCAGCTGCAGGGTGGCTTTGGAGCAGCGTCTACACAATGGCTCCATACTGACCTGGATCGCTCCACAACGACCTGTCGGATAGAAAAGCCGATACCGTTAATGGACAATGGGGAGGAGATCATTCCGATAAACGCTTATTATATCACTGCGGTCGATGCATCCGGAAACGATCTTTTTACGACCGAAACGGTGGAAGTAACCTTTGAAAGCTATGTTCATTATGTTGCTCTATTCGCACTTAAACCTTTTCCTGCGGGCGACGATTATATCAGGACATACTGCAACAGTAACGGAGAACTGCTCGTTCTGTCGAACCGGAATGATTCAATCGAAGGATACTGTATCGGATATATTCATTATGCATCCGATGGAACGGTTCTTGGCGAGAAGACATTTACTAATTGTAAAAAGGGAAGTGCCATGGTCTTTCCAGTCAACTGGCCGCTTGATGAAACAGGAGCCCTTCATTATATCACTGATAATTCTGTTTACCGGGTTTCCGAAGATGATACCTGCACATTGCTGGGAGCGATTGCAGCCGGGGAGTCGGGAGTGAAGGGAGGTTTTTTTGATCTGCATATTCATTCTCAGATGCTGTTATTGGTATCACGTGATTCGTTATTTCAACTCCTGCGGTTTGACACGACGTCTGGAAAGCCGGTTCCGTGGGGTGAGACGCTTTTTACAGAGAGTACGATTCATGCCGTTGCAATCTGTAATGATCGTGTCGCAGTACACCATACAACCGGGGATGTTTCTTTACTTTCATTTTGTACCGCCGAAGAAACGGTAGTTGAGAGTGTCCCCTATCCAGAGCAGGTCGGGCAGTTTATTACCGCAACCGGATCGATACTGGTCGGGAGTGATGGATACAGTTTTACCGGAGATGACGGTACGGCAACGTTCGGTACTTCGGTAGTATGGCGCGATAGTATAATCGGTGCAGCAGACGGGGGGCTGGTACTCCTGCGGAGAATGCCATACCTGAACCGGGTTGTCGTATACAGGATTGAACGGTAAATCAGGCAGGAAGCGAAGAGAAACATTATGAAAAATATCACCGAATACTCAGACTACCGCCTCTTGCTGCAGGATTTCTATAAGGAGTCGAAAAGAAAAAACAGCCGGTTTTCGTATCAGATGTTTTCGCGTATTTCCGGAATTTCCAGCAAGGGGCTTCTTTACAATGTGGTAACCGGAAAAAGACGGCTTTCAAGCAGTCATATCGAGGGGCTTGCGGAGGCAATGAAGTTGAACAGAAGCCAGGCTGTCTACTTTGAGAATCTTGTAGGATACAACAATGCCCGCACATTGAAGGAGAAAAAAAGGTATTTCGAACGTATGGCAGCCATGGCTGTCAAGGAGGAGGGGTCCTCACACGTGAAGGTAATTCGTGAAGACCAGTACCGATTCTACTCAGAATGGTACCATTCGGTGGTACGGTCGCTGATCGGCCTGCACGGTTTCAGCGGCGATCATGAAAAATTGGCGCAGATGATCTACCCGCCGGTAACTCCTGGACAAGTAAAAAAGTCGGTTGCTCTTCTGGTGAAGCTCGGATTGGTGGAAAAAACAGACAGAGGTACCTACCGGCTTACCGATGCGACCATTACCACACCACCCGATATCGCCGGAGTAGCGGTCTATAACTATCATACGCAAATGGCTGCCTTCGCATGCCGCGCTCTTGAGGAAATTCCAAAGGAGATGCGGGATTTTTCGGCGGTGACACTCGGTATATCAAAGAAAACCATTCAACGGCTTCGTAAAGAAGTGGAAACGTTTCGTAACCGGCTGCTCGACATTGCCGAAAGTGATTCGGATGCCGATGAAGATCAGGGGGTTATGCAATTGAATTTTCAACTTTTTTCCGTTTCCCGTTTTCAAAAAAAATAGAGGTGACATCATGAATAAAGCATTTCGAAGATGGATAGGCTTACTGATACCGCTCCTGGCAGCAGCAGGGTGTGATTTTTTATCCGGACCGACGGATCATTATAAATCGGAGTCGGCACCGGTTATTACCGGTACATTTCTTGAACCGGACGGATACACGCCTGCAAAGGGGGTACTTGTTTCCGTCGTACCACGGAAGACAACGGCAACTATTGCCGGAGGTGGAACGGCAAAGACCGTTTCCGAAGCCCTTGTCGTTCAAACTGATGCTGACGGCGTCTATCGTATCGCCGCTATTGACGCAGGGGTATATGTGGTCGAGGGAAGTGATAATTCAGGCAATGCGGTACGGATTGATTCCGTTGTTATTACATCAGATGAAACAACAACATTGGAAGCGCGGTCGCTGCAATCCACTGGAATGATTACCGGCAAAGTGGTGCTGCCGGAAACAGGTGATCCGGAAACGGTATTTGTACTGGCATTCGGATGCGAACGGTTTGCTCAGGCCGACAGCAGCGGCAATTTCGTGTTTGATAATATGTCGTACGGCACCTATGAACTGCAACCGGTCTGCCTTCAGGATATGTACGGCGCGTTTGAGCCGGTAATGGTTACAGTGCAACCCGATGCCACTGTTGATGCGGGTGTTTTCTCGCTGCAGGTTGATGATGTTTGTATTCCGGAGAATTTCATTTGCAGCAGCTATGATACGGTAATGCAGACGATTACCCTGCAGTGGGATCCGTGTGATGACGACCGGATAAAGGGGTACAATGTTTACCAGTATCTGAGCGCCGTCACTTCAGACTACAGGCAGATCAATACTGAACCGGTTTCTGAAAATACATTTACCGTTAACACAATCTTTATTGGCGATACGGCGCGCTTTTCCGTTTCTACAGTTCTTAAGAACGGGGTAATCGGTGAAAAAAGCGTTCTTGTAGAGATAATAAAGAGTGTTGCGGGACCCATAGATACACTACCCATGATATTCGGAGGCATAGTCAACAGGTTGAATTGGATCAATGACAATGAACTCGAACTGATATCATATGGAATGGGCGAGGATGAACCGGGTAAAATTTCTGGAGGCATTACTAATGATATGCTTGTATATAACAGGTTCACTTTTGATAATGATGAATGGACCGTTCAGTCAACGGTTATATCGGTGGGTAAAACATTCGGATTAATTGACGTCGTCGATAACGGGCTGCATTACCGTCTGGGTTACGAAGAGGGAATCATCGAACGATTCGGTGCCGACTCGACTGATTGGCGCTCTTACAACCTTGGAAAAAGGATATCAGATTTCTCCGTCTTTGATGGGTATATCGTTGCTGCTATCATTGAAGAAAAATCAATTGAATTTGTCGGTGATGAACACCGTACCATAGCAGTTTACGATTCCGATGGAGTGATGATACACATTGTGCATGAATCGGATGAGTGTAAACTTATACGCACAATGAATCTGACATCTGATGGAAGGATTTCTTTTCAGATTGACCTGTCGAATGATGACATCAGTTCGAGGAAATATATGGTTTACAATATAGCATCAAATACGGAAACAGTGCTGCATGTTTCGTATGATTGTTGTCTTTTAGATATATGTGGCGACTATTATCTTGTACAACCTTATACAAATGGGGTATATGAAATACGCATGTTAGACGGTACTGTTGATTGGAGGATACCTGTAACAAAAAATATGGAGGTGATCGCCGGAGTGAATACGATGGCTGTCAACAGCAACGGTGCCGTTGCCTTGCCTGTGCGAGTCGGAGATGAACTAAAATACCGGATACTGGTACTGCCATCGAGATAGGCTGCCTACCATCCGAAATTGATTGATAGGAGATCTTTGCAGTCGGTGCAACTGACACGCGCACCTGGAAAAAATGTGTACAAAGGTGCGGCTGCAAGCCGGGATTCCTTATTCAAACCGGTATATTTTCATTCTTGCGCGGCGGGACCGCTTTACCAAGTCAGGCGTTCGGACGGACAGACCAAAGATATTCCCCGGGACGAAGACGGTTTCGCTGATGCTTCAGGATGGCAAATGCGCAATCCGGTGATATCATTACCGCATGGAACGGAGACGCTCCCAGCACCCGGACCATTTAAATATCAATTATCAATGTATCGGATCACTCCGTTCCAAGGCACCGTGCCGCCACATCCAGGGCCGACCGCTTTTTCAGAAACGCACGCGCCGCACCTGCATGACGTTTTGCCAGGGGCATGGGCGCCACGTCGGGAATGGCCAGGGCCGCAGTCAAAGTCGACATGCCGATCAGCACGCCGGAAGAGTCGAAAGAGGGAAAATGCCGTCCGCCGGTCGGCAGCGGCCCGTTGACCGGCACAACAGACAGGCCGATGAGATTATAGGTGTCTTCATAAGGGGTGGTGCTGTCCTGGAAAAGGAAGCTCTTTTTCACGACAAACTGCGTATCGGCAAGCGTCATGCTGATAGGATCACCGACATAATAGATCCCGCCGTATAGCATATCATGCCAGAGCTTGTTAACCTCCACGATATACCAGTCGGCACCGCCCGGCCACGATACGTTCAGGTCGGTGTTGATGGTAATGTAATACTCCGTGGGAATACCCATTGAATCGTGGTCCGCCGGATACACGCTGTCGGCATTGGCCAGCACAAAGGAATCCACAATTTCCGGAAGGGTAACCCGGTCGACAAGCGTATCGTAGGTTGTATCCTCACCCGGTCCGGTAGGATAGACCGGTTTAATCACGCTGAATGTATACGAGGCGACCGAGTCGGTCTTCGGCACATAGTCCTCAAAGATCGCTCGCTCAAATGCGGCAAGCATATCGGCATATCCGACATAAAAACCAGAAAAGCCGTAGGCGGTATTGAGCGCATGCTCGGTCACCGGCGACAGGCGTGCGCCGTTGACCGAGACCGCAAGATCTTCGCGTATTGGATTGGAAATTGCGAACATGGAAAGGTAGACGCTGTCGAAGGGCGTATCCACGGTACCGAACTCCTGCGACACATCGAACACCAGCCCGATACTGAGCATGTCCGTTTCCCGTTCGGCAATCACCCAGACCGTATCACCCTCCCCCAGCGTATCGTAGAGGGTATCCGCAAACAGGGTATCGAGGATGGTGTCACGAATCGTAATGGTGTCGCGGACAGTGAGTGTATCATATTCCTTCTGCGTGGAGCCAATGTTCCCGATTGTATTATCCGACGTACAGCAAAGATGCGTCAGTCCGGTGCAGAGCATGATTCCCAGACAGGTGAGAGACACACAACGCTTAATCATTCCTACCGCCTTTCAAAAAGGTTACCGCAGGTATACCGAAAAACGGTACCTGTTTTTATCGAGCCCGACAAGATCCCCGTTGGGTTTTATTGCAACTATCGCATTGTCCAAATCCAGCCGTCGCGCCCAGGTAAATGAGAAGAATCCCTGCCAGGTATCGAAAATCACAAAGGGCAGATCGACCCGGATGCCGGCATCTCTGAGAAATGCTTCCCGCCACACGATCTTCCCGTCATTCATGCCCAGCGGGAGTATCTGCCGTGGCATAAAATCCCGCCAGTTGCAGTTCCAGACCGATGCCGTCTCAAAGAAGGGCGTCAGGTGGAGTCCTTTGATATTTAAACCGAAAGGCTTGACGGTCAGATCCTTGAGCAGTTCGACGGTATATTCGGCGTTATAATACATGACGCTGTTGCCCCACAGGATGTCGCGCTCCGATGTGTCAACAAATTCGGTGTAACTGACCGAGTCGACACCCAGGAATGTAAAAACCGGAAAGTGCTTTTGCTCGACGGCCGGCTCAACCGGATCGAACCGGAAGGGGTATGCTTTGAGAAAATAGGCGATACGGTAAACAAGCGGATACGGATTCGTACGCTCGGAAAGACTGCGGTTCAGGCTGCCGAAAAAGACGTTGGTCGTCATAAAGTGCTTTCCTCCAAACGGCAGGGGAAGACTGCGCAGCAGATCGTTGCCCGGCAGGGGAAAACGCTCCAGCCCGAACACCTCGCACCGGAAATAGTCCTTGGTTTCGTATATCGGCGTGTATATGGGTGTCTGGTTCCCCCCCTCATCCAGAGCCACCAGAGCATGGTTGGCCCCATCAAACTCCAGGAGCGTGTCAAGCGCCGGGTAGAACGTTTCGAATGCAACGGTGCTGTTGATAAACTGGGCCGACAGTGCCAGATAATCGGCTCGGTGGGGGATGGTGAATGACGGGCGAACATTCATGAACTGGTAGACCACCGACAGCTCATGGTCCTTGTACAGGGTGTAGCGGTCATAGAGCGCCTGCAAGTCAACTTTGACCGTATCAATATATTCCACTCCGAACGATTCGCGTAACGTATCTATGGGAATAGCGGTCGAATCGTGGACCTTCTGCAGAAAATCGTCGGTAATATCGACGGCATCGTCATAGCACTGATTCTGGATCCGCAGGAGACGCCTTCGGCCGTACCACTGCGAATCAAAAAGGCTTCCGCTGATATAATCATGGATCCGCACGTATTGGAAATTCAATTGATTGTAAGGGTTGATCGGTAAAACGCCCAGTACCCCGTAGCGGTTATAGGCATGATCGGCTCGAAATGATCCGTCGGCATACTCCGCATAGAACGCCTCGAGCGTGTCGTTATGGTAGAAAGGCGTATCGACCGGCAACGTCTCCACCAGCCGATCGGTCGGCAGCGGTTCGTAGCGGTCCTCGGTGCGCACGACATCCCGCATGACAAATGCCTGGGCCTGAGGCTTGAGGTCTCTGTTTTCGCCGAAAATACTGGGCATGGCAAGGTTCAAATAGGCGACTCCGCCCCATGAAGGGCCGGCGGCATCGGAGAAGTCTTTGCCCATATAGACCGAGCCGCCCATGGAGGCAAATCCGTAAAGTTCTCCGGCGGCGGCATCCAGACCGGTGCGCAGATGAAACGATCCGATCGAATCGGTAATGAATGCCGGCTGAAAGGAGAGAAAGGGGGCGAAATGCCACACCGTAAAACGCGGCGTGTACTTTTCCGCGCGATACCGGCCGTTTCCGGGATCATTTGAAAAGATATACGGGTCGGTATGCCGTTTGGAGAAGTCGCGGCGCACCCACTGCATGGGCACCTGAGTGGATTTGGTAATGTCAAGTTTCATAAGGCTGTAATTGGCTGCGCTGAATCCGGTATACAGCAGCGTCTTTCCATCGTGGCGTATCGAAGGTGAGAAGGCACCGCCCACCACGTTGGTGACCTGTTCGACCTTCCAGTTCTCCAGGCTCATGCGATAGATATTGAATATGCCGGTCCGGTCGGAGGCGAAGTAGAGATGCTTTCCATCCGGTGACAGACACGGATCACGCTCATCGGCAGCGGTATGTACCATGAGCATGAGGTTGAGGTCTTCCTGAAAGTTGAGCGAGTCGGCGAAAAAGGTCGTATCGGTCAGCTTGCGCCAGCGGTCAAACGGGGCGGCATCGGCGTTGACCACCGCGATATCCCGGTTTTTGCCATGCATGATACCGACAACGATTTTTTTCCCGTCCGGGGTCCAGCATGGTGCATAAAGCTGGGTGCCGTTGTTGAAATTGGTCAGAAACCGGGTGTTTTTTCCGTCGCTGTCCACCAGGACCAGATTCTGGATGCCGCCGTCGTTGTTGATATAGGCAAGAGTTTTGCCGTCGGGGGAGGGCGCCGGATCCTTGGCACGTGCATGCCAGGTCAGCTGGGTTTCCCGCTCCTTTTCCAGGTCATAGGTATAGATATCCGCATAGCGGTTCCCTTCGGTCATACGGGAGTAGCATATCCTGTTCCCGTCGGGAAACCATTGTACCCTGCTCCAGACGATCGGCAGATCACCCATGGTCCTGGTGGTGCTTCCCGTCGCGGTAAGTGCTGCGGGAGACGGACGGGCGCTGCCGCGTGTCAATGGATTCATGCCGCGCATACCTGCCGTGGGCGCATCGATCCTGCCGGCATACTGCAGCCGCCTGGTACGGACCCGCTTCAGTCTACCGGTCTCGGTATCCATGAGATACAGGTTGGGATACATGATGTCGTAGCCTTTATTTGAAATAAAGGCGACATACCGGCCATCGTGAGACCAGGAGCCATAGTAATCCCAGTACCCTTCATCTACCAGAAGCGTGCCCTCACGAATACCGGTCTTCCCAACCGAATCGGCAACAGCGCCATACCGGGCCTTGAGGTGCTTCTTCCAGCCGCTGTAAAGCTGCTGGCCGGATGCACCGCACGCCTTTCGCAGCGACTGATTAAAATGGATATACGATTTTGATCGTGCGATCTCCCGTACCGATTCCTCTCCATATACCGAGTCGATATACAGCATCATGGAGTAACCCTGATTATAGGTCATCTCCGGATAAAAGCCGTGTTTGTTGTCAAAGGTGCTCATCTGCACGTAGTTGAGCAGTTCATCTTCCAGCGTTGCCATACGCAGAAACATATCCCGGTGAGTGTCCCACATATCGCCGCCTTTACGGTACGATTCATACTGCGCGATACCTTCAATCCACCAGACGGGAGCGAGCAGGTCCTGATAGTCAACGACAGTGTTCCAATCAGGATTTTGAAAGAGGGAGTATGTCTGAAGCGTAAAATATTTAAAAAACCGGTCCTTGTTGGCTGCTTTGATCGAGAAAATATGGGCAAGCTCATGCGTCACCACGTTACGGATCCAGTTGTCCGAGCTGCGGATACTGAAGTCGAGGTGGGTCGTGCTGACGGTTATCCGGTTGCGACCCGGTATGGCGAATCCATTGGCCATGTCGCCCATGTCCTCAACATAGACGTAGATCTTCTGATATTCGTGCTGAATGGGATAGGCTGCCATCAGATCGTCCCACACCTCTTCGGCAACTTCAATAACTTTGTGGGCCCAGTACTCATTGCCGTCCTGAAAGGCAACAATATAGTGCTCGGTTTCGACCTGGTTAAAGTCAAAACCGTGTGAGGGAGTATGCAGTATGACACCCAACAGCATACAAAAACAAAAGCGTTTCATTACGGCGTCCCGGGGAGAATGGTTCATATATTTTCAGGATTCAATATACGCTCTGCTCTGCACGATGAAAAGCATGTGTCTCTCATTACGGTAGAAGATATCCAAAACAGGGCACACGGCTCGATTGCGGAACGTGTGCATCAACCGGTAGAATCTCCTGATAGGGCCGGTGCATACATGCGCCGTTATTTTTATTGTTCTTGCGCGGCGGGGCAGGAAGTATGTTACTTTCAGCATGATCCAACGGAAGAAAGAGCCGAGAAATGAAAAGCATCATTGAACCTGCCGATGGCGGTATATCATCGATCAGGCGTGCGGTTTTTTTTATTGTTTCGTCGTTGGCGTGCATATTCTGTCTGGTTTACGGTACGAACTCTGTGAAAAACAGTTTTCCGGTCATGGGGGTCATAGATTTTATCACCTTATTGGTGCTGCTCGGGATAACTATTTTTGCCTACCGTTCACCCGCCTCAAAAATTCCCTATTACACCCTTGTAATTCTGTTGACCACGTTTTTCTTCTACTATTTCATCACCGGCGGGTATAAGGGAACCGGCCATTTATGGATGGTGCTAGTTCCTTTGAGCGCGCCGTTTTTTATGGGATGGAAGCATGGGATGACGGTGTCGCTTGTCTGCCTTATTTTAGGCGCCGGAATAATCGTCGCCGGTAGATTGTACGGATGTTTTCCGGCTGTTCCTGAAAATGCAACGGCGGTCAGACTGGGCTCGATATATATCATTTCGCTGATAATATCGTGCACCTATGATTTCGGGATGCTAAGGATCAACCGGAAGCTCTCCGAAAGCCAGGGAAAAATCAGTTCACTCTATCATGACCTTGTGGAAACGTCACAGGATCTGATATGGCAATGCGATGGGGAGGGGAGAATCGTTCAACTCAATCCTGCATGGAAGGATGTTCTGGGCTACGCTGCGAATGAGATGCTCGGGAGAACGTTCGCTGATTTTCAGACGCCTGAGCGGGCGCGCAAAGACGTTGAAGAGTTCAAGCGACTTATTAAAGGACCTCCGGTAAAGGGGTTCGCGACGGTATATCTGCATAAAAACGGGAGTGAGGTGCATCTGGTGTTCAATGCAAAATCCATGCACGATCCCGACGGATCATTCGCCGGAATGAGGGGAACGGCCTACGACATCACGGAGCGAATGAAGGCCGTTGAAGCGCTTCGCGAAAGTGAAAGAACATTAAGGGCGATCTTCAATGCAACGTTTCAGTTCATGGGGCTGCTGAGCCCTGAAGGTGTTTTAATTGAGGCGAATGATTCGGCGCTCCGTTTCGCAGGGGTTGCCTATCGGGAAGCCATCAACCGGCCTTTCTGGGAGACCCGCTGGTGGAGCGGGGACAATGAGCGGGTGCGGAGACTGAAGGAGGCGATCGGCCGCTGTGCAAGGGGTGAATTCATACGATACGAGGTTGAACTGCGGGGAGCCGGAGACAATGCGGCGATCGTTGATTTTTCCCTTAAACCGGTATCGGATGCGAATAATGCGGTTACCATGCTGGTTGCCGAAGCGCGTGATATAACGGAATTGAAGAGGGTGGAATCATTGATTATCAATGCTCAAAAACTCGAATCGCTCGGTGTGCTTGCCGGCGGCATTGCTCATGATTTCAACAATCTGCTCACAGGAATATTCGGCAATATCCAGATAGCCTTGCTGGAAAACGGGGATGAATCGATGACGCAGCATTTGACGACTGCATGTTCAGCAATAGAACACGCCCGGGGTCTCACCAGACAGCTGCTGACATTCTCGAAAGGCGGATCGCCGGTCAAAAAAATCGAGCGGCTTGCGTCGTTTATGGAAGGGACGGTCAAATTCGCCCTCAGCGGTTCGAACACACTGTGCAGGTTGAACATACCTGAAAACACATGGCCGTGCGATATCGACAGGAATCAGATCGAGCAGGTCATCGACAATGTCGTCATTAATGCCAAGCAGGCCATGCCTGACGGCGGTACGATCGAACTGTCTGTTGAAAACGTCAGATTGACTGAAAAGCATCATCCGATTCTGCCCGCCGGTTGTTATGTAAAGATACTAATCAAAGACCACGGCATCGGTATGCCGAAGGAGATCCTGACGAAGATATTCGATCCTTTCTTTACGACTCAAGCGAAGGGACACGGACTCGGACTCGCCATGTGCTATTCGATCATCAAGCGTCACAACGGACATATCGAGGCGGAGACTGAGGCGGGCAGGGGGACAACGATCACCATTTACCTTCCGGCAGTGCCCGGCGGCAGTGCCGCAACGGAGAGTGATGCGACTGATGTATCATCATACAGAGGCTGCGGTGCGGTATTGATCATGGATGATGAAGAGGTGATCAGGAAGACATTGACCGCCATGCTCAAGGTTCTGGGACATACGACACTGTGTGTGAGCAACGGAGAAGAGGCGATCAAGCGTCTTTTTACGGATGGCGTTGACACTGACGGAATCGTCGCGGTTATCCTCGATCTGACGGTTCCTGGAGCGATGGGGGGCAAGGAAGCGATACGTGAAATCCGTCGCCGTAACGGAGATATTCCCGTATTCGTGGCAAGCGGCTATGCCGAAGACCCGGTACTGGCCCATCCCGCGAAATACGGATTCACCGCGAGTATTTACAAACCATTTTCGATCACGGAACTCGCCGCGGTGTTACGTAAGCACCTTGAGGGGTAGGGTCATATCCGGACACCGGATTAGCACCCGCTTCCCACTCCCTTTGGCAAACCGTTTTCGCCACGTATGCTTTTTCAGAACAATTCAAGCGGTGAATATGATCCAAAGCGCCGCGATGAACTCGTTTACGGGCTACGACCTTTCCCGTCAAATCGAACAGGGTCAAGAAAATCGGTGTGCCGTGCGGCAGGTCCACTGCGACCGGGCGATTCCCGAACACCTTGTGCACTGCAGGTCTCGATATGCTCGGATTTCGCGTCCGGCTAAGCCCGGTTTGTCCCCCGGCAAGTTTTGCCACCTCACTACCGGCGAGCAGCACACAACCAAGTCCGTAATCGTCGAAATCGGGGACGATATTTCGTGAGGGGGTCACGTTCGTCCTGCCATGCCCATTAGCACCGGGAGAATCGCCGGTGCCCTGGACATACCCCAGCTTTCCGTTTGAAAAAATCGCGCTGTCGGCGATCGCTCCCCACGCTTTCTCTATGGTTGGCAGATAGTCGGCGGCACTGAGAAGGCCGTTGTTGATACCCCATGCCATGCCAAACGTAAAGAGACCGGTTCCGGTCACTTCAGGTCCGCCGAAATGGTCCGGATCGGCCAGGTTCTCGTTCCAGAAGCCATCGCTGCGCTGCACCTCCTTGAGCGCGCCGGCCATCTCCTTCACGATGGTTTCATACTCCTCCCGGTGGGAGTCGGTAGAAGGGAGTTCGTCGAGAACCCGTACCAGCGCGGCAAAAACCCAGCCGTTACCACGCGACCAGTAAATGTTCTTTCCGGACGGGGATTTCGCACTCTTGAAGGTTTCATCACGCCACCACAGACTATCCTTCTGGTTGTAAAGGCCCAGCGTCGTTTTTGGATAATTAAAAAGGCGGTACATTTTGTCAAAATACTTGGTATCGTCATATTGCACGCCGAGTTTGGCGAAAATCGGCATGGCCATCTGTATCGCGTCGATCCAGGTCCAGAAATTATTCGATGAATTGTTCATCATCCGATCAATGCATGCTTTGATATTGGCTATTCGTTCCGGTTTTTCATCCAGACGGTAGAGGTCGATGTAGCTCTGCCCGGCACATTGATCGTCGGCATTGGTGGTGGTTATGCTGCTTATGTTCCAGGAGTGAAAGGTTCCCCACTTCACGGCATGAGCGAGCGCGGCGCTGTCCTTACTGACGGCAAAATAGGCAAGCGCCCCCTCGTAATACACCGCGCGGGTCCAGATGTTGCTTGGAAGTATACCGGCCAGACAGTTGGTACACGGGTCGTGGTTGCGGTCGTTAATAAAATAGTCGTTGGCCAGCTTCATTTTCTCAAGAATCCGGGCTTTTGATGGAAGTGTCTGCCCGTACGTGCCGGTAGATGCAATCAAGAGGCATAAAACCAAAAAAATAATTCTGACCGGCGCCACCCATCTACCGTCTGTTGCCATTTTCGTTTTTCCCCTCATGCTATTCATCTTTTCCCCCGTATACGACAATGCTGTGAACAGTCATGGCAATGGTATAGAAAAATATACACCCTGTATCGAAGTGAAATAATTCTCTTTTTTTCTGATTTATACTGTTTGAACAATCTCTCCGGCGGCACAGCACATTTTCTCTATTAAATACGGAATGGGAAGTGAGCATTTATATGGCTTCGGGACCCACGCGGGTAAGTTTATGTTGTAGATTATGAGGAGGGGAGGTTCGTTACATTTCGCGAATCTGTTTAAAACAGCAAAAGAGCGCATAACGATTTGTTATCATAACAATTCAACCATACTGCAGAGGGAAGATCATTATGCGATCATTGCACTTTTTCCGTAAAATGCACCGATACCTGATAAAAAGTGACGGCGCCCTGAAAGCTTCATGCAGTCTCGGCAACCACCCGACAGCGGCAGCCGCGTTGTGTATGGTGGTAAGCCTGTGGAACAGCAGTGCCGCGTCAGACCGGAACTCAATGAAACACTGGGTGGGAAGCTGGGCCTGCGCACCGTACAATACCACAAATCAAAACAACCCCCGCTTCGATTTTGATGATAAAACCTTACGGCAGATCGTTCGGGTTTCGATCGGAGGTGATACGGTTCGGGTAAAATTCTCGAATATCACCTGTTCGCAGCCTGTCATTATGAAATCGGTAAGCATCGCAGCTTCGCCTGATGGAACGAAAAGCGCCGTGAGCGGATCGACCATCACAAAATTGACATTCGAAGGAGATTCATCGGTTACCATCAATGCCAAATCCGAAGTGTATTCGGATCCGGTCGCATTCGGTTTGGAGCCGGGCATGCGTGTCGCAATTTCCATCTATTACGGTCAGTGCAGAGGAACCGATGATATGACCTTCCATTACGGATCGCGCACCAATTCATACTATGTCAGCGGCAACAAGACCGCATCAGTCGATTTCAGCGGCGCTTCAACGATAGAGCGCTGGTTTACCATCTGCGGTATCGATGTACTGGCCCCGAAATCGGCAGTATCCGTTGCGGTTATCGGCAATTCCATTACCGACGGAAGTACCTTGACCGGCGGACTGCAGAACCGGTGGACCGACCGGTTTTCGGAAGCGCTGCTTAAAGATACGGCTACCGACGAGGTCGGCGTGCTCAATCTGGGGATTGGAGCTACCCTTGTGACATCCCCTTCCAATGGCGCGGATGCCGGAGTCGTCCGATTCGGGCATGATATTCTTGGACAGGCAGGTGTACACTGGGTTATTATCTTTTACGGAGTTAATGATCTTGCAGGGGGCAAATCCGCAAACGACGTTATCAATGGCTTTACAACGATGGTTACCGCGACTCATGCCAGGGATACGGGTATCAAGGTGTACGGTGCAACCATTACCCCCTTCCAGGGCTATAGCAATACGAGTTACACGTCGAAAGAATCCGTCAGGCGTGAAGTCAATAACTGGATCCGGTCGAATGACGTCTATGACGGATTCATCGATTTCGACAAAGCCGTACAAAATCCGAATGATACCACCCGATTTCAGCAAACATTGCAGAGCGACTGGCTGCATCCGAATGCAGAGGGGCACAAGGTAATGGGCGAATATATCGATCGTAAAATGTTCACCCCGCCCCCGCCCGTAGGGGTAATCGATGCGCACAACGCTTCAGACCGCACGGCAGATATCCTTTCCGTAACACTTGTCAACGGCACTACGGCCGTTGCATTTGAATTGCCGGATGAATCGTTCGTATCCCTCAAAGTCTATTCGATTCTCGGAAAAGAGATCGCTGAATGTGCAGGTCGGAAATTTCCCGCGGGCAGACAAACGCTCTCCGTCGGAAGCGGGAATCGTGCGAAGGGGATGTACGTGTACTCACTGAAGGCCGGTACGTTTTGCATCAGCCGGATAGTGATGCACTGATCTCGTTTCAATCCGTTTCATTGGTGGCATGCCGGATTTTTCCTTCGCGGTTTCGGTTTCGGAATCGACGACGAGGCATGCCGGTTTCCGGCCGTGGCGCATAGTTTTAATCCCACCCCTCTCATTGACTCACCTCCGGAAAATGCCTATATTTTTCGCAGAGAAAGGACTTCCTATGCAACGCAATGCCGGTAATTTATTCATCTTTCTGTTGATTCTGTTCCCCGCTGCAGGTTTTATGCGGCAACCTTCGGCGGCCGCCTCGATCGTGTGCGTGGGCAACAGTATTACCGCGGGTTCGAAGCTGCCGGATACGACGAAAAGATACCCCACACTGCTTCTGCAAAGGCTCGGCACCACCTATATCTCAAACTCCATCGTCAATTTTTCTTCACCAGTCAGCGTTAATAATGCGGGAGTCTCCGGCCGTACGCTTCTGAAAAACGGCACGCAGCCCTACTGGATCGAACCGGCATTCAGCCGGATCTTTACGCAGTCTCCCGCGGTCATCACGATCATGCTGGGAACCAACGACACCAAGCCGGTAAACTGGCTCCATTACGCATCTTCGTTCGAACCGGACTGCGCCGCAATGGTCGACACCTTCTCGACCATCGCTTCCAAGCCGAAGATCATTCTCTGCATTCCTCCGCCGATATTCAAAGTCCGCAGTTCAGCATCGGATACTGTCACCCACTCCGACAGCACCATGGTTGACGGCGTGATTCCCAAAATCAGGAGTGTCGCAAAAACAAAGGGATTGAAGATCATCGATGCACGCACGCCGTTTCTCGATAAAAAAGCCCTTTTCGCCGACAGCCTTCATCCCGATGCAACGGGCCATAAAATGCTTGCCGATATCTTTTACGAGGGAATACTCAATCACGCCTCGGATCAGCTTTACAAAATAAGTTTACTCTGGTACGGAGATGCACCGGGCGTCATCGGCGCCGGAACCGATACCTCGTCCAAACCCATGCTGCATGTGTATCCCGCCTCCGGCGGCAGCAATACACACGCCGCGATACTTGTCTGCCCGGGGGGCGGATACGGTCATATAGCGCTTTACAAAGAAGGCGACTCGGTCGGCCAGTGGTTCGCTTCGAACGGGGTGACGGCATTCGTGCTGCGTTACCGGTTCAAGCCGTACTATTATCCGATTCCCTTCAACGATGCGAAACGGGCAATGCGGCTGGTGCGTTACCATGCCGCCACCTACGGAATCGATACCTCCAGAATCGGGATTATGGGGTTTTCCGCCGGCGGTCACCTGGCGTCGCTGGTCGGCACCCGCCATTACGACAACGGTGATCCCGCGGCTCTCGATCCGATCGAAACCAAAAAGTCAAAACCGGATTTCATGGCGCTTATCTATCCGGTAATCACACTCACGGGGCAGCATGTGCATACCGGCTCGCGGGATTCGCTTCTGGGAACTTCCACTGCGCCGAGTGCGGCGCTGCTCGACAGTCTCTCCAGCCAGAAGTGGGTGAATTCGCAGACGCCGCCCACCTTTCTCGCGCACGGCAGTGCCGATAATTCGGTACCCATCCAGAACAGCATGATGTTCGACTCGGCATGCGCCGCCAACGGCGTGCCGCATAAATTCATGACCGATCCGGGGATGGGGCACGGCTATGGACTTGCCGGAACATGGCCCGATACACTCATCAGGTGGATGCACGACCGGGGGATCACCGCTTCAACCGGCAGCAGAGAGCGAAAGCTGAATGTGCGGCGGGCTCCGGCACAGGTTTTTCTTAAACGGACTGCGGACAACAGGATAATCTTCACTTCAGAGAACAATACCCCGTTCCGGCTGAGCGTCTGCACGTTGTCGGGAAAACGGGTTGTTCATTTTATATCGCCAACCGGACACCCCTGTTCCTGGAAACCAACGGCAGAGGGGGTGTACGTACTTTCGCTGTCATGCGGAGGCATGGCGGGATGCGCGGTGACCTTCAGGTGAAAACCGGATTAACATCCCGGCCGTATATTTTTTCCTTTATGTCGCTTCTTCAGAGCACTCGTGCGGCACTGCTGTCGGTTATCGGCGATTATGCGCTTATTAAATACCTTTGAAAACAGTTCTGGTAAGTGGATTAAAATATAAATTGGAAGGTTTTATTTTTTTTACGATGCATATGCGAGATTCAACGATAACGCTTAATAGGTGAGATATTTTCCGCTGAAACATGCCGTCCCACACGATTAAAATACCCCTGATGCAATAAAAATAGGTGTAAAACGGTAAAAATGCAAGAATCGGACATCCCGCAGGGCGGAATTGCAGTGAGGGGCAATCGGAATAACAAATTGAAGAAAGATTCATCTTAATCCTGATTCACTACCATCCCATAGGATTTCAGAAAAGTTGACAAGTTGGCCGGCCACGTGACATGTTAAAGTTGCTTAAAACTTAACAAGGA
>JAFGHA010000002.1 GCA_016930275.1 Chitinispirillaceae bacterium
AACGACAAGATCACCCACCGGAGTCTCGGCATCATCAATCGTAAAGGAGAGCGGACCAACCGCTGTGCCTTCCACGGTCGATTGATCTGCAATCTCGGTAATTGTCGGGGCCTGGTTCAATCCCACCACAATTATCGAAACCGTTGCCGGTGCACTTGCGAACCCATCCGGATCGATCACGGTAAAAGTAAACGCATCGGGGCCGGCATAACCGTCAGTCGGTGTATATCTGACATTCGGTGCTGTCCCCACCAATGTTCCATGCGACGGCGTGCTGGGAGGTACGAAGGAAATGAAGGTACCATCCTCCGGATCCGAACCAGTAAGAGTGATATTGACGAATTCATCCTCATTCATATCAATGGTTACCGTTTGAGGATCGGCAACCGGCCTGCCGTTGACCGTGATCGAGAATGTTTCGGTCACCGTTGAAAGATGATCCGTTACCGAAACAGTGATCGTTGCTTCACCCCACTTTTCGACAACGGGAACAAGAAGAACGCTTCTTCCCGCATCCGATCCCGAAAGCGTTATCGCAGAAGCCGGAAACAGCTCAGCATTATCCGATACAGCAGTAACCTCAAGTGCCGATGCGGGAGTTTCGGCATCACTTATGGTGAAAAGGACCGGACTGATCTCCACCCCCTGATTCACAAGAGGAATGTCGTTGATCGGAGTGATTGTCGGTGCCGTATTGGGGTTTACCTTGTAAACGACATCCACCGAATGGGTGAGCGCTCCAGGATCTCTGGCGGTATAGGTTACCGTCTCTTCTCCCTCCCATCCCGTTTTTGCTTCAATTGTGGCGATTCTGTTGACTATTGAAACCGTCAGGTTGCCGCTCGCGGTTGTCACCATCCAGGTGAGTTGCTGATCGGTATTGTCGGGATCGCTGACATAATTGTCAAGCTGGACCGGGTTGAAGGTACCGCCCCGGATAATGATCTGTCCGGGGATCGTACTCACCACGGGAGGATCATTCACCGCATTTACCGTGATATCCACCCGAGCTATGTTGCTGCCCAGTTGGCCGTCATGAGCTGAGAATTCAAAGAAGTCGGTTCCATAGAAATTACTCGTCGAAGTATAGGTGTAATTCTGCCCGGAACCGGAGAGAGTGCCGTGCGTCGGATTGGTAACAATGGAGTAGGATAAGGTCGGTCCGTCGATATCATTCGCCATGATGGTGATTGACAACGGCGTATCTTCATTGGTGGTCAGCTGCTGCGCCACCGCCCAGGGTGGCAGGTTTTCAAGCGCCACGCCGATAATCACTGCCGTCGGCGAACTTACGGCCGATGCGGCATCCTGCACGATAAAAAGAATAGTATCGAGACCCTTGAAATACTGATTCGGGATATAGAATATCCGTGCGTTTCCGATCGACGACGTATCAAGCGTTCCGTTTACCGGCTTTTTAAAGATATGGTAGGACAGCAGCCCGCCTTCGATATCACTGCCGGCAAGAACGATCTGCAGCGGCGTATTATTCCCGGTATTGAATCCGGTAGTCAGCGATTGCGTAATTCCAACCGGAGCGTCATTTATGGGATTGATCGTGAAACGTACCACTGCGGAAGCACTGGTTGCACTGCCGTCGCTGACGGTAAAAAGCAGGGAATCACTGCCGAAGAAATTCTGATTCGGGATATATCTGATTTTTGGAAGCGTTCCTTCCAGGCGTCCGTTTACCGGGCTGCGGATAATGGTAAATAAAAGAGGAGAATTCTCGACATCGGTTCCGGTAAGAGAATCGTCTTTGGGCGTATCCTCATTGAGCATTATGGTTTTTGAAATCGCGACGGGCGGCTGATTGTCGAGTGCAACTCCCACCGTAATCAGAACGGCGGTACTGGCCAGTCCGGACGGATCAAGCGCACGATACCAGAGGGAATCGTATCCCTTGAAACCTGTAGCCGGAGTGTAGCTTATCCAGCCGCTGGCGATACCATCGGTAGCAACGGTTCCATGAAGGGGATTCGAGGTTACCTCGTAGGTGAATACCATATCGTCAACATCTTTTGCCTGCAGTTGTATGGCAACCGAGGCATTGATACCCGTGGTCACCATCCTGGTAACCGCGGACGGCGGATCGTTGACCGGCAGCACTTCAATGACCACCCGGGCAGGCTCACTGGTGAGAGCCCCGTCGTTGACCGCGAACCAGAATGTATCGTTGCCGTTGAAATCGGTGGCGGTTTTGTAACTGATATTGGGCAAATTTCCTTCCAGTTGCCCGAACTTCGGATGATCGACAATTGAATATATCAGGTTGGCAGCAGACGTTTCGAGATCGCTTCCGGTGAGAAATATGGTTTGCGTCACGTCTTCATTGATGGTCACGCTCTGCGGATCGGCTACGGGACGCTGATTGTTGACCGCCACCGAGATGATGACCGTTGCCGTATTGCTGATCCCGCCGGATGCATCCCGGGCAACGAATCGTAGCGTATCGCTCCCCTTGAAATTATCATCCGGCGTGTAGATCACCTGGCCCTGCCCGATAATTGAGGTGTCGAGCTGACCGTTTTCAGGAAAACCGGTAATGTTGAAAGTCAACGATGTATCATCAACGTCATTCGCCCCGAGGGTAATCGTGACGCTTCCGTTCAACAGCACCGCAACCGACTGCGATTGAGCGAGTGGAAGGTCATTTACCGGCTCCACGGTAATAATTACCGACGCAGGCTCGCTGACCAGCATACCGTCACTGGCGGTAAATTGCAGGGTATCGGAACCGTTGAAATCACGATACGGGGAATAAACACGTTCCGGTCCGGAACCGTTAAGGGTGCCGTGCTTCGGCAGATCGACGATGACATACGAAAGCGGCGAGCCGTCCGGATCCCTGCCGTTCAAGGTGAGATTGACGGGAGTGTCCTCCGAACCGGTAACATCCGACGGAAAAGCAAGAGGCCGCTGATTGGGCAGACCCACTTCGAAAACTATCAGCGCCGAGGGACCGACGCATCCGACCGCATCGGTGGCCCGATAGGAAAGCGTATCATTCCCGGTGAATCCGCTTTCCGGAGTGTACGTGATTCCCGGAAGATTCGAGGAATCGATTGTTCCATGAGAGGGAGTTTTCTCAAGTTCATAAGTGAATACGGAATCATCGGGATCATTGACGGAAAGCGTAAACGTCACCGGTGTATTGACTGCAGTAGGTATTCCCATATCCGCGATAACGGGAGTGTCGTTTACCGAAGATATGACGATAATCACCATTGCCGGATCGCTGTCAATTTTACCGTCATTGACATAGAAGGTAAACGTATCGGCCCCGAATACATCGGAATAAGGAGTATACAGCCAGTTCGCTCCGGAACCGGTAAGTATTCCGTGCGTGGGATATTCCAGGAGCGAATAGGTAAGTCCATCGGATTCGACATCATCCGCCGTCAGTAGCAGAGAGAGGGCGACATCCTCGACGGTGGAAAGCTGCTGACCGTGCGCAACCGGTTTCTGATTCTCCATCGCAACGTAGATTCTCAGCAGGACGGTATCACTGCTCAGCGCTGAATCACGTGCCGCCCAGGAGATGGTATCAATTCCTTTGAAACCGGTTTCAGGTGTATAGGTAAGTTCACCGTTTTCACCCAGGACCGCAGAACCATGAAGCGGTTGTCTGATTATCTCATAGGTAAGCAGTGAATCATCCCAGTCGGTAGCCGATAGCGTCACGGTTACCGGAACGCCCTCCCCGGTAGCAACACTCTGTGATTTCGCCACCGGCGCCCGGTTACCATCACTGACGGTAATAACGATACGCTGGGAATCACTCAGCGGCGGAAAACCGAAATCAGTGACTTTCAGGGTAAGAGGACCGCTGGAGACCTCTCCTTTCGCGGGAATCCAGAGAATTTTTCCGGAGAGTGAATCGAACTGCATCCCCGAAGGAAGCGCCCCCAGAAGCTGCCAGCTGAATCCTGTTTCATCTGCATCAACAGCAATCGGCTGGTATTCGTAAAGAACACCCGTTTTTGCCGTGGTGGGAGGATTGCTGATAATTTCCGGTGCTTCGTTGAAGTCAACATCACCCACCAGTATCGTGGTGAGAAAGGTGGTCGAGGAATTGCCATCGGAAACAAGGAAAACTATCGAATATTTTCCGATATCACCCGCTTCCGACTGCCATTCAAAAAAACCGTTTTCGAGAACCGCCTGATCCGCCCGTGGAAGAGAATCACTTTCAAAAAAGAAACTGTACGAGAGTTGATCCCCGTCGATATCGGTGGCGGCAACCGCAAAGCGGACCTTCGCACCTTCCTCGATGCGGTATACTTTTCGCGGAGTTTCGGAAATGAACTGCGGTGGAGAATTTTCAGGATTATCGGGAGGGGCTAAAATGAAAGCCGTGGCGGTTACCGTGGAGATATACCCGCGTTGCTTATAGGTAACCACTTCAAAACGACGCTCTCCACCGGTATGAAACATGATATTCAGCCGTGTGGTGTCACGAACATCATCCGGTCCGAAACGGATGACGATCATGGTATCGAGCTTCCGCTCTGCAGCGGAATCTGCGGCTGAAAAGATTGATATTTTCAGCGAATCGATAAAATAGCCAAGTTCAAAGGCGAGGAGAACTTCAATTTCTTTTTCGGTACTGTCGACAATAACCGTATCGACCACACCGGTTGATGACCTCAGTGCAAGCAGGGTCAACGCCGCTTCAGGGGAGGCTCCGTCGGTAGGCATCTCGCCACAGTAATGAAAAAAACCGATCGTGACGGCGAAAAGGACCAGACAACAATTCTTTACTATCCTCATAATACTCACTCCGTTGTGAAAATTCCCCCCACCCGTCCATGTCGAAACATGATTCGGATTTACACCTTTATCACGGCATAATAAAATTATCAGCCGGAAATAGCCGGGAAACACCAGCAGTCGACTTGTTTTACAGACTGTAAGGATCCGCGTGTCTGAAGACTATCCCTGAAGGGAAGCTTTATCCTGTTGAAATTCCGATTCCGGGAATATAATCCCCTACCAACACTCTATTCCATTACCAACCTGCAGTAACGAGTATTCTGCCAGGTCCAACAAGAAAATAGTTGTATGAATACAAGGGAAACAACAAAAAGGTGACGAAATACAATAAAATGGTGACATGCACCTTGCCGTCCTCCCGGGGGGACGGTACCGGCAGGTCGTGCGTGACCCGTATTTTTCATAAACACGGTTACTTACAGCATTTCAAGCACATTCAAGTCATTGAAGTCCCGTAATATTTCTAATGCTTCCGTGGTGCGGAATCGATATAATCTTATGGAAATCATTCAATACCACCGACCATGTCATTAGAGGGTGGCCGGGTCAGAATCCCGGACGGTTTTTGCAATCCGGCATTCCAGATTTGCCGGATGTGCAACGAGTCAGACGAGTGGCGAGACACTGTTCATCAAACCGTCTACTGCAGCAGGAGGAATTTCCAGAGCGCTGATGAAAAAAACAAGCGGAAATACGGCTCTCCCGTTACTGATTCTGTTGACGGTGAAAGTACTTACCTCTCAGCAACTGCAGTGGTTTTCCGATGTAAACGGAGAAAACAGCGGTCATACCGTCTGCGCATTTCTCAATCTCCCCGCACATCCGGTCACCCTAGCACGAGGAATTTCCTCGGATCCGGGCGCACTGCCGACGCTCTCGATTCCCGACCATACCGCGATCACCGCCCTGTCGGATCGTTACCGTTTCGGATTCTCTCATCTTGAATGGCTGATGGGGCTTCGCAAGGAAACTCTGGCGGCACTTTTCCCGGTGCTTGACGTCGGCACTTTCGGCGGGTTCGCGCAATTATACACCCCGGGAACCATCACCAACGCCCGCGATATCGACGAACACCCCAGTGACCCCTCCTATCTCGAATACCAGATCGGTGCAACTTATGCCCGGGGATTCTTCGACAATGTAGTCAGTGCAGGCTGTGCGGTGGCCTTCATCGAAAGTCGTATCGAAGAGGTAACCGGAAGGTCGGTCGCCGGCAGCATCAACCTCCGTTATGCTCCCGTGCCTTTACTCGCGACGGAAATCGGTGTCTCATCGCTCGGGAAACCGATGATGTACAGTACCGACACCCCGGAACCGCTTCCCGCCCGTATCGGCTGGACCATTACTTATAAACCCGTCCCTTCGGGTCATTCACTGCGACGCTGGTTCGATCCCGACATCGGTATCGGTGTCAGTAAAATCGCCGATGAACCGCTTACCGCGGGTATCAGTACCGAAATCGCCACCGGTCCGTATGTCCGTATCCGCACCGGGTATGAGTACACCAAAGGGGTTTCTCCTTCCGCTCACGGTATTTCGGCCGGTGCGGGTATACGCTGGGAATCCTTCACTCTTGATGGCGCCTGGCGGTATCTGTCACCGGAATTCGGGCCGGTATGGGCGGTGGCACTCACCCATGAACGCGAGGAACTTAAAAAACGGACTGCGGAAGATTATTACGTGATCGCGGAGAAACACTACCGGAAACAGCGTCCGGCACTGAGCAGACTCAACGCGAAACGCGCCCTGCGGCTCGATCCGAACATGTGGAAAGCACATGCGCTCCTTCAGCGGATCAAATCCGATTTTCTCCGGAGTAAACGGAGAGAGATCGCCCTCATTTATACGGGAAATGCGCAGGGCAATTTTACCGTACCTCTTGAAGAAGGGGTTCCCGGGGGTTTCGCCCGCCAGGCTGGTGTCATAACCGCATTGCGATCGGAATTTCCGTTCTCGGTCGCGATCGAAACCGGCAATATGCTCACTTCCGACATGCAGCCGCTGCGAAGCTCATTCGCCGGTTCCTATCTGGAATACATCGGCTACGATGCCGTCGGTTGCGGCAGCGGAGAATTTCTGTTCGGGCTGCGGAAATTGTCAACGATCGGCAACGGGAACCTGCGGTATATCTGTTCAAATGCGACGACCTCTCCCGATGCCATCATCCGTCACCGTATCATCGAACGTGAAGGGTACCGTTTCTTCGTCGCCTCATGGCTCAGTCCCTCACTTCTTCCGCCGAAAGAACGCGAACGGGTACTCGGACTTGAACAATCGGATCTTCTCAACAAGGCGAAAAACTGCAACCTTCGTATTCTCATCATCCACGCCTCATGGGAGGAACTCCGCACTCTGGCACCGGCGTTAGCCGGTTTTGACATCTGCATCTGCGGAGATATCGATCAGCGGTTCGCTTCACCCATGAAACTCGGAACCTGTACGGTACTGTCCGCGGGAAGTAGCGGAAAGTATGTCGGCAATCTCATTATCCGTTTTGATGAAAACCGCGCGGTTACCGGAATGGAAAACCGGCTCTACGCACTTGACTCCCGTATCTCTCCCGATACCGCCATCTCCCGCAAGATAAGCGTTTTTTCAAAAAACGCGGAACTCTCCCGAACACCCGCGGGAGTAAAGAAATCGGCGAAAGGAACTTTTGTATTCACCTCCGACCGCGACGGTAAAAAGGATATTTTTCTCAAGGTCACCGATCAGTTCGCGGAATTTCCTCTTACCGGATCAATCGTGGACACCTGCGATAACCCCGTTCTTTCATTTCCCGCCGGTCAGATCGCCTGCCGGGCGATCGACGGTTCCTGCCGCCGCCTTATGACCATGAAAGTCGACGGAAGTGATAAACGGTACATTGCCGACAGTCTCGCGGTTCGCGACGCCTCATTTTCTCCCGATGGACGCTGGATCTATTACGCCGCAGCCCCCTGCGGCGATACCGTTACCGATATTTACCGTGTTAAAACTGAAGGTGGACCGAGTTTCCCGCTTATCGCGTGGCCCGATGCGACGGAAACCGCTCCGGTGTTTTCGCCGGACGGTTCTTCGATGATTTTCCGTTCCGACCAGGACGGAACCTTCCAGCTCTACCTCACCAATTCCGAAGGAGAGCTTCCGTTGCGTATTACCGATGAAACTGCGAATTACTACGTCCCCGCATTCTCACCCGACGGAGCGATGATCGCCTACCTTTCCGACGCCATGAATTTCGGCGGAAGATGCGATCTCTGGCTGTTCGAGCGTGAAGGCGGGACCCATCGCAGAATCACCCAGCGCTCCGATGTCAAGGAGTTCTGCTGGTGTGCGGACGGGCGTACCATCGTCTACTCCATGGGAGCCGTCACCGACGAACTGGCCGCGGTTGATATACTGTCATACCGGTTCAGGAAACTGGTACCGGGCGGCAGGGAAAAGAAGACCTGGAATGAACGGGCACCGCAGACGATGCTGATCGGGAAAGAGGAATACATTGTTTACGTACGTGATTATCCCGAGGAAGAGGACCGGCAGATCTACCGGATTAAAACCGACGGTACCGGTAATACCCGTATCGTCAAAAGTCCCGGCAGCGACTGGTTCACCATGCGGCCGACTCCCTGAAACCCGTTACCGTATGGAAATGAGCGTCGCTCCGTCGCCGCCGTCCTTGAACGGCGCCGGGCGGTACCACCGGTGGAACGGCCGCAACTCAGTATCAAGCAGATCCGCAACCAGTTGCTTCAGCACCGGCCCCTCCTGCGGATCGCTGTGCAGTCCATACCCGTGAATCACGAGCAGTTCCTGCGTACCGTTCTCTCTGCACCTGTCGAGAGCCGACCGCAGGCGTATGACCGCTTCGGCGGAACGCAATCCGTGCAGGTCAAGTGTCATCCGATGTTTTTTTGACCGTTTGTTGCGCCGTACCGATGTTCTGTCATCATTGAAGGACTGATCCTTCCGCTGCACACCGTGCTGTTCGATGTGCGCGAGGATCTCTTCCGCCGATCGCCGTCCGTGTCCGCTCATCAGTTGTCACTCTCCTGTTGCTTCGGCTGCCTGAAAGCGTGCAGTACCATTTCTTTCCACTCGGTAAAGTCATTCGCCAGAATATGCGCACGGGCCTGCCGTACGAGTTCCATATAATAGTGGATATTATGCTGGGTCAGCAGCCGGATGGCGAGTATCTCCCCCGCCATGTAGAGATGACGGATATATGCCATACTGAAATTTTGACATGTGTAACAGGAGCAGTCGGGGTCGAGCGACACATCGAAGGCGCGGGTGAACCGCGCGTTTCGGACGTTGATTTTTCCCCGAGAGGTGAACGCGCTGCCGTTACGCGCGTTACGGGTAGGCAGCACGCAGTCGAACATGTCAACACCCCTCTCGATACAGTTGAGAAGGTCCTGCGGCTTTCCCACGCCCATAAGGTAACGGGGTTTGTCTTCCGGCAGCATGGCCGCGGTATATGCCGCCACCTCGTAGGTGGTTTTTATTTTTTCACCCACCGCCAACCCCCCGAGCGCATAGCCGGGGAACTCCATCGCCACCAGCTCCCGCGCGCACCGTTCACGCAATTCCCTGATGGTCCCTCCCTGCACTATACCGAATAGCGCCTGCGGATGTCCGAAATGAAACAATGTCTCATGGTGAGCCTTATTGCATCGCTCAGCCCAGCGGAGAGTCCGGTCGACCGCTTTCACGATCAGTTCCGGCGACGCATCGGCCGGCGGACACTCATCGAACACCATGATAATATCCGCACCGAGGTTATGCTGGATTTCCATCACCCGTTCCGGAGAAAACAGATGAGCCGATCCGTCGATATGTGATTTGAACAAAACACCATCTTCGGTAATTTTTGATATATCGCGCAGGCTGAATACCTGAAACCCGCCGCTGTCGGTAAGCATTGCCCCGCTCCAGCTTTCGAATCGGTGCAACCCGCCCGCTTCGCGGATAAGTTCGCTGCCCGGCCGCAGATGGAGATGATAGGTATTTGCCAGAATGATTGAACTCCCGGCATCCGCAAGTTCCGCAGGTGAAAGTGATTTCACCGTTGCCTGGGTGCCTACCGGCATGAAGATCGGAGTTTCGAGTGTCCCATGGGGAGTAGTGAAAACACCGGCGCGCGCGGCGCTCTCAGGATCCCGGTGTTCCAGAGTATAGTGGAATGGAATGGTCAAGAACTTCGAACTCCTCTCATTGTTCACTTTGCAGGAATCAGGGTATTGAAAATAAAACACCGCACTCCGGGAAAACCCGCATTCCGTCACTGAGACGGTTTACTACCGCTTCGGCCTAACCATACTTTGTACAACAGCCCTTTTTCCCACCTGCAGACAGGCAATCATCGTCTGAGAAGAACTTCGTACCACCTCCGGTAATGGAATACTTGCCTCGTGTACGGCGGAACGGGCTCCGTCAATCCTGGATACCAACCTTCCGGAGAGATCATAAAAAGAGAGGATCATGTTTTCAATATCGGTATTTCCGGCTCCGTCAACAAGGCACACTCCCTTCTCCGTATCGATAATGACTACAAGTTCTCGGGTAGAATGCAGCGATGGAACGTCAATTTGAGCAAGGGTCGTGGGTTCCGTCTCCAGTTTCAGATCCGGACATCCGTAAACCGAATAGGTGAGAATATTGGGCCACCAATGATTCTTCGAGGTGCTGTCACGCACGGTCCGCAGTGCATCACCCGCGGACATCTTATCGTGAATCATGTAGTAGGCGTACATATACCCCATTCCTGAATTCGACGGCGAATCCTTGAAACTGGTCTGTCCGATATAGCTGTTCGTTTCCCGTGTGGGCCCCGCAACGGTTACCGCTCCCTGTCGCAGCAGCGCATAGGCGAGATTGAACGTGTCCTCGGGAAAGGCGCTGCTGCAGGATACCTGGAACACCATGGAAGGGTATCGGTCATCGAGGTACTGAGCTCTGTTGCTCCTGAATATGCCGATCACGCTCTGCGGCGAACTTCCGTGCGACCACCAGATACAGAACCCGAAAGGAGTACCGGCCCATGCCTCCTGCATATTCGTTTCGGTGGCGCTCAGTCTGTCAACCGGCGGCGAGAAGTCGTATAACTCGTCAAGATAGGCGTCGGCATAGGAGTTGTACCGGTCGTAGATCCGGTAATAGTTCCAGGACGCCGGTATCAGGATACTGTCCTTGATCGCCTCGCCCAGCGGATACGCCGTCGTCTTCTCGTGCGTCGGCCGCATGGCAAGCAGTGCGTTTTTACGCCACTCCCTCGAAGTCTCGTTCCTGTAGTCAATACTTTTTCTGATGATATGATCGAGGTCTTCCATCACTCCGTAATAGGGTATCCTGCCGACCGAAACCTCACTGTGATGATCCGCACCGCCGCTGACGCCGTAGTCGGTATTCACATCACCGTAATACCCGTCGCCGTTCGCGTCCCACGTCCCCGAAAGTTCGGAATAGTAGAAATCGGTTGGTATTTCCCGATCGAGAAAGGTCTCGACGGTAATATCGTAGTAACACAGCTTCATCGGGACGTCGCCTGCAAGCGGATCCGGATTTCCTATAAGCAAGACATACCGGATTGAATCGGCTTTGTAATGTTCCTTGAGCCAGGCACGGATATTCTCCGCACGCTCATCCGCCCCGGAAGCCCCCCACTCATCCTCCGTGACTAGGGCGACGCGATATCCCTCATCCCGTTCCTGATTGACAAGATTCGGCAGCTCGGTGGAGGAGTCAACGATGGCACGGGTGGTGATGATCACATAGTTTCCGGATGCTTCCACGATCTGTGCGGCGGCATAAAAGAAAAAAACTGTCACCAGCAGAAACGGGCATGCAAACAGGTATCGAAGCAATGGAATCCTCTTTTATTGTAGGTGAAAGTATGGTCCGAACATGCACGCTATCCGGAGACATCCACTATAATATAGGTAAAAATATGCCGCAACCAACAACCATAACCAATGCGAACAAGAAGGCGTATTTCCACACACTCTGAATCTCCCGCTCCCACAACCTGCTTGCCGACCGTTTCCGGATGCAGTATTTTGTACAAATCTGTATACTACTCAAGCGGTTACCCCTCATCCGGAAAGGTCCTCATTTGACCACTCCCGAACTCACCACGACCGGCCTTCTCAACAACATTACCATTCTCGAAATCGGCAGTTCCGACGCGCTTCATGTTGCCGGAATGCTGCTCGCCGATCAGGGTGCAGCGGTTATCCGGATTGAACTTTCAGATTACGCATCCCCGACACCGGAATATCATCGTATTACTGACCGGTCGAAACAGTTAGTCAGATGCAATCCCGCCACCGCCGGTGATCTGACCGCACTGCGGAAACTCGTGTCCGGTGTGGATATTCTCATCGATGATCTCGACGACAAACTGGCAGCGGCGTACCATCTGGAACAAAAACTTTTTGAAGAAATCAACCGGTGCACAATCGTTCCCACGCTCCATTCCGATCGCCCCGACACCTGGAACGATACCACCGCTGCAGCTATGGCGGGAGTGTATGAGGACGGATTCAGATTCGGCAGCCCGCCCCGCTGCAATAATGTTGAAGTCACCGCCACGCTGGGAGCACTCTACACCATCAACGCTGTGGCGCAACTGCTGCTTGCGGGTCAACGGTTCAATACCGTTGATACAATCCGGATACCGCTCGACCGGATCTTACTGTTTGCTCAATCCATCACCATTATGATGCGATCACAACCGCCGGTCCGCTGGGAACCGTTCCGGTTCCTGGCGTCACCGTTTATGTGTACCTGGAAAGCTGCCGGCGGTACTTTCCTTTACCTGCATATAGGTATGCCGAGACACCTGAGGTCGTTTCTCTTCTACCTTGCCAAAATCGGTTACACCAGTGAAAAAGAACGTATCAGAAAAGCGTTGCATCCTGCTACCCGTCGTGATCCCATGTCCCTGCACAGCATCCGCGAAGGCAAGGAAATTACGAAAGTACTCCACCGGCTGTTTCTTCAGAAGACCGCCGACGAATGGGAGGAACTGCTCGGCATTGCAGGTCTCTGCTGCACGAAAATCCGGAGTTTTCAGGAGTGGTGCCGGCATCCGCAGGTGCAGATGACAAATCAGGTACTTGAAAGTACCGCTCCCGATGGGAATCCACTCTCACTTCCCGGTGCTCTTTTTGTCTCGGGCCGACACCCCGATACGACAATTGCACCACCACTTGAAGCCCCGAGAGGCGACCTCAGCCGGGTAACAGAATCACTACGGCGGAATGAAAGAGCTTCCGCCGACAAGGACCGCCACCTGCCGCTCGAAGGAATCCGTGTACTCGATCTCGGCAGGGTCATCGCAGGCCCCTACTGCGGGCGACTCTTCGCCGAGGCGGGAGCCGAGGTACTGCAGGTGTCGCTGCGGAACAACCATCTCAACTGGGAAGAATTCTTCGGTATCATTTACAATACCGGCAAATCTTCTGTGGCGATTGATTTCAAGAGCCCCGAGGGGAAGGATGCCTTCCGGAAACTATTTGAATGGTTCAAACCGGATGTCGTTATTCACAACTTCATGGATGATGCGGCAAAAAAAATCGGATGTGATTACGAGAGCTGCAAGAAACTGAAAGAGAACGTCGTTGTTGTCGACTTCGCCGCATATACACGAGGCGGTCCCTGGGAGAACTTTCTCGGAATGGAGCAGAATGTGCAAGCAACCAGCGGTATCATTTCCACCTTCAGCAGTGGAAGTGTTCCGCGTATAATGCCGGTTCCTCCGAATGATCTGAGTGCCGGACTTATCAGCGCCTTCGGAGCCCTTTTGTCACTGCTCGACAGAAAAAAAAGCGGACAAGGGAACAGGATTACATCGTATATCTCTTTCCCCTCGATTCTGATGCACCTGCACTCGTTAAGCGGAAAGGTAATTGACGAGCACACCAGGACACTCAACCGGTATTTTAAAACAACCGACGGATACATTCTCTTATCGACCAGGCGCGATCACCTGAACGAACTGGCTGCCATCCCGCAAGCTGCCGCGCTCATCCGGGATACATCAGCAATCAACGAGAGTATGCTTGAGCGAATGTTCAAAAAACAGTCAACAGCGTGGTGGATTGCACAGATCCGCCGGATTGATACCGACGGTTCATTCCATGTCGTTGCACGGAAGACACTTACGCAACTTCTGAAAAAAGAACTATCTGTACCGGATGCGCTTTTCAGCTATGCGTTTCACCCGGGATACGGAAGGGTGGTATATTCAAAACCGCCGCTCAGCAGCAACTGCCAGTTGCAATCGATAACTCCAGCGCAGTACCCTGGAAGTGACACAGTCACGCTTCTCGAAAAACTCGGAATCGATCCAACGCATCACGCCCCTGAAATCCCGAAAGCCGACGACAAACCGGTGTCGCTAAATACGCGTATATGGTGGATTCTCAAGCAGATCAAATGGCTTTCGGTGATAGCCTACCGTAATCGTTTTCTGAAGGGCTTCTGAGCATTGCACCGGGAGTGATACGGTACAACAGGCTGAGTCGGAAAGCTGGAAGTGACTGTTCAGGTCAGGTACGTCATCAACGTCGGAATCGAGAGCGGTTTTTCCAGCAGGGTACAACCGTGTTTCTCGAGTGAATGTGCCTGTTGACTATGTATATCCTTCGTGCACACAAAAATGTTCAGTGATGACGAAACCGATTTCACCACCGTGAGTAGATTCACTCCGAGGTGATAATCCGATGGCGGATCAATATCGATAATCAGATGCGGAATGGATTTCTCCATGATAAAGTCGACGGCGGTATCCACGTCAGTCATCGGGGTCGGTTCACACCGGCTTCCGAGAGAATGTAACAGATTGATCAGAAATGGTGATTTCTGCCCGAAAACAACAACCGGTATCTTCTGAGAGGTGGAAGCACCGGTAAAATCCGTTGCCGATTTTGCGTGATGGACTTTTTTTCTGCTTTTATTGCGTTGCAGTTCTTCGAGGATTTTTTTCCGGTTGGCTTCAAAATTCATAGCAAAATTATAAATGTAAATGGAGAGAAAAGCAAGCGGGATTTTCAGAAAATATAATAAGTTGTACCGTCTTTAATTGGAATCCCCCCTCTGCAATATATGGAGGACGACTGGTTCACGGCCGTAATGGTGAAAATACTTCCTTATTCCCCTGTTTCCCCGAGACCCGTATCCGTATTCCACTTGCGGGCGATTTTTCAGGCGTTTTCACCCGTCTGCCAAGCAATGAACAGCAGTACCCGGAAGATGCCCTACCGATACAATTCACACGTGTGCAGGTGAGTGCCGGAATTACACCGGCACCATTGTACTCATCGGCACCGATATCGGGTAATTCTTCACGCACTTCACCATCAATGTCCACTCCAGCATCTCCCAGCTGTATCGCACCATCAACTGCCGACAGCCCCCCATCGGCAAGATGAAGGTCAGCGTTCTGCACGTCAACAAAAAAATCAGCTCCGGCAGCTGGAAGATTATAACCAATGTTACTCTCCTTTACGCCGTCCCGTTCTACTATCTGCTGGCTGACCAGATTGTTCAGGATCTCGATACTCTCGACCCACCGGTATTCGATAGAACTGAACGGATCATCGGCACTGAAAACCTTATTATGAAAAACCCGCGTCCCGAAAGCACTCCAGATCTCGATTCCGGACTCGAGATGAATTCCGGACCTGTTGCAGATGGTATTGTTCCTGATGATGCCGCCGAGGTGATCAAAATAAGGGTCCTCGCCTGCGCCGTCCTTATATTCACGCACCAGTCCATCCGCAGACTGCTTCATCCCGAATCCGATGCCACGGTACACATCCTCAAACCGGTTATTTTCGACGACAGTGCCCCGCGACCTGCTCCAGAAATGAACCGCATGCTCCATCAGCCTGCCTTCCCGCTGAATATTGCGAAAATGGTTCCAGCGAATAACCCATCCCAGGCCCCCGTGAACATCGATTCCGCCTGTATAGAAATACTCACCCATGTCCTGCATGACCGAATTATCCACGAATTCGATCAGACACCCCTCCACGATGCCGCTGTCGACCCAGAACAGTGACGATTCATTGCCGGTGGAATTGACCTTGATCAGCTGCTGACCGCAGTCGTACACATGCAGGTTGTGCAGCATGCAACCGCTCACCTGACTGTTTGCAGGCGGGTAGATATGAATGCCATGGTCGCGCGCATACCTGACCGTCAGATCGACCAGATGCACATCGGAAGCGGTAATTGCCACCACTTCGGGCGTAAAGTTCATCCGGTCGAGGGAACCACCACCCGGATTACCGTCGAGTATCACGCTGTCGCGGTTGCCGCTCTTCGAACGGATAGTGATGCTGTCAACTGTCACCTGAAGATTGGAATATATGGAATAAACACCATTCCTCAGCCGGACGACCGTACCCGGCGAAACCGATCCGAGTACGGCCTGAAGATCCTCTTCCGGAGATACCTCCGTACTGTTCTGCCGCTCGACTGAATATTCCGGACACTGACCGGTGATCCAGGCAAGACCAAACGTAAAGAAGAAAACCGCTGTTTTAACAAAAAAACGACTATACATATTCATCTCCTCGCCTCGAAACAACGATTTTTCGTTTTTCCCGGTTCCCAAGTCTGATTACTGGAAAAATGTAACAACAGCTTCTGCAACCGCAGACGGTAATATACCCGATACAATACCTTACTGTTATTTTCATTTTACGGGACTCATAAAGCAACCGAAATCAATGCACCTCAGGGGCTGCAGGTGAGCGAATGGTATCTGATCGGTTTGAATGGAGTTTTCAGATCTGATTTTCACGAGACTTTTCACATGACCATTAATTCCCCGCAGAGCACGTACCGCTCAGTGCACCGATATATTTTCAGAGTATGGCCAGAAAATCCACGCGCAGCAGTAATTCAATCAAAATAAACTACGAAGGTTCATTATTTGTTCACCACAGTCTGGGAATGGTTAACCGGGAACTGCTGTCGGAACTCGTAAAGTTTCCGAATCTCGATATAAGGCATATACCCTTCGAAACGGATCAGTTCACTCCCGGATCAGACTCCAAATACAGGCAGCTGACTTCTATTAAAAAAAAACCGCACCCCGATGCTGATATTCACATCCGTCATCGCTGGCCTCCGGATTTCACCCGTCCGCCTTCGGGAAAATTCATCCTGATGCAACCCTGGGAATACGGCAGTCTGCCGGTCAGCTGGTGTCGTGCGATCACTGATACCGTGGATGAAGTCTGGGTATACAGCCGTTTTCTGAAAGTCTGCTACGAACGTTCAGGTATTCCGGCGGAGAAAGTGAAAGTAGTACCGCTGGGTATTGATCCACGGCAATTCAATCCGGATGTGCGCCCCCTCTCCTGGATCCGGGAAATGTGCGGCAATCGTTACACGTTTCTGTTCAACGGCGGAGTTACTACCCGAAAAGGCTCAGATATTCTCATCAATGCCTATTTAAGTGAATTTTCAGCAGATGAGCAGGTCTGTCTTGTTATCAAAGATTCACCGGTATACGTGAAAGGCATGGCCGAAAAAGTTCAGGAACTGACAAACCGTACCGACATAGCACGAATTATTTATACCTCACGGGATATCAGTCATGAGGAATTGCCGAACCTTTACGCATCGGCGGACTGTTACGTCCACCCCTACCGTGCCGAAGGATACGGTCTGCCGATTGCCGAGGCAATGGCCTGTGGAAAGCCGGTAATCGTTACCGGGGGGGGGGGCGTGTCTTGACTTCGTTCCACCTGATGGCGGTTATTTCATCAGATGCTCACTCGAGACCATGCATGAGAAAAAGGTAAGCGACCTTCAAACGGTGGATTATCCCTTCTGGCTTCTTCCCGATTCCGATCATCTCCGCTCGCTGCTGCGGTATGTATTCACCCATAAAAAAAAGGCGCGGGAACGCGGAATGCTGGCGGGAAATGATCTTCGTTCCATCCATCACTGGGAAACCGCGGCTTCGATCGCGGAACAGCGGATTCGTACCCTGATCGGAGGACTTCAGAAGCATACCGCTCCAGAGGATGCACTCCTCCAGCGGAATGAGCGTATCGATCATGCGATATCGCTGCTGCAAACCGGTGCCTACGAAGAAGCGACCGATGCATTCCAGAAAATTCTGCTCCGGTATGGTGAAAACAGTCTCGCCTACGAAGGACTCGCCATTGCCGCTTTTTATCATAAAAACTACGACGAAGCCTGCAACCTTTTCGCCGCCGCCAACCGAATAAGCACCGACAGCATCGATATCATCGTCAACTGGTACGAAGCGGCGAAACTCACGGGTACCACCAGTCAACTGGCTGTACCGGTACAACGGGCACTCCAGTTCCACTGCGATGACGATGAACTGCGAGCCATTGCGGTGGATCTGAACATTTTATAACAATTATCGCGGATATCCGGTTCGTTTGAGTGCCGCGATTTCACTGGGCAGCAGCGGTCGCAGTTCACCGGGTGCAAGATTCCCAAGCTTTATAGATGCGAATCGTATCCGCCGCAACCTTCCCACGAGTATCCTGAGTGTCTCGAACATTCTCCGTAGCTGCCGGTTTTTTCCTTCATAGAGATCGATTTCATACCAGTACTGCACCCGCTTCGTTTCGGGCATTGAGAGTTGCCGTACCGCCCCGGCACGCAGCAGCTGGCCTTCGGAGGAAACCCCTTCCATCAATTGTGAAATTTCATCGGAAGTGAGACGACGCTCCAGTTTCACCTGATACGTTTTTTTTATGTGATACCGGGGGTGCGTGAGCGCATGAATGAGATCGCCGTCGTTGGTCAGCAACAGCAGTCCTTCCGACTGATAATCAAGGCGCCCCATATACCGGAGATGACGGACTTCACGGCCCGTTTTTTCAAGTTCCGTATAGACGGTCGGTCTCCCCTGCGGATCACGGGCGGTAACCATCACCTCGCGTGGTTTGTACCAGGCCCAGTACTCCAGTGCGGCAATCCGTTTCACCACACGGCCACGGTATTCGATGCGGTCGGAATCGGGATTGACTTTACTGCCCATCTCCGTTACCCTGGTGCCATTGCAGTATATGTGACCGGAGGCGATCAGTTCATCACATTTCCTCCGGGAACCGATCCCGCACTGTGCCAGATAGCGGTTGAGTCGCACCTCCGCGGCTGATTCTTTCATAGGTTTTCAAGCTCCTCAATACGTTCAAGTACGCGGACGGCGATACCGGAGGTTTTCCCGATCCGATGCGCGGAATACCCGTCAAGCGTATAGCCGGCATAGTTGAATATAACCGATGGAAGCAGCACCAGCCCGATTGACGTCCGGCGGGTTCGGCGCCTGATTTCGCCGATGATATCAACCGCGGTCAGCAATCCCGCAACGGTGACGGTTTCACCGAAAAAACGGTTGCAGACCGCCGTCACCTCAAGCAGAACATCCGGACGTGCCGCAGTAAACTCGTCGACGATTGCTTTTATATAAGGGAATGCGGATACGGAAGTGATCAGCAGTTTCCGCCGTGTCCGCGATGATGCGGTTCCCTTGTCTTTTTCTCGGGAAAAATGCGAAAACGCCGTATTCCATCCATCGAGAAGTTGCCGGACCAGACCGACACCGTTTTCGATCTGGGGATATTCTTCATAATAGGAACTTCCGGGAATCGGCAATCCTGCTTTGATGAAAAACTCATCGGCGAGAAAAACCTTTCGTTCACCATCACGAACGGCATTGCGGTCGCTGATGCGTCCGATAGTACCGCATATTTTACGGGCGGAAAGAGCATCGACCGGTGTTATCGGTAAACTCCGGAACCGGGTCAGACCGACCGGAACCACCGCCACCGAAAGTACCGCATCCCGGAATTTAAGCAGATCACGTACAGTGTTTGTCAGAACTGTGCCGTCATTCCATTCCGGACATACAACGATCTGTGTATGAAAACGTATCCCGCATTCCGCCAACCGGCGTAGTTGGTCCATAACAGGCGGCGTTTTTTTATTACGCAGCATACGTTTCCGCACCGCAGGATCGGTTGCATGTACCGAGATATACAGCGGCGAAAGACCGATCTTTCCCAAATGGTCAAGATCCGCGTTAGTGAAATTGCTGAGGGTCACATAATTGCCGTTGAAAACCGAAAGACGCACATCTTCGTCCTTCACATACAGGCTCCGTCGCAATCCGGGTGGCATCTGATCGATAAAACAGAAGATACAGCGGTTGGAACAGCGGCGGATCGGTAGTTCCACCAGTGCAACACCCGAAAAATCACCTTCCGCTCGTTCAACCCGGAGATCCGCAACTGCAGTACCTCTTTTGACGACAAGATGCAGTTGCTCTTCGGCGATAAAAAAATGAAAATCGAGTTCATCGAAAATCGGTTCATTATTGATTGCAACTATCGTATCACCTTTACGCAGCCCGGCCTTAAAAAACGGTGAGCCGCGCGTTACAGAACTGACGGTTACTCCTCTGGTCATATCGTGTCGCTTCTTCCTGATGCGTTTATGGTTTCCCGGAATGATAAAAGCAGGGGGATACTTCCCCATAGCCTCTCCGGATGCGGTACCTGAACGACGTTCTCAAAATACTTGATTCACGTTTTTTTCAACAGGCGCTTGTTTTCTCTTCACTCCAACCTGTCCCGCATGTTACTATAATGATACGAAAATCTGGCACCCGGTCGGCATAAGTGTCCGACTCATCCTTCAGGAGTTAAAAAAGGAGGTTCCTCCGTGACAACTGTATCACGTACACTCTGGTCATTGGCTCTCGTACTCTTACTCGGACTATATTGTACCATACGCGATGATAATGGTAATCCGGTCAATCCGGGATCAGATCAGATTGACCCGACATCCACTGTAACCGATACCTCACTTGCGCTTTCACTCATTGTTTCATCAGACAGCGCGTATGTGATGCCGGGCGATACCCTCGGTATCACGGCTCGTGTATTTACGAACGACGATGCGAATTCCACCGCCCCGTTCATCGGGCTTCGCATTGTCGCCACCTGCAACAGTGGTTCCATCATCGACGATACCGTTTTCACCGACTCCAACGGACGGGCACGGCTCTACTTTACCGATACGGAACCGGGCGAGATCGAATTCACCGTGACCGCCGGTACTGTCGAGCAGACGCTGCGGTTTGAAGTCACCGAGGAACCGGTCCAGGTCCAGAAACTGCTTCAGGCACTTCCCGGTGAATCGATCATCAAAGCCGATGGCGTTTCATACACGACCGTCGCCGTTTCGGTTCTCAACAGTTTCAGAAATCCGATTGTGGGAGAGTGCGTACAGTTCATCACTTCAGCGGGAACCATCGTCGGCGAAGGCAGCTCCTGTAAAACCAGCGGCCAGAGTACCACCAACGAAAACGGTGTCGCCCGGGCACGTCTGATCAGTTCAAATATCAATGATACGGCTTATATCACCGCATATCTCGTTTCCGATCAGTCGCTCAGCGATGAAATTGAAGTTGTATTTCAGGGAATGAGTATCGACCTCTCCGCAAGTAAAACAAATGTCAAAACCGGAGATACCATCATCATAACCGCAACCGTGGTGAACGCTTCCGATCTCCCGGTGGCGAAAACGCCTATTTTCTTCACGTTCGGGGACGCAACGTCATCCAAGCTTTCACTGCTTTCAAGAGATTCGGTGACCAACTACGAAGGTATCGCCGTCGCACGGATTCGCGCATCAACCAACGGTAGTGATATCGTCACGGTCTCGGCAGCAGGGACGAAATCAACCATACAACTCAACGTATCCTCACTTGTCATCGAACTTGAACTTGACAAAACTATATTGCAGACCACCGCGACCGATACCGTGTCGGTTACCGCGACCTTCATGAATGCCAGCGGCTCGACCCTGTCGAACCGGACGGTGAAGATGAACCGATCCTTCAAAACCGAACGGGATGCCGATACGACGGATACGCTCACCCGCACCACCAACAGTTCAGGAGCATGCACGTTCTCCTTTCCGGCGCTCACCTGGGAAGGTATCATGCGTCTCAATATCACCGGATACGATAATTCCCAGGGGTATGCTTCGGCGGATACGAGCGTTCAGTTTATCACCACCCGGGTCATGACGATACGTCCACCGCAGCCGATCCCCGCCGATGGCGTCACCAAAGGCGCGGTTCAGGTATTCATCAAAAACAAGAGCGGCAATCCCGTCGTGGGTGATTTTATCAATTTCACCACGACCGCGGGAGTCATCACCGCCCGGAGCGAAACCGACGAAGACGGTAAAGCGGTAGCGGTACTTACCTCGGATCGCCGTAACATAACGGCAACAGTGACCGCGACACTCGAAAGCGATCATTCCAAGACCCTTTCGACCACCGTCGTGTTCAAAGGAGTTGAGTTGACTGCCGCGGCCAATCCCCCGAGTATCCGAAGCAACGGCATTGATTCGACGAAAATAAAGATCACGCTGATGGATGCTGCCCGGATTCCGATCATGGGAGAGCGTTTCAACATTTCCAAGCAGCAGGCGTCAACCATACTTGCACCGCTGGACAGTGTCACCGACAATAACGGTGAGGCGACCTGTGTCGTAACCGGTACCGGCAGCGGGCAGGATACCCTGCAGATCTCTTCAGCGGGAGCGATCGCTTCGGTGGTTATCAATTACTCCGCGAACATTCTGGTTATTGATACTGCTGCCGGACAGGCCTGCATCGCCGACAGCAGCGACTCAACCCTCATAACGGCGGTCTATCTCAAGGGCGGAAACGAATCGGCACCGATTTCAAATGCAACAGTGGACATCTCGGTGACGGCCGGTACACTCGACACTATTTTCGCCCGAACACTTACCACGAATTCACAGGGCAAGATTTCCTTCTACATGAGAAATCCGCATTTTGCGGTTACCGCCACTATTTTCGGTCTTGCACGAAGTTCAAGTGAATTGACGACAGGCATATTCAACCTTTACTTCAAGGCGAATGTGGTGAAGACAATCGATATTTCCGGGACCCCGGAAGTAATCGCCACCGACGGCGGCCGGGCGAAAATCGATGCCTATGCGTTCGATAATCTCGGCAACAGGGTGAAAGATGCGAAGATCTCGTTCAATATCGTCAACGGACCGAGCGGCGGTGAATATCTTGATCCACCCGTGGCTATTACCGGTGATGACGGAAAAGCGACCACGTACCTCGTATCCGGTAAAACTCCCAGCACGCATCGTCAGGTCTGGATTACCGCGGGATCATTCTCCACCGTGAAATCCGACACGGTGAAATTCACCATCGCGGGACCGCCGAAATATATCAACATCGGTTACAATATCCTCAAAGGAACCAATAAAAATGACGGTACCTTCGGTCTGCCCTGTGCCGCGATTGTCACCGATGTCAACGGCAACCCGGTAGCCGACGGCACCGAAGTCACCTTCAGCCTGAAAATTTCCGGTTATGTGACCTACCGGAAAACATCTCAATGGAATCGCGATGTTGATGAATCGTGGGCATTCTGCTATTATGAGATCGATTCAGTACCGCATGTTCTTCCGTTCGAAGATTTCAACGACAACTACCGTCTCGATCCCGGCGAAGACCGCAACCGGGACGGTATCGCGAATCGTGGTGAGGATATCAACGGCGACGGTATCTTCAACCCCGGACCGGCGTTCGAAGACATAAACGGAGATGGAATCCGTCAGTGCGATTTCAATACCCCAGTGGAATTCTTGAATTTATGTGGTACTGAGTTGCTCTTTTCAGACTTTAACAAGAACGGAAAATTCGATCCGGTCGAACCGCTTCTCAACAGTACGTATCAGGAAATCTACACGTACCTTCGCGCCGACAGCGTTTTTTTCATCGGTCCGCAGAACGCAGCGGATTCAGCACTTCTGGACTCCCTGAAACGGATGGATCAGGAGTACATAAACCAGAGCATCGCCGCCGGAGAGTTTGATATCGATGAAACCAACAACGGTGTTCCTGACCCGCATACAGCCGTAAGTATCATCAGAACAGTTCAAACAGTTGGTGGCAAGGCGACGAACTCCATCCTTTACGGGCAATCGGATGCGACCCATATTGAGGTAATGATCTGGGCGGAATCGCAGGGTGTGGTAACGGAGACTCCTGCCCAACTGGTCCTGCCGATCGTGGTTGATTGAGGAGAGGGAAAAAACTGGACTATGTACAGCCGAAACACTGTTCAATCCGTTTCACGTCGTAGGTAGAGAGTGATATAATATATGAAAATCATTAACCGGTTACCACTTCTGTTCGTACTGATGTCGGCTATCGGAGCCAACGCTTCGAATCTCGCAAATCCGGCCACTCTTATTCCTGAAGCCCGCGTCGCGGTTGGAGCATCCTATCATCTCGGTGGATACTCACTTACCGACAGTGAATTGCCGTCACTCTTCAACCGGATTCATGGAAGAGTAGAATACGGACCGTTCAGATATCTCACTATCGGAGTGGATGGCGGGGCGACACAGATTGAAGTCGATCGCGTAAATGATACCATGCCGGTATTTCACGGGAAATTCGGTTTTTCCGGAGGGGGGCATCTCAAACTCTCGACACCATCCTTTCTGAACAATCGTCTCTCGGTTATCGCAATTGCGCAGGTAACCCTGTTCAACTCCGAAAATGAATTTTCCGCCTCTTATTCCGGCAAGGATGGAACGGGAATTGTTGGAATGCAATTTTACATTCCCGGATTCGGTTTTATTTCCGCCGGGCCATGGGTCTACGTAATTCAGGGTTCCAACAAAGGCAGTGCTGGTCAAACCGGCTATTATTCGAACACCGATAATGTCCGGGGCTGGCTGGCAATCGATTTTTTTCCGAAATTGGGAGAAGTTGCCACGAATAAACCTTATTTCTCGCTTGAAATCTCAGTATCGCCCAAAGCGAACTATTCCGACCGGATCCCGGTACAGGCGTTCAGTGTCTCGTTGAGCTTCGGAACGATTACAAAAAGACTGTACGGTGTTGAATCCGACGTTGAATGGAACCCCTGAGAAAAAATCCCGATACAGGAATACAACAAAAAAAAGGTTTTGCTTTTGAAAGCAAAACCTTTTTTTATTTCAAAAATTTCAACTATCACATAAAAAGATCTTTAATCTTTGACCAGGTAGAACTGCTTTGCGGTATAATACGCTTGGACTTTTTCAGTGAATTCTTGTTTGTTTGTGAGTTTACCGCGGAAACGGTAGTTGTTGGGGTAGTCACTGTTTTGATAGTAGAATCAGCGGATTGCGCAAATGAAACAGCTGCGAAAACCAACAATCCCGCAATTATATTTCGTACTATCATAGGTGCTCCAGTAAAAAGTTTCCTTTTATAATATAGGAAAAAAAAATCGAATTATCAAGTTTATTTATTTGTGTATTGAAATTCTTTTCCAGTTCATAAAATTTCCGGAATATCTTTTCTCCACTTAGCCAATTTTACGACCATTCAGGCTATTTCAATAATTTTATTAATCTGGATTGCATGGAACAGCTCGGTAATTTCCTGATTCGCATTCTGCATGATCAGCCGTGTCCCCGCCATACGCATTCTACGGCTGGCAGTAATGATCAAGGCTATCGCATGACTGTCAATATAGACACAATCCCCGAAATCGATAATAAATTTTTTAAACTGCTTTCGCGCATAAAAACGAAGGGAATTTTCAAATGCCCTGAAATCTGCGATTCCGGACATAAGCATTGATCCAGTAGTGATAATTACCCGATCGTCCAATTCCCTGCAAAGAAACCCCATACAATTATCACCCTTGATGAGTAATACGAAATTTAACTGTTTAAATTGTATGGTTTTACTAAAAAAATGTAAAGTAATTTATTTAAATGTTTTAAATAGATTCCCCCATAAAAAAAAGGTTTAAGGTACCGGTGCAATTCATGTTCAGCCGTTCCGACCTTAAACCCTTTTTTACATTACTTTTTATTACCCCAGATGCTCCAATACTTTATCACGAATCTCACAGAAATTAACTGGTTTGTGAATTACGTCGTGTATTCCATCCAGTTTGAGGAGATTCGGCTCAAGATCACCCTTCCAGCTCGTAACGATGAAAAACTTGGTACCGTTTAATTGATCTTTAACCCAGCGGGCGATGCTTCTTCCACCCATATCACGAACGCAAAGGGCGGCAAAAACAGCATCGAACTTATCCGCACGCAATCGATCGAGACCACACTCTGCTGTATCGGCTATCGTAACTTCACATCCAAGTCGAACCAGATTTTTTCTGAGTGTTTCCCGAAGATCCGCATCATCGTCAATGACAAGAACATGAAACATTGTTGCCATAAGTAGGAAATTATAGCGATTTCCGTGCCATCATCATATTTCCAAGAAATAAATTCAACTGAAGGGTTTAGCAGTAAAAAGGAACCAAAGGGATTAGGAAAAAAAATCAATAAAACAAGGAGGTTGCCTTAGATGAGTAATATTTACCGATTTTTGTACATATATCATTATATTTCGTGTATCAGGAGTGGTTTATTATGTGCTTTTTCACTTTTTTTCAGATTTTGGAGGATAATACATTCGGTTCTGTTTCCCGGATCAATATTGATTATCAGACGATCGATCAGACGCCGAACCAGAAAAAATCCTCTTCCGTGTTCATCATCATCCTCATCTTCGTCCTTTCGATGTGCATCCAGCCATTTAAGTACATCGGTTTTCTTCAGATTTCCTTTCGGATCCTCGATTGCGATCCCAATTTTATCGTTATCAACCCCCCACGTCACCTTGACTGCACTTTTTTCCGGTACCTGCAGATCCTCGGACCACTCCTCACGAGGGACGCCGGAAAGTTCGAGAACCCCATGAAAAATCGCATTTGAGATCAACTCATCGATCGCTATTTCGAGATAAAAGCCTTTCCGGTCCGACAGACTCCCGACGATAGTCCGGTAGGCATTTTTCGCCTCGGCATAACTTCTCACCGAGATCTCATTGAGCACTTCGCCGTCAAAGTATCGGCTTAGTCCGAAAATTTCACCGGTCAAGATCGATCGAACATACGAAGCGACCTCCTGCAGATTGAAATTATACCCTTTCACGAGAATATTTCCGATATTATTCTGCCTGATATGCCTGATATACTGATCGATATCATAACTGGTCATCATGATATGTTTAACACGCGGATAGTTCTTTCTGAGAATACCGTAGAGTTCGAAGCCATCCATAACAGGCATCTGAATATCAGAAATAACAAGGTCGGGAGTCATCTTTTCAAACGATTCAAGGGCCTCCTTCCCGTTCGATGCCGTTGCTACGGTATAGCCCTCGAAATGGAACAGATCACAAAGTATCTTGCATACCTGTTGGTCATCGTCAACTACAAGTATCGAATAAGACGTCACTTTACCACACTCCGCACAGTGAAACATCACTTTCCGTTGAGTATCAATGTAATCTTCAGGCTCACCCGGCGGTACCTGAAGTAAAAATACAATATAATCCTTGTCGATAACAGATCGATAAATTATTATCCATATTCAAATTGAACCGTTCAACGGTCGTGAAGAGGGAAAACAGTCCCGACAAACGATAATAACTCCCGAACCCCGTCGGTTAGGAGTTCGGCAGAAACAGCGCGAAAACGGCCGTTTCGAACGAACGGAACCTACTTGTCAATAATGGGCTTTTATGGCACGACCATCCGGACAGCAACGCTGGCATTTCGTACTCCCTTTTTTTTATGGAAAAAACCGGTATGTTACCGGACGGGGTGGAGCTCCTGTTGACCGGAAACTCTCATTTCTTGCACAAACAATCGCATCGATTGCCGATCGTTTCCCCAGTTCTGATATCATTGTTACCGTCTGTGACGAAATCAGTGCGGAAAAGGCCGGAACCGTCAACCGAAACATCCGGCAACTTGCCTGCCCCCCGCTGGCTCTCCCCTATGCCACGGTTAAGTTCGCAGCGGAACAGCTGGTCGAGGAACTGCCTGCGGATGATATCATCGTATTCAACGAAGATGATCAGGTACTTACCATATCGGAAATCATCGTGGAAGATATCTGCCGATACGGAGATTCCCATTTCTTTTCACCACACCGGTGGGTTCGCGGGGAAGGTGGCCGACGAAACCGTCGTGCAGTCAGATACCGCCATAAATCGGTAAAGGGCACGATTGATAATCTCTATCCCGATCATCCGGGAACTCCCTGCAGACTTGGCTGCAGTTACCGGGTACACACGAATCGTCTCTCCGCATATGCCGCATGCTGGGCGACACACGTCGCGACGCTTAAAACCATTGATTTTACTGAGTATGAAGCCAAACCGGAGCTCATATGCCTTGAAACCGCCAGTTATATCATTCTTGCGACCGGTATACCCGTTCTTAAAACCGACAGCGCAGTGGAATCCCCCGGGGTGTTTCTTGCGGAACATCTTTCGGGATACTGGTATTTCAAACGTCGGTTCTCCTTGAGTCGACTCATCCGTCATCTTCGAACACTCCGGTTCTGACCTGCCGGGTATCCGACTTTCTCCACACTCCCCGCCACCAGCCACACAACATTGCTCTCGCAAAAAAATTGATGAAATGATATACTATGTAATTGTTGACAGCACACCGGATAGAACGCAAAATTAAGCCTGAATCGGACGACTCAGGAATACTTGCCTCTGGTACCATCCGGAAACAAGGAACACCGGAAAAAATGCCGACACTTGATACCCTGTTTATCATAATTGTTTCCGTAATGGCGGTATCGCTGATTCTCGCTGTGGTTGATTGGATCTACCTGGCCTCGCTTGCGTCCAAATCATCGATTCTTGAGCGTGAAGTAGAGAAGAAGTCTCAGGAATTTGATGCTCTCAGAAAAGATCGCGCCGCCGGTAACAGTCACATTGAACATCAGGCTGCAGTTTTCGAATCACAGGAACCACTTGCCGATACCCCTCCCCCTGAAGATCCTGAAGAACAGACGATTCAGATTGTCCGTAATGTCCGGGGAAATTTCGAGCAGTCGTCGTCATATATCGATACAGCTCCCGATCAGGACGCGGACCAACCGCACATCGCCGCTCCGCCAGATACCAGTATCGGTACGCTTGAATACCAGACGGTACTTCCGCTTGAACATGATCATCACCTGGATGATCCCGGCAGCAACTCACAACAGTATACAGGGCCGTATCCCCCGGCGGAGGAACTGCCGCCCCCTCCCGAAACGGTGGCCATCAATTCCTTTCAGGGATACGGCAGTGGGGAAGAAAGCGGTCCGGTCCGGCCGGACACCGCTCCACAACGTTTACGACTCTATTCCGATGCCACCAAGGATGCTGATTTTCAACAGCTCTGGAAAAACATCAATGAAATTCTGCAGAATCAGCCCGATGCCCTGATTACCGTCGACCTATCCGGAATAAATTTCATGTATGAAAAGGAAATGGAATATCTTGAAAAAATCAATTATCTTCTAGCCGGTCAGGGCGGCACACTCACTTTCATTAATTGTGACGCCGAGCTTCTAGAATTGATCAATCAGCGGCCACAACTGCGGTCGCTGGTGCACCAGAAAGCCGTATGATAACACTGGGTATTGAAAGCTCATGCGATGAAACATCAATTGCGCTTCTTGACAACGAAAAAATTCTCTTCAATACCATCTATTCGCAGATGGATCACAGCCGGTTCGGCGGCGTCGTACCGGAACTCGCTTCGCGGGCGCATCTAGAAAAAATTGATCGTCTCGCACAGTCATGCTTCGAGGAAACCGGACTCACCCCCCGGGATATCGATTGTATCGCGGTAACCGATGGTCCCGGACTGGCCGGAGCACTGCTGGTGGGAATCAGTTTCGCACTGGGACTACGATCGGTCTGTAACTGTGCGATGACCGGTGTCAACCACCTCGAAGGACACATCTGTTCGGCGCTCCTCATGCATCCCGATATCGACACACCGTTTCTGGCACTGGTAGTTTCGGGCGGTCATACCGCACTCTACCGTGTCGACTCCTTTGATGCCATCACCTGTCTCGGTGAAACCGTGGACGATGCGGCCGGTGAAGCATTCGACAAAGTCGGGAAAATGCTGGGGTTTCCCTACCCCGCCGGACGCCTGATCGAAGAAGAAGCGGCACGTTTTACCGGTGCGGAAAAGGAACTGCCTTCATTTACCATTGCAAAGTGCTCGCAGGGAGACCTTCACTTCAGTTTTTCGGGGCTTAAAACGGCGGTTAAATATCTGCTTCAGGGTAAATCTCCCGAAGAAACGCTTGCACTGCGCCCCGCACTCTGCCATGCTTTTCAGCGCACGATCGCCGCGAGTCTGGCAATTAATGCGAAAAAAGCGGCGGAGCGCACCGGTATTTCCACGATCGTTTTCGTGGGCGGTGTCGCCTGTAACGGTTTTCTGCGTGAAACCCTGAAAAAGGAATTTCCGGGAACCGTTATCATACCCGAAAGAAATCTCTGTACCGATAATGCGGCCATGATCGCTCTTGCAGGATACCTGCGTCACCAGCGCGGCAGACTGCAGGAACCGTCAATGAGCCCCTCACGCGGCTTGTAACAGGAGTATCGCCTCTATGTTTTTCTTTATCCTATCGGTATTATCGGCGCTCATTGCAGCATTTCTTCTTCTGGTGGCACTGCAGCTGCTTCGTATGGAGCGAATCATCAGTGAATGTACGGATATCGCCGACGTCAAGGTGAAGAAACTTTACGGAAAAAAATAAGGAACTCTTTTCTCAGGATTTCAGAAAGCCGGTACCGGCATGCCCGGTTACCGCGCGAAGCCTACCGGTATCAGATTATTGAATACTGTTTCAGATACGAATACATCACTTCGAGCGTGACCTTCATGACACAGATGATCGGAATGACGATCAGCATTCCCACCACGCCACCGAGTATCCCCCCGACGGTAACGCCGATAATCACCACCAGCGGATGCAGATTGACACTTTTACCGACCGCGATCGGGTAAATGAACGTTCCCTCGAGAAACTGCACCATTACAAATACGACGATAATCTTGATCAGACCGATGGTACTGAACCCTGCCGGACTGACCAGCAGCACGATCAGTGCGGGAATGAAGCCGATGACCGGACCGAGATACGGAATGAGATTACCAAGCCCGGCAATAATACCGATCACCAGAAAATAGGGCAACCCTGCGATGGCAAGTCCCACCGAGGTCATGACCCCTACGGAAAGTGCATCGATCAGTTGACCACGGATAAATGCCTGAACCGCACCCATTACTTTGTCGGAAAGCAGTATAAACATTTCAAAATACCGGTTCGGAGTAAGTTGCAATAGTGCTTTCTGGATCAGGTGACCATCGGCAAGGTAAAAAAAGGTAATCACCGGTACCAGCGCCGCAACGGAAAGGACCGCAGCCGCCCCCGAAGCGTACCGGGGTATGGCATTGATTATCTTGCTGTTCGTCGTACCCAGCCAGTCATGCACCAGCGCATAGAGATCCGGCACTTTCGCACCGGGAAACTTGAGAATGATGAGTTCCCTGATTTTCAACAGGGCGCTTTCAAGCATTTTTTCGTACATCGGCATATCCGCCGCGAAATTGCGGGCTTCCTTGACAAGCAAAGGAACGACAATGACCATCACGCCGCCGAACACCGCCAGAATGGCAATATAGAGCGTAACAATCGCGGTTAATCGTTTAAACCCTCTTGTTTCAAGGAAATTGACGGCAGGAGCAAGCATGAATTTGAGAAGCAATGCCGCGATGAGGGGAAAAAAAAGTAACTTGATCGAGTAAAGCACGACGACGGTTACCACGGCGACAAGCACGTAGAACCCGAACCGAATTACCTGATTGGCCACGCCGCGCTGCATTTCTTACCCCTCTTCGTGCTCTTTACACCGGTTGAGTTGCGCCTGTACCTGTTCCAGATTCTCATTGGCTTTCACCAGACGTCTGCTCACGAGTTTCGACAGATTGAGAATTATCTTCACACCGAGACGCTGGTTCCGTTCAAGCAGATGCTCAAGATCCGGCTTGGAAAATCCGTAGAGAATCGACTGGGATAAAGCACAGGCGGAAGCACTCCGGGGAATTTCATCGAGCAGAGCGAGTTCACCGAAAAAACTCCGTTCCGGAATCACTGCAAGCTGCAACTCTTGGTCACCTTCAATTTTCTTGCGTATGGAAATTTCACCTTTTTTTATGATGTAGAGTCCGGCCCCCGGCTCACCCTCGTTGAAGACCACTTCCCCCGGGCCGTAGTGTCGCTCATGAAGCACACGTTCAATTTGTACCAGTTCCCCTGTAGACAACGAATCGAACACCGGCAATTCTTTCATCAGTTCGATATTGGCCATTTTCTCCTGGGGCGGTCTGAAAAAATAGGACCAGATCGGATTATCCATCATTTACCTCTGTTTCAACGGAAAACAATACCTTCAATTTCCGGATTCTCGGCAATTACAGTCACTGGCATAGATGGTTGAACCTGCAGCACGACAGTATTCCACTGCCGGAAACGTCTTTCCCGGAAATGGGTGAAAACCGGTGTAAACTATACCATACATCAACCGTTTTGTATACTGTTTTCCGAGAGATCTCCGAACATCGCCTCGATATATAACCGGGCATTGAAATCCTGCAGATCTTCGATACCTTCACCAACACCGATCTTCTTGACCGGAATCCCGAAGGTTTTTGTCAGCGCCAATGCGACACCACCTTTGGCGGTACCGTCCAGCTTGGTGATCACGAGTCCGGTAATTCCCAGAACATCATTGAATGCGGCAACCTGCTTCATCGCGTTCTGCCCGGTTGTCGCATCCACCACCAGAAGGATTTCATTGGGAGCATGCGGCGTATTGCGTTTTATGACACGAAGAATTTTTTCCATCTCGTGCATCAGATTTACTTTATTATGCAGGCGCCCCGCGGTATCCAGGATAAGGATATCGGTATTCCGTGCCTTTGCTGCCTCCATCGCATCAAACGCCACCGAAGCGGGATCGGCACCCTCATGCTGGGAAACAAACGCGGAATCGGTCCGCTGTGCCCATATCCGTAATTGCTCAATCGCCCCGGCACGAAACGTATCGACAGCTCCGAGCATAACCGTTTTGCCGCTTTGATGCAGTTCATTGGCCAGTTTACCGATCGTCGTCGTTTTTCCGACTCCGTTTACTCCCACCACCAGCACTACCCACGGTTTGGGTGGAAAATCATCCGGTAAACGCTGAATATCAAGTTGCTCAATCAGCATTGTCTTCATGGCCTCGTACGCACCGTCAACCGAAGAGATTTTATCCTGCCTGATCCGCTGCCGTAAATCCTCAAGAATTTCTCCCGATAGTTCAACACCGATATCAGCTGAAATCAGGGCATCTTCAAGTGCCTCGAAAAACGCTTCGTTGAACTGTTCTTCCCCCCCGAGAATCGAGGTGATCTGGGTACGGGTTTTACTTAATCCTTCCTTCAATCGTGCCAACAAATTCATAACTACATTTCCACATCTGTTTGAATGTTATCTCCTCAGGACGATAATCTCCGCAGGGAACCGCTACCACCCGAACGTCTCCCGCTGGAGACACCGTTCGGGTATTCCGGTGTGCCGCCATACAGGTATGGTACGTCTCAATGATGATACGGTATCATCCGTTTGAGGATATAGTGAGTTGTCAGTATCTCATTTCATGCGCTACGCGCGCTGCCGGTGCATACGCCGGTCATTTTCAGGTGTCGGTATGCAGACGGTACCGTTGTTCAGTCCAGAATTTCAAGTAACGACGAAATCTGGTCTCTTTTTCCAAGAATATCCTCGGCAATCACCCGTAAACGTTCTACCGGAAGCTGTACCTCCGCCAGGGCCGCATCGTCGAGTGCCGGTATTTTCTCATCGGGGAACAGTGCGAACCCGAGCAGATGCGCCATGACATCGGCAATATGAATTACGGATACCAGTCGATGCAATTCCGGAAAACAGGCGGCGGTGTGATGTCCCCGTATGCACGCCGTCAGTTCAGGAGGAAATTTCCAGCGCTCCGCGAGCATTTCACCGAGTAGTGTGTGTGAAAGTTCCTCTCCTTCGGCCCGGTAATACGGAATCGAGCGCCGACGGCACTTTTTGTAAATTTCAGCGACTCCCTCGGGATCGATAATGGCCGCCAGCAGTTTGCCGATATCGTGAAGCAGTGCGCCCGAAAAAAGTTCATGCTCATCGGGTGCATCGTACCGCTGCAGATGACGAGCTATCGATTCGGCGATGAAAGCGACGGTGACCGCATGCCGCCGGAACCGGTCGATGGAAAACGGAAGTGCGGCGATATCTTTAACGGGAGCCAGCAATTCCGCCGTCAGCACCAGAGAATGAATTCTCTTGATTCCCAAAAGTACAACTGCATTCGGTAGCGATGACACCGTTCTCGGAATACCGATAAACGCTGAATTCGCCAGCCGCAGGACCTTTCCCGACAAAGCCGGATCGAGTTTGAGTACTGCGGCGACATCAGCCGCGGACGTGTCCGGGTTGGTCACGACCGCGGTAATGCGATGCACCACCGACGACGGCACCGGCAGCCGTTCCATTGCCCGTGTAACGAATTTCTGATTCATTTCACACATTCCAAACGGAGGTATCTGTCGTAATTGCCGGAAGTGAAGATGCTTACGGTGTATCGGCGCGGCAGAACCGGCAGACGAACACACTATTTGATAATGTCAATAAATTCACCCGATTTTTCGATACTGTCTGAAAGCAGGGTCAAAATATGTTCCCGGTCATTTTCCCCGAAGCGCAGAACGGAACTCCCCTGGTCCCATTCGGGCGGGGTGATTTCACCGTCCCACAGGCCCAGACCCGCCTGATGAGTCAGCACATCGGCAATATGAACCGTGGTTACGAGATCAAGAAGATTATCCGCATTTTTCGGTTCATGATGAAATACGAGCGCGTATTCCAGGTCGAGCGGCAATGCCCATTTGTCGGCCAGTATCCGGCCTATATCCGAATGACCGATACCGAGCATTCTCCGCTCAACTTCGAGCAGCGGCAGATTATTCGAACGCGCGAACGCACACACTTCCTGATAATCATCACCCGCGAATTCGCTGAAAATCAACTTGCCGATATCGTGGAGAATGCCGGCACAGAACGCGCTTTCCGGATCCATCATCCGGACATTGATAAATTGACGGACAATTGTTTTCGCCGCGAGTGCGCATACAATCGAATGCTTCCAGAACCGGTCCTTGTCGAAAGCCGGTTTTTTGCTTCCCGAAAACATTTTCATTACCGATGCGCTCAGGACAAGCGAACGTATGGTGTTGAAACCGAGTATTACCACCGCACTTGATACCGAGGATATACTCCGCGGAATACCGTAGAATGCACTGTTGGCAAGCCGCAGCATTTTCGTCGTGAGTGCCGGATCCTTCTGAATCAGTTTCGCCGCGTCGTCGGCGGACGTATCGGGTGAATTGACCACCTGAATCAGACGTGATACGATTGAAGGCAGTGAGGGCAGATTATCAATCTGCTCGATAAATCGGCGGTACCGTTCATTCTTAGTCGAACCGTTTATACTGGAATCACTCATTCAAGCCACCTTGCGGAGAACTGGTTGTGCCGGACAATAACGTCCATGTAACGATGCACCCCGGACGAGCACTTCCATCCACGAGTTACAGGGTACATTCCCGCCGGGCAGTTCAACGTGCAGATAATTCGACGTTACTCCCCTGACCGGGAATACAGATTCTACAATGATTCGCTGCGGAACAGGTCCAACTTTTTTAATAAAGTTCGTTCGGCTCTGACGGACGATTTCGCGCAGACGATCGCTTCGCGCTGTTTTTTCGGATTCGGAAACGGTCTCCGTGAGCAATGCAGCCGGAGTCCCGGGCCGGGAAGAAAAGCGGAATACATGGGCATACGATAGTTCCAGCGCGGTACATGCACGGCAGGTCTCATCGAACCGTTCAGGGGTTTCACCGGGAAAACCGACGATCAGATCCGCACCGATTCCGGCAAGCGGATACTGTTTTCTGAATACGGCAAGCCGTTCGATGCAGGCAATTGTCGGGTCGACCGGACGCCGCATCGCCCCGAGAACCTCCGGTGAGCAGTTCTGCAGACTGACATGAACGTGACTGCACACTTTTTTCGAAGCGCCGATATACCCTAGAAGTTCATCGGTGCAGTCTCGCGGATCGAGGGAACTCAGTCGGATGCGGAAATCGCCCTCAATCAGAAGCAGTCGGTCAAGCAGTTCCGGCAGACCGCCCTCCGCCTGATGGGTGAATTGCCCGATATGCGTTCCGGTCAGCACGATCTCCTTGTATCCGGTTGAAACCGCCTTCCGGCAGACCGCCGTCACCGTCTCGACGGATGCACTGCGCGACGGACCGCGAAGCCTCGGAACGATACAATAGCTGCAGTGAAAATCACATCCTTCCTGAATTTTAACCGAAAAACGGGTTCGATGTTTTCCGGGAGCATCGGGGGGAATCATGACAGTGGAAATTTCCAGAAGTTCTTTTGACTTATCGGAAAATGCACCGGTATGGATTCCTCCGGATGTCGTGCGAAGCAGATGTTGTATAGCACCTTTCAGGCGGTTGCCGACCACCCAGGAAACACCTTGCATATTCAGGAGTTCGTCGGGATCCTGCTGTGCCAGGCAACCGGTCACGCAGATTTTCGCCTGTGGGGCGGCTGCATTGAGTTTTTTAAGGAAACGACGGGTCCTGGACTCGGTTGCCGCCGTTACGGAGCAGGTGTTCACGATAATGATATCCGCATCTTCCGTTGCATCAACTATCCGGTATCCTTCTTCAAACAGTGCTGCCGATAAGGCTTCCATCTCCTCCTGATTGGTTCTGCATCCGATGGAACGAATGGTAATGGTTGCTGCCTTTACCGGTTCAGCCATCCTGAGACACCAGCGAGGAAAGCGCCTCCTCCCGCGAGGAATACAATGGAATGATCGTTCCGATATTGAGGGTTTCCAGAAGGTCGCTAACAATGAAAGCAGCCCCGCAGATTCCCATGCTCCCACCCGTCGTGGTAAGGAGATTGTTCATACGCAGCAGAGCGCTGATACTCAGACTGTCGATAAAAGAAAGCTCTTCCAGATCCAGCAGCACTTTTTTCGAACGGGAAAGCGACAGAAGAAGCCGCTGCTTGAAGATACTCGATCCGACCGGGTGACTCATCACCCCGCTCAGGTGAAATATCTCCACCTCTCCGACCGGTTCCGGTGTTATCTGCAGCTTGACATCATAGGCAGGTTCGAAAAAATTGACCGTTGCGGTAATGATTTTCTCACCCCGTTCGATGGTGAAAATCCGGTCGAGCCCCGTCTGGTTGAACAGTTGCGTCAGTGTTTCGTTGAGATTGCGAAGTCGGAGCGGTACCTGCCGTGCGTGCGCTTCCTTGGCTACCGATACCAGCGTTCCGATACCGTTGCTGTCGATAAGTTCGGTGACCGAGAAATCCAGCACCAGCATCGCGGGTACCGCTTGCCCGTACAACCGTGCGATTTCCGCGGCAACCGTCTTCACTTCCGTCCCGGTACAATGGCGCGGAATCGCCAGCGTAAACGTTCCGGTGTGCTCTTCAATCTGCATGGGGGTTCTCCTACCTTAAAAATCGTCTCGTCAACTCATCAACCGACATGCGAATCAGTGTCGGACGTCCGTGCGGACAGGTGTAAGGATTTTCAGTTGCAAACAATGTATTGAGCAGCGCATTCATCTCTTCCTGTGAAAGTTTCTGCCCGGCCTTGATTGCCGCACCGCAGGCGAATGCCGCGGCGAACCGCTTGCGCGGTTCCGAAAAATCCTCGGGGTTGCGGCCTTCCAGCAGATACCGCACCATCTCCCTCAGCGTGGACTCGACACTGCCATCCTTGAGAAATGCCGGAATGGCGCTGATCGACACCGCCTTCCCGCCGAAATCAGCTATCTCAAAGCCGAACCGGGTAAAATGTTCCATCCCGGAATCGACGATTCCCTTCTCCGCAGGTGAAAGTTCCACGACAACCGGGAAGAGCAGCTGCTGCACCGTCTGCCGGAATTCACTGTCTTTCATCGCCTGCTCGTAAAGGATGCGCTCATGCGCCGCATGCTGGTCGATCAGCAGGATACCGTTCTTGATCGGTGCAAGAATGAACATCGCGTGAATCTGATAGCATGGAATGAGATCCCACATTTTTTCGGGAGCATCACCGGATAATTGTACCGCGGTAGTATTCGCGCGGTCAACCTCTTTCTCGACACGATATCCCTCGGGAAAGGCGAGAATTGTCTGCGGTTTTTCTTCATTATCGTCCTCGGTACCCCTGTTATCCTGGTACCCCATGAACGATCCGGGCTCTCCGACGGAAGAATTCCGGCGCAATCGGTCGAAAAGATCAGGTTGACGCGACTGATGATCCGGAGTCGATTCCTCCGCTACTGATTCCAATGTAAACGGTACTTCCCCGGCGGTAAACGCCCCGGAACCTACCATTACTCCGGCGATTCCCTCTTTTACCGTCGAGAAAACGAAACTGAAGATTTCCCGTTCATTGTCGAACTTGATCAGCTGTTTTGTCGGATGCACATTGACATCGATGCGGGAGGGATCGATCGTTAAAAAACAGAAAAAAGCACAGCGCTGGTTATGCCCCAGATACTGCGAGAACGCTTCCCGTATCGAGTATTGCACCGAGTCGTTGTTGATACGACGCAAATTGACGTACAGGCTCTGAAAACGGGGACGCTCCTGCAGTTTTTCCGGAGAAGAAACGTACACCACCGCTTCCATATTCTCCCGAATACCTTTACACTCGATGAGCGATGATGCATAGCCGGTCCCGGTAATTTCGGCGATACGATCGATACAACGGTCAACCACCGGCAGATCGAAGATACTTTTTCCATCCATCCGGAGCGTGAAATGAACGGAGGGAAAAGGAATGACCAGCTGTTCGAGCATTCTGACAATTGCGAGATGCTCTCCGCGACGGGTTTTCATGAACTTTTTTCGGGCTGGAACGTTGAAAAAAAGATCCTTCACCGTAACGGTCGTTCCCCGCCGATGCGGATGCGGGAGGAGTTCATTTCCCTGCTCACCGCCTTCATTTTCAAGCAGATAACCTTCACCACTCTCATCGCATGCGGAAACAACCGACATTCTGCTTACCGCGGCGACACTCCCGAGGGCTTCACCCCGAAAGCCGAATGTTCCGATCGCAAAAAGATCATCCGCATCACGGATCTTGCTGGTGGCATGTCGTAACATGCTTTTACGCAGATCCGGTTGCGACATACCGTCTCCGTTATCCGTGATCCGTATAATCGAAAAACCGGCGTCCTCGACAGATATGTCGATTTTGGTGGCGCCAGCATCGATGCTGTTCTCCACGAGTTCTTTTATAACTGCGGCAGGACGTTCCACAACCTCACCGGCTGCAATTTTTTCAATAACCGACGATGAGAGAACTTCTATTGAATGAGGATCGTGCATCCGGATATTCTGAAATCAGCTATGGAGGTGAGATTGGTGCGGAAGGGGGGACTTGAACCCCCACAGGCTTGCACCCACTAGCTCCTGAAACTAGCGTGTCTACCATTCCACCACTTCCGCAAA